>NZ_CP091740.1:2201115-2515560 GCF_022014595.1 Solitalea lacus | reverse complement strand
CTTGACTGGTTGTAGAAACTTACGTTACCGCCAGTAACAGGAGTTTCGAACTTGGTACAAGCTTTCCCCATACCTTTAATAGCACTAACAAACTGCCAATAAACCTCAGGAATATACGGGTTACCGAAGTTCAAACAATTGGTAATTGCAACAGGTTCACCACCTGCACAAACAATGTTACGGGCCGCTTCCGCAACAGCGATAGCGCAGCCTTCTTCAGGGTCAGCGTAAACGTAACGAGAGTTACAATCTACTGTTAATGCCAAGGCTTTGTCTGTACCACGAACATCAACCACACCTGCATCGCTTGGACGGTTGGTTGTCATATTTAGAGTACCAACTGTTGAATCATATTGATTGTACACCCAACGTTTTGAAGCAATATTTGGATGTGAAATTAAATGTTCAGCAACTTCTTTTAAATTCTCAGGTTGCTTAATATCTTCAATCTTAAAGGACTTGTGCTCAGCCATGTATGCTGGTTCACGGAATTCGCGGTGATATACAGGAGCTCCACCACCTAATACTAGGTCTTCGGCTGGAACATCTGCAACCAAGGTACCGTGCATATAGTAATGCAAGCGTTTGGTGTTGGTTACTTCACCGATAATAGCACAATTCAAATCCCATTTATCAAAGATAGCTTCAACAATCGCTTCTTTGCCTTTTTCTACCACAATAAGCATACGCTCTTGTGATTCTGAAAGCAGGATTTCCCATGGCTTCATGTTTTCCTGGCGAGTTGGTACTTTATCCAAATCGATGCGCATACCGTGTTCGCCTTTAGCTGACATTTCTGAGTTTGAACAGATGATACCTGCAGCACCCATGTCTTGCATTCCTACAACCGCTCCTGATTGAATTACTTCAAGCGTAGCTTCCAATAAGAGTTTTTCCTGGAATGGGTCTCCAACCTGAACCGATGGTAAGTCATTTACCGAATCTTCGGTGATATCTTTAGAGGCAAAAGCCGCTCCGTGAATGCCATCTTTACCGGTAGCAGAACCTACAATATACACAGGGTTGCCAACACCGTGAGATGTTGCAGAAACAGTTTCTCCTACTTTAACAATACCAGCTGACATGGCATTAACCAATGGATTTACGTTAAAGCTCTCATCAAAGAAAACTTCACCGCCAACGGTAGGGATACCAAAAGCATTTCCATAATCGCCGATACCTTTAACAACGCCTTTTACAAGCCATTTGGTACGGTCAAGGTTAATATCGCCAAAACGTAATGAGTTTAATTGAGCAACCGGACGGGCGCCCATAGTAAAAATATCACGGTTAATACCACCAACACCGGTAGCCGCACCTTGATAAGGTTCTAAGGCTGATGGGTGGTTATGAGATTCAATTTTAAAACAGCAAGCCAAGCCGTCACCTATATCAACTAATCCGGCATTCTCCTCACCTGCTTTGGCCAACATACGTGGACCTTCTTTTGGTAAGGTTTTCAACCAAACGATTGAATTTTTGTACGAACAGTGCTCACTCCACATTACGGCAAAAATGCTCAGTTCGTTAAAGTTAGGGGTGCGTCCTAAAATTTCTTTGATTTTATCAAATTCTTCAGGCAAAAGTCCAAGATCTTTTGCCGTTTCAACAGTGGTTAACTCCAGATGTTCCAATGTTACAGTGGTTTTTTTGAATGAAAGCGCAAAGATATAAAAAGAAAATGGAGGGGGAAAACCGAAAAACGAAATGATTGGATTTGTTATTATAAAAATAAAGAGCAATTGAAATCGCTCTTATTTTAAATTTGTCTTTGGTTCAGTAAATGTACGCTGGCCAAGTTCTGTATTTAATAAGTACAAGGCAGAGCTGTTACCACCAATCATCTCAAGTTTCTTTAAAATGTTGGTGATTGATGCTTCTTCTTCTACTTGTTCGGCGATAAACCATTGCAAAAAGTTGTGAGTGGCAAAATCATTTTCTGATAAGGCCAGCTTTACCAGGTTGTTGATGCTTTTTGTTACTTTTTTCTCGTGAGTCAGGGTAACTTCAAAAGTGTGGATAATTGATTTAAATTCGGTTTCTGGAGCTTCAATTGCTTTCATAGTTACTTTACCGCCCACCGCATGGATATAATCAAATTGTTTGCTTGCATGAAACAATTCCTCTTTTGACTGTACCCGAAAGTAATTGGCAAAGCCGTCCAAATCTTGGTCTTGGAAATAAGAACATATTGAAAGGTATAGATTTGCTGAAAACAGTTCGGCATTGATTTGCTCATTGAGCATGTTTTCCATGTTTTTACTAATCATAATTCATCAATTTTTATCAAATTTAGCCCGTGGTTTTTATTTATCCTAATCAGATAATAATTAAACAACCTCATTATATATAATAATCAATAACCTATATGACTACAATTCAAAATGTTGCCGTAATTGGTTCTGGAACCATGGGAAACGGTATAGCTCACACTTTTGCCCAGTTTGGCTTTAAAGTTTCATTAATAGATATTTCTCAGGATGCACTTGATCTTGGATTGAATACTATTGGCAAAAATCTGGAACGCCAAGTTGCAAAGGGAACCTTGACCGAACAAGAGAAGCTTGCCACATTGTCAAATATTACTACTTTCACAGATATGAAGGCAGGGGTAGCCAATGTTGACTTGGTGGTTGAAGCCGCAACGGAAAATATCGACCTAAAACTAAAGATATTTAAAGACCTTGATTCATTTACAACTGATCAAACCATTTTAGCAACAAACACGTCATCTATCTCTATAACCAAAATTGCTTCTGTAACATCAAAAGCTGACAAGGTAATCGGTATGCATTTTATGAATCCGGTGCCGATTATGAAACTGGTAGAGGTAATCCGGGGATATGCAACAAGTGATGAAGTGGCTAGTTTGACTATGGAACTTTCCAAAAAGCTCGGTAAGATTCCTACAGAGGTAAACGATTATCCGGGTTTTGTTGCAAACCGCATTTTAATGCCCATGATCAATGAAGCTATTTACTCCTTGTACGAAAGTGTAGCAGGGGTTGAAGAAATTGACACAGTAATGAAATTGGGTATGGCTCACCCAATGGGTCCACTTCAATTAGCCGATTTTATTGGACTTGATGTGTGTCTGTCAATATTAAATGTATTACATGAAGGTTTTGGTAATCCTAAATATGCTCCATGTCCATTATTAGTTAATATGGTAACAGCTGGTTACAAAGGAATGAAGACAGGTGAAGGCTTTTATAAATATACGGCCGGTAGCAAAGAATTGGAAGTTTCATCAAAATTTAAAATGTAAAATATTTGCTTCTTTTTATATTATTTTGATTGAAATAAAATTTTTTATAACACACAAAGCCAGGTTGAAAATTTCAACTTGGCTTTATTTTTAAAATTATATTCTGGCTTTATATTAATTTGCAATATATATGCTGAGTTTCACGCATACGATTGACAATAAAATTTGTTAATGCTATAATTTTTATAAATTAACTAATTTTATGTATAGTATTTTGAAATAATAATAAACATTCCTATTTTTAGGAACCAATTTTTCAATACCCTTGTGGAGTTCTCATACAAGATTAAGTAAAGTAAGTTAGGAGAACCCAGAATGATCAACCACGGATTACCAGAGAAGCAGGGCTTGTACGACCCTGCACATGAAAAGGATGCTTGCGGAGTTGGCTGTATCGTACAAAAGAACGGTGAACGTTCTCATGAAATCGTTTATAACGGTTTACAGATTCTTAAAAACTTGCAACATCGCGGGGCTTCAGGTGAAGATCCATATGCAGGTGATGGAGCAGGTATTTTAACTCAACTTCCTCATAATTTCTTCAAAAAGGCTTTAGTTAATGCAGATTTTCAATTGCCTGATGAAGAAGAATATGCTGTAGGCATGACTTTTCTTCCGCAGGATGAAAATGATGCTAATGCATGTAGAAAAATCATTGAAGAAATTGTAATTGAAGAAAAGGAAACCTTTTTAGGTTGGAGACAGGTTCCTTGTGACAACTCTTGCTTATCTAAAAATTTACTTCATCTTGAACCTTCTATTTATCAGTTTTTCGTTCAGCGGAATGAAGTTGATTCAGAAGCCTTTGAGCGTAAATTATATCTTATCCGCCGGCAAATTGAAAAGAAAATTGCCGCAAGCGATATTCAGCAAAAGAAATTCTTTTACATTACTACACTTTCATCTCGTGTAATTGTCTATAAAGGAATGTTTAATGCATGGCAATTGGAAGATTACTTTCCAGACTTCCGGGACGAATCGTTTGAAAGTTCCCTTGCATTAATTCACCAGCGTTATTCTACAAACACCTTCCCTACTTGGAGTTTGGCGCAGCCGTTTCGTTATGTTGCCCATAACGGGGAAATCAATACGTTACAAGGAAACGTAAACTGGGCAAAATCTCGTGAGAAAAATCTTGAGTCAAGTTTGTTTGGTAATGATTTAGAGCGATTATTTCCAACGATTCAAAAGGGAAATTCAGATTCAGCTTCATTTGATAACTATCTGGAGTTATTGATTCAATGCGGACGGGATTTGGATCATGCAATGATGATGATGATGCCGCAGGCTTGGGAAAACGATGATCAGCTTCACCCTGATTTACGTGGTTTTTATGAGTATTCCAATTCAAATATGGAACCATGGGACGGTCCGGCAGCAATGATGTTTACTAACGGATTGCAAATTGGAGCTTGTTTAGATAGAAATGGTTTGCGTCCGGTTCGTTTCACTGAAACATATGATGGGTATTTCATAATGGCATCTGAAAGTGGTGTGCTTCCTATTCCTGAAGATAAAATCAAGCGAAAAGGCAATCTGGGTTCTGGCCGTATGATTTTAATAGATACGACAACAGGCGACATTTTTGATGATAAGGCAATAAAGAAACGTGTTTCAGAAAAAGCTCCATATAAACAATGGATAGACGAACACCGTATCAGGTTGAAAGATCTTCCGGCCCCGGCTCATGTAAATCAACCAAACCATGAGAATTTGCGTTTAGCACAGCGCGTATTTGGTTATACATACGAAGAATTGCATATGCTTATGAAGCCAATGGCCGATGAAGGGCAAGAGGCAACATATGCAATGGGGAATGACACACCTTTAGCCGTACTTTCAGATCGACCTAAATTATTATATAATTACTTTAAACAGCGGTTTGCTCAAGTTACCAACCCTCCAATCGATTCAATTCGTGAAGATTTGGTGATGTCATTGCGTATCCCAATCGGTGGAGCCAGCAATGTGCTTGAAGATAATCCTATTAATTGTAAAATGCTCGAAATTAACCAACCGGTGTTTACCAATGATGAATTAGAGCAGTTAAAGCAACTAAAAACAGGAGGATTCAGATCAAAAGTATTGAATGTTTGTTATCCTATTTATGAGCAATCGTTAGAATTTGCATTAGACGAATTGTGTAAAAAGGTTGAAGCAATAGTAGATCAAGGATATCGTCTGGTTATTCTATCTGACCGTAATCATTCCCATACCCATGCACCAATTCCTACCTTATTGGTTGTTTCTGCAGTTCATCATTATTTGATACGTGTAAATAAGCGTGGTAAAATCGGAATCGTAGTAGAGAGCGGTGAAGTGCGCGAAGTTCATCACTTGGCCTTGTTGCTTTCGTTTGGTGCAGGTGGTGTAAACCCTTATCTGGCATTTGAATCATTGACTGATATGGAAATGAGTGGCCAATTGGAAAAGGGTATTAATGAAAGTAAAGCGCATAAAAATTATATAAGCGCTCTCAAAAAAGGCTTATTGAAGATTATGGCCAAAATGGGAATTTCAACCTTATTGAGTTACCAAGGTGGGCAAATCTTTGAAGCAATTGGGATTAATCAAGACTTAATTGAAAAATACTTTGAGGGCACATTCTCAATGATTGGGGGTGTAGGTATAGAACAATTAGAACAGGAACTTAAAACCCGTCATGAAAATGCGTACAAAGTTGAAAAGCACTATTTTGACAAGCTCTCCACGGGTGGAGAATATCACTGGCGCCAACAAGGCGAATATCATGCTTACAACCCTGAAACTGTTCACTTACTGCAACAGGCTGCATGGAAAAATGATCCGGAAATTTATAACCGATTTGCAAAACTAGTTAACGATCGCACTGAAGAGCTAAGTTTTTTAAGGGGGTTGTTTGATATCGATGAAACAGAACTTCCTACTGTTCCGTTGGAAGAGGTTGAACCTGCTAAAGAAATTGTTAAACGCTTCACTTCAGGGGCGATGTCAATTGGTTCAATTTCACGCGAAGCGCATGAGACATTGGCCATCGCCATGAATAATTTAGGGGGTAAAAGTAATACCGGTGAAGGTGGTGAGGATGAGATTAGATTTAAACCGGATGCCAATGGAAACCTTCGTCGTTCTGCCATTAAGCAAGTGGCCTCAGGACGATTTGGAGTAACTTCCAATTATTTGGTAAATGCAGATGAGTTACAGATAAAAGTAGCTCAAGGTGCAAAACCTGGTGAAGGAGGTCAACTTCCCGGCTTTAAGGTTGATGATTATATTGCTAAACTTCGTCATACTATACCAGGAGTTTCACTGATCTCCCCTCCTCCTCATCACGATATCTACTCAATTGAGGATTTATCACAACTAATCTTCGATTTAAAGAATGCCAACCGATGGGCTGATATCAGTGTAAAATTGGTTTCATCAACTGGTGTAGGGACTGTGGCTGCCGGGGTTGCTAAGGCTTTGGCTGATTCAATAACAATTTCTGGCTATGATGGTGGTACCGGGGCCTCTCCTGCGACTTCAATTAAGCATGCGGGAATGCCTTGGGAATTAGGTTTAGCTGAAGCGCAGCAAACTTTGGTGTTGAACAAACTACGTGGTCAAGTGCGTTTGCAGGTGGATGGACAATTAAAAACCGGACGTGATGTGGTTATAGGTGCATTATTAGGTGCAGAAGAGTTTGGATTTGCAACATCAGTGTTAATTGCCACGGGCTGTATCATGATGCGAAAGTGTCATTTAAACACATGTCCGGTAGGTATTGCTACGCAAGACAAATACCTTAGAAACAAGTATCATGGAAAGCCGGAATATGTTCAGAACTATTTAATGTTTGTCGCAGAAGAAGTTCGTCAGGTTATGGCAAAGCTTGGTTATCGCAAGTTTGAAGACATGATAGGCCAAGTACAGCGTTTAAAAACCCATAAAGCTGTGGATCATTACAAAGCTCAAGGTTTGGATTTCAGCCCTCTATTTGTTAAACCTGTTTCTGCTGATAACGTTTACCGAAATGTTAAAAAACAAGTTCATGCAATTGGTGAAGCTATTGATAATGAATTGATTGGTGTGGTAAAAACTGCTCTTGATGGAAAAGAATCAATAGTAGTTGAAAAGAAAATATATAATGTTTATCGCACCTTCGGCACTATGCTGGGAAGTGAAATTACACTTCGTCATGGTTCAAAAGGGTTACCTGAGGATCATATCTTGTTGAATCTTACAGGTACAGCCGGACAAAGCTTTGGAGCATTTATACCTTCTGGATTAACCTTGAACCTAAGAGGAGATGCAAATGATTATGTAGGAAAAGGTTTATCGGGAGGAAAGATCATTGTCGCTCCACCTCAAAAATCATCATTGGAGCCACATAAAAATGTGATTGTTGGGAACACTTGTTTATATGGCGCAACCTCTGGTAAAGCATTCTTCTCTGGTATGGCTGGACAGCGCTTTGGTGTTCGTAACTCCGGGGCTCATGCTGTAGTTGAAGGCTTGGGAGATCACGGATGCGAATATATGACCGGCGGTATTGTTGTAGTGCTTGGCTCAACAGGTAAAAACTTTGCTGCGGGTATGAGCGGTGGTATAGCTTATGTTTTTGATCAGGATAGAACGTTTAAGAAGCATTGTAACCTTAGTATGGTAGCTGTTGAAAAGGTAACAGATGAAGCCCGTCAGCAAGAGCTATATAACTTAATCAAAGAGCACTATGAGTATACCGGTAGTCCTAAAGCCAAAGTGATTTTGAATAACTGGGCTCGCCGTGTTGAAGATTTTGTTATGGTAATTCCTTTCGAATACCGTAAGATTCAGGTTCAGCTCGACAGAAGAAAAGCTTCAGTAGCAAGTTTACCTCCATCTGTGTTTAGTAATCAGGTGGGGAAAACTGAGGCAATTGAAAGCAAATAATTGATTGCAAACGAGTGATTTAAAAAGGTAACACAATAAGGGTATTTGACCGAATGTCTTTACCCTTAAATCTGAAATACAATGGGAAAACCTACAGGATTTATTGAATATCCAAGAGAAGATATGCAGAAAGCGCCGGTTACCGAGCGTGTTCAACACTATAATGAGTTTGAAAAGCCACAAAGTGAACAACGTGTAAAAACACAAGCTGCACGATGTATGGGTTGCGGAATCCCGTTTTGTAATTGGGGTTGTCCGGTTTCAAATCTTATTCCTGAGTTTAACGACTTTGTTTACAAGGGTCAATGGAAAAACGCTTATGGTACGTTAATGAGTACAAACAACTTCCCTGAGTTTACAGGCAGGGTGTGCCCGGCTCCTTGTGAACCGGCTTGTACGGCCTCATTAGTCGAAAAACCTATCAGCATTAAACAAATAGAGTTATCAATTATAGAGAAAGCTTTTGCAGAAGGATGGGTGAAGCCAAATCAGGTTCCTTATCGAACTGGAATTAAGATAGCTGTAATTGGTTCAGGTCCTGCGGGATTATCGGCTGCGCAACAACTTAATTTAGTGGGACACACGGTTACTGTTTTTGAAAAGAACGACCGATTAGGAGGCTTACTACGTTATGGAATTCCTGATTTTAAATTGGAGAAATGGGTAATTGATCGCCGTATTGCATTGATGGAAGAAGAAGGGATTACCTTTAAAACTAATTCAAACGTTGGTGAGAACATTTCTATTGACGACCTGAAAGCTGAATTTGATTATATCTGCTTGTGTTGTGGAGCTGAAAAGCCTCGTGGGCTTGGTAATATCAAGGGAGCTGACAAAAAGGGAATCTATTTTGCCATGGAATTTTTATCTCAACAAAACAAAGAAAATCATGGTGATCAATTGCATCCTGAGGTAAAGATTAGCGCTAAAGATAAGCATGTTGTAGTTTTAGGAGGTGGAGATACCGGTTCCGACTGTATTGGTACTGCAATTCGTCAAGGAGCTAAAAGTGTTACTCAAATTCAGATTCACAAACCTTTGCCTGAAGAGCGTTATGAGACCAACCCTTGGCCTATGTGGCCCAAAACCTTTACCACTTCTTCTTCGCAGGCAGAAGGTTGCGAGCGATTATTCTCTGTTGTAACTTCTGCTGTTAAGGGTGGTGATAAAGTTGAAGCATTGGAACTTCAAAATATTAAATGGCCTGAAGGTGAAATCAAATCTGGTCAACGTAATTATGAAATCAGTGGTGAGAAATACGATATTCCATGTGACTTGTTGTTAATTTCTTTAGGTTTTGAGCATACCATACACGAAGGATTGGTAGACTATTTAAACCTTGAAAAAGATAACCGTGGGAATGTGAAAGTTGATAATTTCCATACTTCTGATCCTCAAATTTGGGCAGCAGGTGACATGATTGAAGGCGCAAACCTTATTGTAACTGCGATTAACAGTGGTCGTCAAATGGCAAGCACCTTGAAAAAATACATTAAGGCCCATTAAAATTTAAAATTATCAGTTGATGCATTGAAAGTGCTGCGTACAATCAATCATCAACCAATTCTCATAGCTTACTTAAGCATCGGCTTTTTTTAGTCGATGCTTTTTTATTATTGAGATTTCTTTTATGCCTGCATAATTAATTTAAAATACCTATGTTAGATTAGAAACATCTGGAAATATGATAAAAAGATTCCTGCTTTTTTTATTGATCACTATTGGAGTATTGGTTGGAATTATTGCCTTTAAAACACTTACGTTCAAATCTAAACAGCCTGAAGTAGAGGTTATTAATCCTATTGAAGTGGGGCAAAAGGCTGTTGTGAATTTTCAAACTGCAATTAAACTTAAAACAATTTCATATGACGATACTTCAAAAATTGATACAACTCAGTTTACAGCCAATCTTAAATTTATGGAAACAGCCTACCCTAATGTCAATAAATTTCTTCAAAAGGAAGTTGTAAACAAATATAGCCTGTTATATACCTGGCAAGGCAAAAATCCAAAACTTAAACCCATAATATTAATGGGACACATGGATGTCGTGCCTGTTGAAGAAGAATCAAAACAGTATTGGAAAGCCGATCCATTTGGTGGTGAAATTAAACAAGATACTATTTGGGGTCGTGGCTGTGTAGATGATAAAATAACAGTAATAACAATTATGGAAGCTGTTGAAAGATTGACAGCTGAAGGGTTTCAGCCTGAACAAACAATTTATTTAGCATTTGGGCATGATGAGGAAATCAGTGGAAAACAAGGGGCTGCAGAAATTGCCTCATTATTAAAAAGCAGAGGCGTAAAAGCCGAGTTTGTTATGGATGAAGGAGGGCTGATTATTGACGGTATTTTGCCCGGAAAACCAATTGCTTTGATTGGTACTGCAGAGAAAGGTTATTTAACAATTGATTTGGATGTGAACTCCCCAGGTGGTCATTCTTCAGCACCAGGAAAAGAGACTGCTATTGATATTATTTCTTCAACGATTGAAAAGATTCGTAATAACCCTTTTAAGGGTACATTCACTACTCCTACTCTTGAGTTAACTGAATATTTGGGGCCAGAGATGTCACCTTTTTTGAAAGTGATATTTGCCAACCGGTGGTTAACCAAACCGTTGATCCAAAGAGAGTACGAAAAGACAGACAGAGGATACGCGCAATTTCATACAACCATTGCTCCTACCATTCTGAAAAGTGGTTTTAAGGACAATGTAATTCCCTCAGTAGCAACTGCTGCCATTAATTTTAGAATTTTGCCGGGAGAAACCCCTGAGACGGTAATTGAACAAGTAAGAAAAGTTGTAAATGATGCAAGGGTGAAAATTACACCGCGTGAAGTATCAAAAGCTAATCCTTCAAAAATTTCATCAACCACAGCCAAAGGTTTCATAGCTATTGCAAAAACCAATCGGCAATTACACCCCGATATGCCTGTAAGCCCTTTTTTATTAATTGCCCTTACTGATTCTCGTCATTATGCTGATATAACTGAAAATATTTATCGGTATGCTCCTTCAAAGCTTATTGGTTACCACGATATTAATGAGCGAATTGCTGTCACCGATTATAAAAGTGCTATTGCATTTTATTATCAGCTAATCAAAAATTTGAATTAAGTTTAGTTCCATATCGAGTAGGTAGGGGGATTACTCCCCCGTCCTCTCACACCACCCTGCGTACTTTCGTACAGGGCGGTTTCTAATAATTGTTTAACAGTTTATAATTACACCATAAGCTGTACAAACCTAGTCCCTCAAACCATTTTAGATTCATTGCCTGATGGGCTTGGGGAGCACCTGACTTGCGCCAATGCCCTTTTCCCGAAAGAGCCAGTATCCAACTCTGCCATTTTGCAACACCTAAACCATGGAGAAATTCCTGTATGGTTTTAACGCGCTTGCATTGTTTGAGTCGGTAGCAACGAAGCTTTCTGCGTATCCAGCTGTCCGTATCTTGTAAGAAACGACTGCTTTTGGCATATCGGAAATAAACTAACCAGCCTGATAATTTGGATTAAACTCCGGCCTCGGTTCCGTTTCGTTATTTTCCGAATCTTCGCTTTCAAGTTCTCTTTGCTTTGTTTGGCAATCGTTAACCGACCATCATCTTGAATGGTGTAACCTAAAAACTTGCTTTGATTGACCGGGCAAACCTTACTCTTTTCTCTGTTGATTTTCAGTTTTAGTGTACTTTCAATGAAGTTGCTTATCGACCCAAATACCCTCTCACTGGCCGCTTGGCTGCGAACAAAGATATTGCAGTCGTCTGCGTAGCGAACAAATTTATGACCCCGCCTTTCTAGCTCTTTGTCCAGTTCGTCTAACACGATATTGGATAAGATCGGTGAAAGTGGGCTCCCTTGTGGCGTGCCGGAGGTACGTACTCCGATGACTCCATCGACCAGTATTCCACTACCAAGGTACCTTCGTATCAAGTTCAATAACACCGTGTCATTGATGTCCTGATGCAGCCGGTACATCAATCGGTCGTGGTTTACTTCATCGAAAAAGTTCTTCAAATCCACATCGATCACTATGGCGTAGCCTTCCCGCACGTAATCACTCGCCTTTTTCAAGGCCTGATGAGCGTTTCTTTTGGGACGAAAACCGTAGCTGTTTTCCGAGAATTTAGGCTCGTAAATCCGGCTTATCACTTGGCTGATGGCCTGTTGGATGATGCGGTCCTTGACCGTGGGAATTCCTAACTTCCTGAAACCTACTGACTTTTTAGGCATTTCCACTTCCTTCACCGCGTCCGGTTGGTAAGTTCCCTTCAGTAAGCTTTCAATCAGGTTCGCGCCTTCTTTCAAATACCATTGCGGAAATTCACCTACCGGAACCTGATCGATACCGGCTACTCCTTTGTTGCTCTTCACTTGCTTATAAGCGAGCTGGATGTTGCACCATCCGAACATACCGCTTGCATTAATGTTCCTGCTAAGGCTCGTCTTTGTTTAGCCTGACCGGTTATTTGCAAGTCCTTTCCTGCGGTTGCTCCGTGTACGTCTTCACAACTTTCTGAATGGAGAATAGCGTTCATCTTTTGTTCCATGAACAAATCCAGTTGATACCCTATTGCTTGCTCTTGCTCCATAAACACAGTGACTTTACCGACTGCTCCTTAAATTACTAGATTCAGACCTTCCAGTTTAGTGAGACCCTCCGAGTTTTTTTTTTCGGCTCGTATCGGCTGTACTACGTCGTCTGCTGACTCCTCCGTGTCCTTTTGCCCATTTCGCAACGCGCATAGTTCCACTAAAAACAGACACTGAGGTCTCTCGGGATAAGATTCCTATTCTTTCAACAGGTTCTGCTTGATTTACTCCATGAGGTTACGATTGACTTTCGGGCTTTCCCGATCCATTACTCGGTGACCCACTCATTGAGCTTTGTATCAATTTTCTGTGCGTCAGAACCTTGCCTTTGCTAATGGCTTCCTTCAGATTCGCAGTCACCCGCGACACCCTTGCCAATCGCTAGTACTTCCTGTCAACTGGGCGTACGCAAGGATTTGCACCTTGTTAGAATAGTACCGTGCCCGACATACGAAAAAGCGGCTTTCTTTTCATTGAAGCCGCTTTTTTTATCATATATTAATTTTAATATGCTATAGCAAACAATACTCTTTGAGATGAAGGTTTGCCAGTTAATATACATTTTCCTTCTTCCTGAGGATTATTCAATGGGATACAACGGATGGTTGCTTTGGTTTCATCTTTAATTTGTTGCTCTGTTTCAGCTGTTCCATCCCAATGTGCAGATACAAAACCTCCTTTGTTTCCTAACACTTGTTTAAACTCTTCGTAAGTATCCACACGAGTAATGTTTTCTTCTCTGAAAGAGTTGGCTTTTTGGAAAATGTTTACTTGAATTTCTTCTAGCAAGAATTCCACCTTATTAGCCAAATCGTTCATTTGAAGCACCATTTTCTCTTTTGTATCACGACGGGCTACTTCTACCGTTTGGTTTTCAAGGTCACGGGCACCAATTGCAATACGTACAGGAACACCTTTCAGTTCCCATTCAGCAAACTTAAAGCCTGGACGTTGTGTGTCACGATTGTCATATTTCACAGAAATACCTTTTGCATCAAACTCTTTTTTAAGCTTATTTACAACTTCGGTAATTTTATCGGCTTCTTCATCGTTTTTAAATATCGGAACAATAACAACTTGTATCGGAGCTAATTTAGGAGGAAGTACTAAACCGTCATCATCAGAATGTGCCATAATCAAAGCCCCCATTAAACGGGTTGATACACCCCATGAAGTTGCCCATACAAAATCTTGCTTACCGTCTTTGCCTGTAAATCGCACATCAAACGCTTTAGCAAAATTCTGACCCAAGAAGTGTGATGTTCCGGCTTGTAAAGCTTTTCCGTCTTGCATTAAGGCTTCAATACAATACGTATCAAGAGCACCGGCAAAGCGCTCATTAGGAGTCTTCCTGCCTTTTACAACAGGTAGAGCCATCCAATTTTCAACGAAATCACTATAAACATCCAACATTTGCTCTGTTTCAGCAATAGCCTCATCAGCGGTAGCATGAGCTGTGTGTCCTTCCTGCCATAAGAATTCGGCTGTACGTAAGAACAAACGGGTACGCATTTCCCAACGCACAACATTGGCCCATTGGTTAACCAAAATTGGCAGATCACGGTACGATTGGATCCAACCTTTATAAGTATTCCAGATAATGGTTTCTGAAGTAGGACGAACTATTAATTCTTCCTCCAGCTTTGCCTCAGGATCAACAATTACCCCTCCGGTTTCAGGGTCGTTCTTTAAACGATAATGCGTTACTACTGCACATTCTTTAGCGAAACCTTCAACGTGATCAGCCTCTTTAGATAAAAAAGATTTGGGGATAAACAAGGGGAAATAAGCATTTGAGTGGCCTGTATCTTTAAATTTCTTATCCAGGACAGCTTGCATTTTTTCCCAAATTGAATACCCATAGGGCTTAATAACCATACATCCGCGAACTGAAGAATGTTCGGCTAGGTCAGCCTTTGTTACCAATTCATTATACCATTGAGAATAATCTTTGTCTCTACTCGTGAGGTCTTTTGCCATAAAAAATGTTTAACTAATACTTTTAATTATTGCATTTACGGTTAGATATGTAAATACTCTGTTAATTTTAAGGTTTTGAGCAACCAAAAATAGAAATTTGTCATCTAACTATAGAATGATTATTTTTAGAATCTAATATTTGAAGCCATGAAAAGGTTTTTAACGCTTGCTATTGTGTCGATAGTGGTACTGAGTTCCTGCTCAACAACCAAAACGACTCAAAATACCCCATCTAAAGAATCGGTGGATAATGACCTTTATTTTACCAATGTAAAAGTTGCAGAGCATCAGGTTTATGCATCGTCTTCTTCTCAAAGTCAGGGTGAAGTGAACGACGGCCCATTAACTCGCTACTATGATCCAAACGATCCTGACTATTATTACGCAAATCGTATCAATAAGTTTTACTATCCTAATAGTTACGATGCCTATTTTGATGATTTCTATAATCCATACCATCCATACTCTTCATGGTATTTTGGTGTAGGATCTTATTGGGGTAATCCTTATTACAATAGTGCATACTTTTGGAATCGTCCTTATTATTGGGGAATGCCTTCAACCTATTACTCAATGTCCTTTGGCTGGGGGTATCCTTCTTATGGTTATGGATATTGTTCTCCTTATCAATATAATAGTTATTTAGGATATTATTATAATAATCCATGGTACTCAGGTGTTTACTACCCTGGATATTATGTTTATAATGTGGCTCCTAATAACGTATATAACAATTATGGACCGCGCGCTGCAGGAGGAGGCACAAATATTAACAGACCAAGAACTTACAGAGGAAATGATTCTTTTGCTCCAAGACCAGGAGGTGAATTAGGAACTAGTAGTACCAGGCCGGCTTGGCGTCCTGATAACTCTTCAGGAAGAAGAGAGGTTGGGGATAGTGATGCCCGTCCTCGTCAACGTACATATGATCAAGGATCAAATTCAAGAGAAAGTTCAAGGCCTACATATACTACTCCTAGGTCAAACGAAGGAAGTCGTTCAACAGGTGGAGAAAGTCGAAGTAATGGAGGCAGTAGTAATAGCAATGCAAGACCTAGATCAAGAAATTAATTGTAAATAATTCAATTACTGCATATTCATTCTACGTTCACGTAAATTGATTATGCAGTATTTTTTTGCCCAATTCAAACTAAAACAGAAAATAATAATTAAGTACCGTAACAATAAAGTAAATGAATAAATTTAAAAATATAGTTTATATACTACTTTTTATCTCTTTCCCATTTGCAGCAAATGCCCAATATGCTGAGGATGGTTTGAAATTTACCCAGCAATTTTTAAGGGGAACAGCAAGATATATGTCAATAGGCGGTGCAGAAACCTCTCTTGGCGGTGATTTAGGGGCATTGAGTGGTAACCCTGCCGGGGTTGGAATGTTTCGTAAGTCAGATATTGGACTAAGTTTACAATATAATAACAACAGTGCTTCAGCCAGTTACCTTTCAAATCCCGAGCAAAAGTCATCTGTAAATAATTTTAAGCTAAGTAACTTAAGTGTAGCATTGCCAGTTTATGTTAACAGGGAAAAAATAAATGAGATTTGTAATGAATGGATTGGGGTTACGTTAGGTGTAGGCTATAATAGAACAAACGATCTTTATTCTGAGTACAGTTTTGGTGGAAGGAACCCTAATAATTCAATCACCCAGTCTTTTGCTCAAAGAGCAAGTAAAATTGGGGTGCAAAATGAAGATCTTCCAGATGATTTAGGATTTGCTTATGATAATTATTTAATTGATGAAGAAACAACTAATCCAGTGACAGGTAAAATCCTTTATGTTCCTATTTCAACCGGAAATGTAAACCAAAGGCTTCAAAATAACTATAAAGGTAGTCAGAATGAAACGAATATAGTATTGGCTGCAAATTATGGTAACAAGCTTTATTTTGGAGCTTCATTAAAGTTTACCAACCAGAATTATGATTCTGAAAACTATTTTAAGGAGGATGGGATCAATAGTATTTTTCAAAATCCATCCGAAAGTGTAGTGATGTTAAATCAATTTCAGAAGCAATCGGTAGATGGAAGCGGATTTACGGGTAAAATTGGAGCTATTTTTCGTCCTCTTGATGAGGTGCGATTAGGAGGATCAATTGAATTTCCAACGTCCTGGAAAATGAAGGAAGATTACAGTTATGATCTAAACTCAACAACTGTAAACGGAACATTTTATGAGCCTAACTCCCCTTCTACCTCTTACTTTGAGTATACACTTACAACACCTTTTCGATATAGTTTGGGAGCTTCTTACTTTATAGGTAAAATGGCATTTATTTCGGCAGATGTTGAGTTTATTGATTATACAGCGTTGAAGATGAAATCGTCAGATTTTGATACCGATCAAAACTTTAAAGATGATGTAAATGCATTTTACAGATCAGTGGTGAACATTCATCTTGGAGGAGAAGTTAAATTAGATCAATTAAGCTTGCGTGCAGGTTTTGCAAATTATGGCAATCCGTTTTCAGATAATTCAGCTAATGATGGTAAGCGTAATTTTTATACAGGAGGTGTCGGTTATAGAATCAATAACTTTTATATAGATGCTGCATACATCAATTCTTCATATAAAACCACTCTCCGCCCGTATTTGCTTGATGATTTTTCAGAGCCAGTATTGAATGTAAAGCAAAGAACTAATTCTGTTGTCTTAACCATTGGTACTCGATTCTAAATGTATTTTTAGTTAATGAAATTAGGAAAGGTTGCAGTTTATTGCTGTAACCTTTCTTATTTTTGATCCCCAATCGAATGATTTAAAGTATTCGATCAATTTCGTTTTAATTCTATTATCAATATAATGGCTTATAAAAACCTTCAGCATTTCATTGAAACGCTCGAAAAAAATAATCAACTGGTTCGAATAAAGGAGTATGTAAATCCCGAATTAGAGATTACTGAAATTACTGATCGTGTTTCAAAGGTGTACGGACCGGCATTGTTATTCGAAAATACAGGTTATGATTTTCCACTGCTAATTAACTCAATGGGTAATTACGAGCGAATGTGTATGGCCCTTGGCGTAAAACACATGGATGAAATAACCGTTGAAATTGAAAATCTGTTTAAGACATTAACTGGGCCCAAAGAGGGAATTTTAGATAAGTTGAAATTACTTCCTAAGTTGGGACAAATTGCATCATGGATGCCTAAAGTGATTTCAGGCAAAGGTGAATGTCAGGAAGTGGTAATGACTAATCCGGATATCACAAAGTTCCCGGTTTTGAAATGCTGGCCTGAAGATGGAGGCCCGTTTATAACATTACCTGTAATCCATACAAAAGATCCTCTTACCGGAATCAGAAATGTAGGTATGTACCGCATGCAAGTGTTCGGTCCACAGCTAACAGCTTTGCATTGGCATAAGCATAAGGTTTCTGCCCGTCATTTTAATGAGTACAAAAAATTAGGTCAGAAAATGCCTGTTGCTGTTGCTTTAGGTGGTGATCCGGTTTACACCTATGCAGCTACTGCTCCACTACCTGATGGTATTGATGAATATATGCTTGCCGGTTTTCTGCGCAAGAAGCGTGTAGAATTAGTACAATGTTTAACCCAGGATGTTCAGGTGCCTGCTGATGCCGACATAATTATTGAAGGTTATGTCGATCCGGAAGAAGATTTCATTTGGGAAGGCCCGTTTGGCGATCACACCGGTTATTACTCTCTGGCAGATTGGTATCCTCGTTTTCATATTACTGCTATTACTCATCGTAAAAATGCAGTTTATCCCGCAACCATTGTAGGCATTCCTCCTCAGGAAGATGCCTGGATTGGAAAGGCAACCGAACGTATATTTTTAGGCCCTATTAAAATGACAATGGCTCCTGAAATAGTTGATATGGTTTTACCTATGGAAGGGGTTTTTCATAATTTAGTAATTGCTAAGATTAAAAAAGATTACCCAGGGCAGGCATTAAAGGTTATGAATTCAATGTGGGGAGCCGGACAAATGATGTTTACCAAAATGATTGTCGTGGTTGATGGTGATGTTGATATTCATGATAATGCTGCTGTAGCCAATTATATTTCAGACAATGTAGATCCTCAAACTGATATAATTTTTACGCAAGGACCTATGGATGTATTGGATCATTCATGTTCAAAAATGGCCTTTGGCGGAAAAATGGGGATAGATGCTACTAAAAAATTTGATGAGGAGTTGAGAGGAGATCTGCAACAGAAGTCAGATTCTAAACAAATAAATATAAATGCAGAAGCAGTTCAATCACGGTTCCCTGAAATAAAAGCTATTAATGCTGATCTGCTAAAACTTGGAATTTCTTTGGTTTTTGTTTCCATAGAGAAGAACAGAAAAGGTCATATAGAGGAGTTAAACAGAGAGCTGTTCAAAACAGATTCATTTAAAAATGTTAAGGTGGTTATTTTTCTTGAACATACGATCGACATTTCTGACGTAGCAGATGCAGTTTGGCGTTTCTCAAATAATGTTGATCCTCGCCGTGATGGATTCATTGTTAAGGCAGACGATAATCAATCTCTTTCGCATATTGGTTTGGATGGTACTCGCAAAACCAAGGAATTTGATGGTTTTGAACGTGATTGGCCTAATATTTTAGCTTCTGCAACTCAAACTATTGAACATATTGATAGGATTTGGGATAAACTAGGTTTAGGAGCATTCATTCCATCTCCTTCGTTGAAATACCAGAAACAATTGTACAAAGGCGGAGCAGTTGTAGAAGAATAATTAATTTTTCATTGATTCAGTAACTGTTAAAATTAGATTTTTATCTTTAGTCAAACTAATCAACTTATAATTATATGAAAATTCTTAAAAAGCTGTTTCTTGGAATTATTGCAATTTTAGTTTTATTGGTAGTAGTGTCATTATTTTTGCCATCTACTTACAAAGTTGAGCGTTCAGCTGTAATTAAGGCGCCAGTTGCGAAAGTATTTAATGAGTTTAATGATTTGAATAATTGGCCTAACTGGAATGCATTTGACGACGAGTTTACTGATAAAATATACAACCTCAACACCTAGCAGCGGTGTAAATGCCAAACAAAGCTGGGAAAGTAAGAAAATGAATGGCTCTATGACAATTGTTGAGAGTGTGCCAGATAAATCAGTAAAGCTGAAATTAATGTTTGAAGGTTTTGATGATCCCTTAATGGTTAATATTCAATTAGAACCGGTTGCTGAAGGTACGAAAGTTACCTGGACTGATGAAGGAAAATCGGGGAATAATCCAATTTATAAATATATGTGCCTGATGATGGATAGTATGATAGGTGGGAGCATGGAGAAATCATTTGATAACATTAAGAAAATCTGCGAAGAATAATTAGTTAAAAATGGCCACATAGAAAATGTGGCCATTTTGTTTTGTCAAGCTTCGTTTAAAATAGATTGAGCATCTACCCCACTATTTTTCTTTAGCAATTTCCAGTGCGAAATCATCGCTTCCCCTAAACTCATGCTTCTGTACTTAATACCAAATTCTTCAGCCGTTTCTTTTACAATTTTAGTTAATGCAGGATAATGAACGTGAGAAACGGTTGGAAAAAGGTGATGAACAACATGCAGGTTGAATCCGCCCATTAAAGAAGTTACAATCTTACTGTTAGGAGCAAAATCAGAAGTAACCAATAGTTGATGCTCTGACCAGGTATGCTCCAGTTTTCCGTCTTCACTTGCTTGGGGGAATACTGCATTTTCACCCACGTGGGATGAAATTAAGGCTAATAAGGCTAAGAAGCTTGATGTAATGTGCATTGCTAAAAAGCCACCGAAAATAGTCCAAAAACTAAATGGTAAAAGTATGGCCGGCAGCACCAACATATAAAAAAAATAAAACAGTTTAGCGGCTAATAAAATAATTAGCTGCATAATTGGGTGTTTAATCCCTTTTTTAGGACCCATTTCAGAGTTAAAAATATCTTTAAAGTCACGTACTAATGTCCAATTTAGTGTATAAGAAAAATACAGCAAAGGCATATAAAGATGCTGGAAGCGGTGAAATTTCAAGTAAGGGCTATTATCAGCAATACGAACAATTTTTGATTGCTTTATATCCACATCATAGCCAAACATGTTAGGATAAATATGATGTGATTCCAGATGCCGCATTTTCCATATATAATTATTGGTGCCAAACACCTCAAGGAAATAAACCATCACATTGTTGGCTTTTTTACTCTTAAAAATGGCTAGGTGTGCAGCATCATGGACAATGTTTAAAAAAATCATCACCACAAGAGTTCCCAAAACTATGTATGAAAGGAATACTTCTATTTTGCTTTCAACATTAAAAATGAAATTTAGATAGGTTGAAACGAAGGCGATCACTAGTAGCGCAATTTTTATGAAATAGGACATGTTAGCATAGCGCGAAAGTTGATTTTCATCAAAATAACTATTAACACGTTGTTTTAAAGTTGGGTAGAAATCGTTGATGCCTTCCTTTTTAAATTTTATTGATTGTGTATGCATGTTTAAGCAAGGTTGATTTACAAAACAAACACTTATTGGTAACACTTGTTTAATGAATGGTAGCTACTAGATTGATGATTAAGAATCTTTCCTTACAAAAATAGAAATTGTTTCGTGTTTTATCACGACAACTTTTGTGCCTTTTACTATGAACTCTCCTTCTGATAAAGCATCATATCGATTGTTATCAATTATTATTTTTCCTGCTGGACGCAAATCAGTTGCCGCAATTCCAGTTCTTCCTGTTAAATTAACTTGAGGTATTGAACTGACATATCCTTCTGTTGCTCTTTGCTCATCTTTCAGAACGGCTTGCTGAAACAATGGACTTTTAAATAAGTTTTTGCCGAATATTAAGGCTAAAATTATTGAGCCAAACATTGAACCAATTACTATCATAAAAGAGCTCATCAGTTTTTCTCCTGTAAATCTAAAGTCAAACATATCATTGGCAACCAGACTAAAGGCAAGCCCACAAATAATAAAAATGATACCTGCAATACCCGCAATTCCAAATCCAGGGATAATAAAAATTTCTGCCAATAGCAGTAATACTCCTACAACAAATAAAAGGATTTCCCAGTTTGCTGCCAGACCCTCTAAATAAAGAGGTGCAAAAAAGAGCAACGCAGCAATTACAGAAACCAATAGTGCAAAACCGATTCCTGGAGCTTGTAATTCGAAGTAAATACCTCCAATAATGAGTAGTATTAACAGGCCGCTAACTGCCGGTTTGGTTAGGAAATCTAATAAGTGGTCAATCCATGTTAGCTGTTGCTTCTTTATTTCAAAGCTGGTTATCTTCTCTTTCATTAATACCTCTTTAATGCTTTCGGCTGTACCCTCGCAATAATTGTTTTTTATGGCTTCTGAAGTAGTGAATGTTAGCACTGTACCGCGTTGTTTTACTCCGGGCACTAAGGTATTAGAGTCTACAAAAGCTTCTGCAATCAAAGGATTACGTCCATTGGCTTCAGCAGTTGAACGCATTAATGAGCGCATATATGATTGATATTTTTCAGGCATCACTTGCCCGGTTTGGTTAACAACACTGGCAGCACCCAAACTTGCTGCAGTACGCATATAAATTCTATCACAAGCAATGGCAATCAATGCTCCAGCTGATGCAGCATTATTATTTATAAATACAATGGTTTTAATTGGTGATTCGAGTATTTTAGTTCTAATGGAATCCGCAATTTCCAACATTCCACCATAGGTATTCAAGTCAATAACAATTATCTCGGCTTTATAACTTTCAGCTTCGGAAAATGCTTGTTTGACTTTTCTCCAGGTACCGGGAGCAATTTCTTCATTTATTCTAAACTGATAAACTCTAACTTTACTTGTTTCTTGAGCCAATGAATAGTAACAGATTGATAATAAGGAGATAATAGAAATAATTAAACCTCTGATCATAGTTTTTGTTTTGGTTCTGTTAACTTAGTTAAATTTTTAAAGCCTGATGGAATTACTTAAAGATAATCGAAATACTCATCTTTCTAAAGTGTTTAGCGGAATTGTATGGCGGATTTGCATTGATGAAGAAAATGATCTTGTAGCTTTAGAGATTCGTAATCAGGAAATTAAAACCACTACTTTTTCTTGTATTGACCTAAAAAAAAGGAAAATCACTTTTAACGAATTAAAACTGGAAGAAAACTGGTTCTGTGGAATTGAAACTATTTCAAGTGGAGTATTGCTACTGCATTATTATGTTGGTGAAACTACACCAGAACATAAAGGAATGCTTGCTTATGATGCCTTTAACGGTACAAAGCTTTGGGAAAACTATAGTCTGACCTATGATGGAGATACAGTAGGTTGTTTTAAAGCATTTAATCCTAAGTTTGAGCCAAGAAAAAATGTTTTTCTAAATAAGTTTACAGGGGAGGAAATTAAGAATTTGATTGCAGGTGATAGTCCTATGTTTCAGAACAGGTCTGTTAAAATGCCCTTTGAAATTCCCATTGAGCAAATACCTCAACAAATCGGTGACAAATGTGATGTAATTTCGGCCGAGTATTTAACTATTGATAAAAAAAGTATCTATTCTGTTTATTTGCAAGATAATCAGTTTATTACAAGTTCGGTTTATGTTTTTGATGATGGAGATATTCCTATTTGGGAAGATAAAATGCGAACAGGGATACAAAAAACAGGATTTGACACGTTTTTTGTTTACAAAAACTACTTAATGTATTTAAAAAACCAAACAGAATTTGTGTGTTATTTCTTATAATTGCGCTTACAATTAATCATTATGAAGAGATTTGGACTACTACTATTTACGGTTTTGGGTGCTAGCAGCTTAGCCAAAGCCTCAACTATTGATTCACTTGGTATTGGTGAGTTTAAAGGAAAACCTGTAATTCTTCATATCATCGAGTCAAAAGAAAATTATTATTCTATTAGTAGGAAATATCATGTAAGTCCATCTGAACTTATGGAATTCAATGATAAGGCTCCAATTAGAATTGGCGATACTTTAAAAGTTTATAAAAAGAACCTTGCCTTAAAAAAAAGTAATACGACTGTTGTTGGAGGTAAATCTATTGAACATACAGTTACTACTGGGGAAACTATGTTTTCAATTTCAAGAAAGTATGGGGTTGCTGTTGAGGATATTTTAACCTTGAATAATCTTTCTTCTAACAGTGTTAAAATAGGTCAGAAATTAAAAATTATACCAGGTTCAAAAGGTACATTAACTGCTTCGACGGCTGCTAAACCAGTAGATACACCTGTTAAGGTTGAGAAGCAGGAAGAAGTAAAACCGGTTATGAAACCGGCAGCTGTAAAAGTTGAAACTAAAGAAGAAGCCACGGTAGTTGAAAACACTGAATCAGTTAGTCCTGTTTCTCAACCTGGAAAGGTTGGAAAAGAAATCCATGAAACAGGTTTGGCAACATGGATCAACGATAATGATTTGAATCAAGCAAAAAGTGTTGCATTGCACCGTTCTGCTCCCATCGGAACAATTATAAAAATTACCAACCCTATGACCAATAAAAGTGGTTATGTAAAAGTAGTAGGTAATTTCCCGGAAAGTTCTGATACTAAAAATGTTTTGATTGTTATTTCCAAATCAGCTGCCAGCACTTTAGGAGTGCGTGATCAGAAATTCCGTATTGAATTATCTTACGCGTTGTAGAAATAAAATGACCAAGCCTTTTGTAATTGGAATTGCAGGTGGAAGTGGCTCTGGCAAAACCTATTTTTTACGTTCTTTATATAAATATTTTGATCAGGATCAACTAGTAATAATATCGCAAGATGATTACTACATTCCTGTAGGAGAATTAACACCTGAGGAAAATAAGCTTTATAACTTTGATCTTCCGCGAACTATTGATAATGATAAATTTCAGTCGGATGTTGAAAAGCTTTTACATTGGGAATCGGTATTAAAAAAAGAATATACTTTTAACAATCCTAATGCAATACCTCGAATGTTGGAATGTAGACCTGCTCCTATTGTTGTAATTGAAGGTTTATTCATTTTTCATTTTGCTGGTATTAACCAAATACTTGATATGCGTATTTTTATAGATGCGCACGAGGAGTTAGCCCTTAAGCGTCGTTTAAAACGCGATCAGGAAGAACGCGGTTATTCACATGAAGACATTATGTATAAATGGGAAAATCATGTAATGCCTGCTTATAGCGAGTTTTTGTTACCTCATAAATTAAAGGCTGACATTATAATTGATAACAATGAAATTGAAGATATTGATTTTATAGGGTTTAAGCATGCAGTAGAAGAAAGGCTGCTGAAAAAGAACACACCTTAACAATACATTAAAAAAGGCCTTTTAATTAGTTAAAAGGCCTTTTTAATTAATTCTGGTATTTAGATAGAAAGTTATG
Source organism: Solitalea lacus (assembly GCF_022014595.1). Lineage (NCBI taxonomy): Bacteria > Pseudomonadati > Bacteroidota > Sphingobacteriia > Sphingobacteriales > Sphingobacteriaceae > Solitalea > Solitalea lacus. The sequence goes on along the minus strand of NZ_CP091740.1, from coordinate 2,490,469 downwards.
ATATTCCACTTTTAGTTCATTAAATAGCTTTCTATAGGAGTCTGTTCTACTTCTTAACTCTATTGGATTATCTACTACTAATTGTTCAATTTCCGTTCCATCTTCCTCCGCCTTTGTTTTGATAGCCTTATCGGCTTGTTTCAAATCGTGGAAGAGTTCGTCTGAAACTTCATTTTGTCTGATAAACTGATTCTGAAAATGTTCAACATAAGGCATGGCTTCAGAAGTATTCTTTTTGACCACTTCCGTTAAACTGTGATTGAACATTTTTAGTTCATCGCGAATCAAGTTTACCAGGTTTTTCCACTCTGTAATTTCACCGTGAAGTTCGGTTGCTGGCATTGTGCTGCTCATAAGCGTAAAATTTAGTTAATACCTAACATTTATTCGATAATCTGATCGATTTATCTTATATAAATTTTATAAAAAAAATGAACTTTTCGAAATCATATTTCAATTGTTTTATCTGTTACCAAAGACCGTTTTTAAATTGATATGACTCGAATTATTTTATTGCAAACAAATCTTTTTAAGTGCTTATAAGATGTTCTTTTAATAAATTTGGTAACATGGAAAATCTACTAGCTGCCCGTTCCCAAATGGCCCTTTCTTTGGGTTTTCATATTATATTTTCTTGTATAGGCATGGCAATGCCTTTTTTCATGGCCGTTTCTCATTATAAATGGATTAAATCAGGTGATATTCAGTACAAAAACCTGACCAAAGCTTGGAGTAAAGGAGTGGCAATTTTTTTTGTTACAGGGGCGGTTTCTGGTACCATGCTTTCTTTTGAGTTGGGTCTGCTCTGGCCTGCTTTTATGAAACATGCAGGGCCAATTTTTGGTATGCCCTTTTCGCTTGAAGGTACTGCATTCTTTATTGAAGCGATAGCGCTGGGCTTTTATCTGTACGGATGGAATAAGTTTAGTGCATGGTTTCATTGGTTTACCGGACTAATGGTGGGTATAACTGGTTTAGCTTCTGGGATTTTGGTTGTTGCTGCTAATGCATGGATGAACAGCCCTTCCGGATTTGATTTTGCGAATGGTCAGTATTTAAATGTTGATCCTATTAAAGCAATGTTAAATGATGCCTGGTTCTCGCAAGCACTGCACATGACAATAGCGGCTTTTGTTTCTACTGGTTTTGCAGTAGCCGGCATTCATGCTTTAATGATCCTAAGAGGCAGGAATTCTCTGTTTCATTGGAAGGCTTTTAAAATTGCGGCATCTTTTGGTTCGGTATTCGCCATTTTACAGCCCATAAGCGGCGATATTTCGGCAAAGGATGTTGCAGTTCGTCAACCAGCAAAACTTGCAGCTATGGAGGCGCATTTTAAAACTGAAAAAAGAGCATCACTAATTATTGGAGGGATTCCTAATGTAAAGGAAAAGAAGATTGACTACGCAATTAAAATCCCTGGAGCTTTAAGTTATTTGGCACATGGAAACTTTAATGCTGAAGTAAAAGGCTTGGACAGTATTCCTGAGGTAGAACACCCTCCCGTAGCAATTACTCATTTTGCATTTCAAGTTATGGTGGGTTGTGGTATGGTTTTAATGATTGCAGGCATTTTATTTCATATTGCTCTATTCAAGAAGAAGAACTGGCTGCAAGCGAGCTGGTTTTTTAAGTTATTCGTGGTGTTAACTCCTCTTGGATATATTGCCTTGGAGGCCGGGTGGATGGTGACAGAAATTGGTCGTCAGCCCTGGATAATTTATGGGGTAATGCGCACTGCTGAAGCTGTAACTCCAATGCCAGGTATCCAGTATTCCTTTTACCTATATTCAGCTGTGTACGTCTCATTAAGTATAATGGTGACATTTCTGCTTTATCGTCAGATCAGAAGTATTCCATTAAAATATGATAAAGATGAAAACTCTTCATTTAAAATAAATTTGATGTAGAAGATTACATGGATGATAAAAGCTGAGGTAGATTTAAAACCCTTATAAACTGTTATTAAATGCTTTATATAGATATACTTTTTTTAGGACTTTCTATTCTGTTATACTTGCTATTAGGTGGTGCTGATTTTGGGGCCGGGATTATTGAGTTATTTAGTTCAGAGGTTACAAAAAATAAAACAAGACAGCTCACTTATCGTGCTATTGGGCCAATTTGGGAAGCCAATCACATGTGGCTTATTATTACCATTGTTATTCTGTTTGTTGGCTTTCCAGTAGTTTATTCAACATTATCGGTTCATTTGCATATTCCTTTACTTGTAATGCTTTTTGGTATTATTGCTCGTGGCACCGCTTTTGTCTTTCGTCATTATGATGCGGTGAAAGATGATATGCAAAAAGTATATAACCTGATTTTTGTTTATTCAAGCTTTATCACTCCTTTTTTCTTAGGTATAATAGCTGGTTCTTTAATCGGAGGGAAAATTAATTTGCAAGCAACTACTTTTCAAGACGCATTTATAGCTCCCTGGTTTAACCTTTTCTCTATTAGTGTTGGTTTGTTTACGGTTTGTATTTGCGGTTTTTTGGCTGCTGTTTATTTAATTGGAGAAGCTCAAAACCAAGAGGATATAAAGATTTTTATCCGTAAAGCCAAGCGAATGAATATATTAACCGTTTTAGCTGGTGCACTTGTTTTTGTTATTGCTGAAGTAGATGGTATTCCGCTTTATAGAGGGTTGTTGACAAATAAAATAAGTTTATTGGCAATTATTGCTGCCTCGATATCATTATTTTTCCTTTGGGACTATTTATTGAAAAACAAAGCCAAGAACATTGTTCGAATACTTTCCGGCTTTCAAATTACAATGATATTATTTGCAGTCGGGTATGAATATTTTCCTGCCTTTATAATGTTAAGCGATGGAAACTACATCACATTAATTGAAGATACTGCGCCGCAAAGTACCTTATCTGCTCTTGCTTGGGCGTTAATCATTGGGAGTGTTTTTATACTTCCTGCTTTATTTTATCTCTATTATAGTTTTCAGCATAAAGAGCATGAATATTAGGTTGTAATGCGGGTTCTTTATTAAATAATTTCCAATTTTAATCTGCTAGATTATTCGGATCGCCACAGCCCAAGATTCTATTTTCTGGCCTCGTTTTCAAGTTTTTACATTGCTTAAAAAAATAGGGATAAGATTGCTAAAAGTTTGGTCATAGTAATGAATGTTGAATCATTAAAAACCGACATTCATGTATGTGAATGTCGGCTCGAAAATACAATCTATTGATGAAACAGTTTTATTTACCCCAAAATTGAATACCCATTAATCGTTTTAATTCAAGCTGAGTTGTGGCCAATTGATACTCAAATTGAATTTTATCTACTTTAGCCTTTAGTAAGTTACTTTGAGCATCTAACAGCTCTATATTAGTAATGACTCCATTCTTAAAACGTGAATTAGCTATATCAAGGGCTTTTTGAGCTTGTTCTAACTGGGTTGATGAAAAAATTACTTTTTGTTTGGCTGTGCTTTCATCTGCAATGTTTTGTTCAATGTCTTTTTTTAGGTTGATACTTACTGCATCTAAATTATATTGAGCAGCCTTATAATTTACCTTTGAAATGTTGTGCTGATTGTCGTTTCTTCCGCCAGTATAGATTGGAATGGAAAGACCGGCTCCGACATTATAATTAAATTTCATATCATAAAGACTACCGGGTAAATAACCATTTTTATATCCTAAGCCGCCCATAAAAACCAGTGAAGGTGCCCAGTTTTTTTCAGTAACCTTTAATTCAGTGGCTGCTACATTTTGTTTTGAACGTGCTGTTGTTAGTTCTGTATTGTTGCTTTGAGCAATAGAGAAAACTGAATCGGCATTGTGCTCTGTTAATTCATAATCAAAAAGTTTATAACCTTTAGAATCAGTTGTTGTGGCAGTTCCAGAAAGTGTGTTTAAGAGAATAACCTGTTTTTTTAAGCCGTTTTCTAATTCAGTTTTTCTATTCAATGCATCGTTTAGTTTAACCTGGGTAGAAACTAAATCAAACTCAATACCTACACCGTACTTAATCCGACTTTCAATCATTTTCTTTGTTCCATTCAGTACCTCTATTTGTGCATCAATAGCATCAATGCTTTTGTTTAAGAAAACAATGCCATTGTACACATTTGCAACCTGATATGCGAAATTGAAAGAGGTGTTTTTGAATAAATTTTCAGATAACACTTTCTCACTTTTGCTTTTGGCTATCTCGGAATTCGTCTTTCCAAAATCAAAAACCAGCTGACTCATATTCACAGCTGTATTCCATTGATTCAAAGGGAAAAACTCTAACTTATTTCCTCCCTGCTCAACATATGAGTTGGGGTAAACGTGATGGTATGAAGCATCAGCGGTGACATTGGGCCTGAATTTACTTTTACTGATATCAGTTTTAATATCACCTATTTCCAGCTGGGCCTTTTGCTCTTTTAGTTTAGGATAGTAATCTATTGCCTTTGCAACAATCTCATTTAAGGCTGATGATTGATTGTTTTGCGCTAATACTGGAAGTGACACTACCAATGAAAATATGCTGAATAAATATTTTTTGTTCATTTAGCTTATAATTTTTATTTGCTGTTAATCCTTAGGTAAATATTACCAAGTATTATACAACATCTTATGAATAAGTTTTTACTAACTAATACAATAGGAAAAGTAGTGCTGTATTTCCTAATGAGCGGCCTCAGCAGCTGCTTTTATAGCTTCTTCAGATGGTTTCTTGCCTTTTTTTACCAATAAAATTAAAGGTATGCATATCACAAAAAACAAACCAACTAATCTAAATGCATCTAAGTAACTCATTAAAAAAGCCTGCTTAGTTACCATACCATCCAGTACATGCATTGCTTGATTTTTAGCAACATCAAATGAAAATCCTTTTGAATAAAAGGCTTGAGTAAGTTGGTTGATTCTTTCTGAAGCCAGGAAGTTTCCTTCGGTAACATTTGAAATCAAATCATTTCTATGTACGGCAACACGGTTAGCCACATATGTATTGGTTAATGCAATCCCGAAGGAACCACCCAATTGTCGCATCATATTGTTTATTGCAATTCCCTGAGGTATATCTTTGGGTGCTAATCCCATTATAGCTTGATTAGTTAAAGGAACAGTTAACAATGCCACACCTAACCCCCGGAAAATCAATGGTAAAAAAAAATCACCACTACTGGCTTCTGCTGTAAAAGACCCCATCCAAAAGGTAAAAACAATATAAGCTACAAATCCTAACGAAATAAATACTTTGGGTGAAACGCCTTTTGTCATTGCTTTACCTATAATTGGTAAAATGAAAAATGCACTTAAAGTTCCGGGAATAAGTGACATGCCTGTCATTGTTGGGGTGTAACCCATTATCCTTTGCACCATAACCGGGTAAATAAATACTGCAGCAAATAAACCGTATCCCAAAATGAATGTTAAAACTGTTGTAAAGGCCAAAGTTTTATTTTGCATTACACGAATATTCACCACCGGATTATCAGTTTTTAATTCCCACAAAATGAATCCGATAATACCTATGATTGCCAATACACATGTCCAGGAAATATATGATGTTTGAAACCAGTCTTCGGATTCTCCCTTTTCCAATACAAATTGTAAGGCTCCAACACCAACAGCTAATAATACAATTCCAACTATGTCGATTCGAATACTTTTTCGGTCAATATTGTATTCTTCAGACTTTTTGTCAACGAAGAAATAAACCAGTATTGCAGCTATAATGCCAAAAGGGATATTGATATCAAAAATGAGTGGCCAGGAATAATTGTCAATAATAATCCCCCCTAAAGTTGGGCCAAATGCCGGACCCATAATAACACCCATACCAAATAAAGCCGAAGCAAGCGGTCGCTCTTCAACTTTAAAATTATCAAATAATATAGCCTGTGATGTTGATAATAAAGCCCCTCCACCTATACCTTGAACAAATCTGAAAAATACCAGTTCCCATAAATTTGTAGATTGGCCACAAAAATATGAGGCAACAGTAAATAAAATTATAGAACCTAGGTAATAGTTTTTACGACCAAAATATCTTGCCAAAAAACCCGTGATTGGAATAATAATTACGTTAGCAATAGCATATGAAGTAATCACCCATGCAATATCTTCAATAGAGGCTCCCAAACTACCACTCATTTGTGATAAAGCTACATTTACAATTGAAGTATCGATTAGTTCCATCATTGCTGCCGAAATGACGGTAACTACTACAATCCACTTCTTAAACCCAGATACAGCCATATTGATTAATTGATATTAACTGAGACATCCAAGCTTAAACCTGATTTTAGATATTCCCGATATTTTTCCGGATTATTCAATTGAATTTTAACCGGTACTCGTTGAGTTACCTTTACAAAGTTTCCTGTAGCATTATCTGGTGGAAGTAATGAGAATTTTGCTCCTGTGGCTTCTGAAATTGAAATAATTTTACCCATAATATCCAAATCAGGATAGCTATCAATTATAATCTTAGCTGTTTGACCAACTCGCATTTTCCCTATTTGAGTTTCTTTAAAATTGGCAACAACCCAAAATTCATTTCCATCAATAATGGTCATTAATGGTTGTCCGGGTTGTATAAACTGCCCTCTTTCAATATTCTTCTTTCCAATTTTTCCTGAGGAAGTTGCTAGTACTGCTGTGTAAGAAAGCTTCAGTCGTTGTTCTTCTATTTTAGCTTTTTTCTGGGCAACGTTCGCTTGTGCCTTTGCAACGACAGCCTCCATCATCGGAATTTTTGATGCGGAAATTTCTACATCTTCGGCAGATGCCACGAGTTGTTTTTGACTTAATTCCTGATTAATTTTTGAGTCTTCAACTTGTTTCGAAGTAATAGCTTGATCGTTGAATAGATTCTGATCCCGTTTATAGTCAGTCGATGCTTTATTGGCCTTAATCTGATTTAAACTTAAGTTAGTTCTGCTTAAATTATGCACTAGTTGTGCATTTTTCAATGATGCTTTTGCGTTTTCCAAATCAGCAAGTGCAGTCAAATAATCTGCTTCTAATTGCTGCATGGCAATTTGAAGTTCGGAGTCGTCAATAGTAGCTATTGTGTCACCAATCTTGACGTTTTGATAGTCTTGAACTTTTACATTCTTTACATAACCCGAAACCCTAGATAAGATTGGGGTCATATGGCCTTCAACCTGCGCATTATCGGTTGTTTCATGTGTAAAAAAGAAGTTTAACTTTTTAAATCCAATAATTGCTATTGCAATAATTGCCAGCACTATTAGTACTCTGCTAATTAGTTTCTTTGCCGGCTTAGGTGCTTTATTTGTACTATCCATATATCTAAAATCAGCGCAAAAGTAAACCAAGTTGACTATATTGTCAACTATATTGACTATTTTTGTGAAAATTATTGAATCGATATGCAGGATACAATTCGAAAAGATTTAGAAAATTTACGTGAAAGCCGTATTAACAGTATGGGAAGAACAGTCAATCGGTTGAGAATGCATTTCAGTTCTCGAGTGATGATTAAAATGCAAGAATTGGGGTATTCAACATGTACCTATCAGCATACGGCAGTGTTTGCCAATATTGATATAGAAGGATCCAATATCGTTACACTTGCTGACCGTGCAAAGATTTCTAAACAGGCAATGAGCAAATTAGTAAAGGATATTGAAGAAAAGGGATATGTTGAAACTATTAAAGACCCTAAAGATTCGAGGGCTGTTTTGGTTTTATTAACTGATAAAGGGGCAAAATTGATTATAGATGTTCAACAATGTATAAATGAAATAAGAGCAGAAATGGACGCTGCTTTAGGTAAAGAAAAAGTAGACATTTTTTTATCTATTGCCAATGAAATGAGCAACCATTTTGAAGAAAAGCAAAAATAAAAACTAATAAAAATAGTTTATTGTAGATATACAGTAAGTTAATTACTAAAAATTAATTTATAGCTAAAATAATTAGCAATCTATTATCTTTGCGTCAACTTATTTTTTCGTTATGCAGGCGGAAAGAAATTTATACGCAATAGTCGATATTGAAACTACCGGTGGCTACGCTAGTGGGAATAACATTATAGAAGTCGCCGTATTTGTTCATGATGGCTTCACTATCGTTGATAAATATGAAACCTTGGTAAATCCTGGTGTTCCTATTCCAATACATATACAGGCTCTAACAGGTATTACCAATGAAATGGTGAGTAATGCTCCCCTATTCAGGGAAATTGCTGGAGACCTTTTTGAAATATTAGAAGACAAAATTTTTGTTGCTCACAATGTAAATTTTGATTACTCCTTCCTGCATCATCAATTCGATTTATTAAACTATAAACTACAAACCAAGAAGCTTTGTACTGTCCGTTTAGCGCGTAAGATATTTCCTGGATTTCCCTCTTATAGCTTGGGTAAATTATGTAAACAGTTATCCATTACATTGGAAAACAGACATCGCGCGGGAGGAGATGCATGTGCAACTACTGTTTTATTCTCAAAATTGCTTGATAATGATTTTGATGGATTTATTGAACTTTCGCTTAAAAAAGGTTCGAAGGAGGCTTCCTTGCCGGCAAATCTACCTAAAGAACATGTTGAGAACCTTCCCCATGCACCGGGAGTCTACTATTTCTATGATAAGAAAGGCAAAATTATATATATAGGCAAAGCTGTAGATCTAAAAAAAAGGGTTTTAAGTCATTTTACAAACAATAAACCTAATCAGCAAAAACAAGAGTTTTTGAGAAATATTTACAGTATTTCATTTACTGAATGTGGAACTGAGTTATATTCCTTTGTTCTTGAAGCATTGGAAATAAAGAAGTATTGGCCTAAATACAATCGTTCTTTAAAGCAGTATGATCAGTTGTATGGACTGTATTTGTTTGACGCACAGAACGGATATAAAAGATTGGCGATTAGTAAAAAAATCAAGAATTTTACAGCTCTTGCAACATTCAATACATTAAATGAGGGATATAGATTTCTACACCAATTAACAGAGGATTATGAATTGTGCAGCAAGCTATGCTTTTTAGGCAATCATTCAGAAATGTGTTCTCCAGAATGCAGAGGTGCTTGTAAAGGGGATGAGTCTTTTGTAACCTATAATGAACGAGTAGAAATGGCCCTAGCTGCAGTAAGCAACTATTTACCATCTTTTGCCATCATTGATGATGGTCGTAATGAAAATGAAAAAAGTTGTTTGCTAGTGCTAAAAGGCGAATTTTACGGTATGGGATTTATTGATGACCATACTATCTGGAATAATGTAGATTCCTTAAAACAAACCTTAACGGTATGTTCATCGTATGATTACGTTAAAAACCTACTTTACCAATATGTAATTAATAATCCAGGGAAATGTGTTTACTTTAATAGTTGCTTTTGAGTTTTTTATTATTGGGTTTTGATCAACTTCCAAAGCATATATAATCCGTTTATCGCTGTTCGTTCTATATTTTGAATGCGTTTGTTTCCAAACAAGAATTTTTTTGCAATAACATCATTTTTACTAGCTACTGCTACCCAAACTGTTCCTACAGGTTTTTCTGGTGTTCCTCCATCCGGACCGGCAATTCCCGAACAGGCAATAGAATAATCAGTGTTATAAGTTTTAAGAGCGCCAATGGCCATTTCTTTTACAGTTTCTTCACTTACGGCACCATGGTTTTCTAAAGTTTCAGCTTTAACGCCTACCATTTGTTGCTTTAATTCATTGCTATAAGTAACCGCACCTCCCATAAAAGCTTTTGAAGAACCTGGAATACTGGTAATTAAATGTGCAATATAGCCACCGGTACAACTTTCGGCAGTTGAAAGTGTTTTATTATTTTCTGATAATGTCTTTAATATTGCTTCTTGAATACTTATATCATCTACAGCAATTACATGTTCATTTACTTTTTCAATAATTTGTTTAGCAAAATGGTTTACTTCATTATTTAATTGTTCTTTATTAGTTCCTGTTGCACTTAATCTAAGTCTAACCTGACCTAATTTTGGCAGATAAGCAAGCTTTATATTTGATGGCAGATTGTCTTCAATTTCTTCAATTTCTTTCGCTAAAAACGATTCTCCTATTCCAGCAGTAATAATGGTTTTATGGATTATATTATTGATATTGAAACGTTCTTTTAGTTGTGGCAAAACATAGCTTTCCATCATCCCGATCATTTCAAATGGTACGCCTGGCATTGATACTATAATTTTATTATTATAATCAAACCACATACCCGGAGCTGTTCCATTCTGGTTTTGAATTACCGAACAATTATCAGGTACCTCTGCCTGTTTTAAATTTACTTCCAGCATAGGCCTGTTAAATCGTTTAAATAGTCCTTTTACGTTTTCAAGAGCAGCTTCGTCAACTCTTAGTTTTGATCCAAAAAAATCACATAAAGAATGTTTGGTAATATCATCTTTTGTAGGGCCCAAACCACCTGTTATCAAAATGATATCAGCATGAGCACAAGCTTCAGTTAGTCCTTGTATAATAGCATGCTTATTGTCACTAATCGAGGTGATTTGCTTTACAGAAATGCCAATTTCATTTAGCTTCTCCCCCATCCAGGCTGAATTGGTATCAACTACCTGACCGATTAATATTTCATCTCCTATTGTGATTATTTCAGCTAACATTTGTTAATTAATTTTTACGAAAATGACTAAATTATTTTAAAAACTTAATGTTAAAGTTGAAACTTTAAACTGTTAGTAAAAGTATAAGTAGATAGAAAACCAAACACATTGCATTTAAACCAACTAAAAACCGATCAAAATGTTTGCTTTTATTGTATGTTTACTTATCGCGGTCCTGGTAAGTATTACAATGTCGACCTGCATTATTATGGTAACTGTCGACGCTTATAAAAATAAGGTTTCGAACATGTTTTTTTGGGTATTATTATCGATTTTTTTGCCAGTAATCGGCACTTACATTTATTTCTCAATGCGGAAAGGAAAACATCAAAAAAATAAAGAAAAACTCCTTTTTAGTTAAATGCGGATGCATTGTTTTGAAGGATTAAACTTTTGTTTACTGACCAACAACAGAAATGGAAAGTTTATCGTTCACCTTCACTTAATGCAATATGTGCTGTTTTTTTCGCATGGTACAGAGGAGCTAGTTTAAGTAGGTTGAAACAAGAATCCCCCGCTATATAACGGGGGATTTCTTGATTTGGTTGAGATTGAGAAAAGTTATTCTGAAAAACGTAAATATTGTAAAACAAAAGCCTCCTTTAGAGGCTTCTGCTGTATTTAAGCAACTGTATTAATAGCCTTCATAGCTGTCATTGCCTGACGTAAGAAGTCTCCAACTGCTTCAATTTGATGTGAACGAATAGTTTTATTTACGGCAATTAACTGTTTGTTATCCACTCCATTATCTTTGCCATCGTTATAGTTATTACCAATAATATCTGTTTCAACTGTTTTCATGTAATCAGCCAATAAAGGTTTGCAAGCATGATCAAACAAGTAACATCCATATTCAGCAGTATCAGAAATTACACGGTTCATTTCAAATAGCTTTTTACGGGCAATAGTATTGGCAATTAATGGAGTTTCATGCAATGATTCGTAATATGCCGATTCAGGTTTAATACCTGCTTCAACCATAGTTTCAAAAGCTAATTCAACACCAGCTCTAACCATAGCAACCATTAACAAACCATTATCGAAAAACTCCTGCTCGGTAATTTTTACATCGGATGGAGTAGTTTTTTCAAAAGAAGTTTCACCGGTGGCAGCTCTCCAAGTCAATAATTTAATATCGTTATTAGCCCAGTCTTCCATCATGGTTGATGAAAATACGCCACTCATAATGTCGTCTTGATGTTTTTGGAACAAGGGACGCATGATGGATTTTAACTCTTCCGAAACCTCAAAAGCTTTGATCTTAGCAGGATTTGAAAGACGATCCATCATAGCAGTAATACCACCTTGCTTTAAGGCTTCGGTAATTACTTCCCAACCATATTGAATTAGTTTTGCAGCATAACCACCATCTATTCCTTTCTCAATCATTTTATCAAAACAAAGGATTGAACCAGTCTGCAATAAACCGCATAAAATTGTTTGTTCTCCCATAAGATCCGATTTTACTTCGGCAACAAATGATGACTTTAAAACACCAGCTTTATGGCCACCTGTTCCAACTGCGTATGCTTTTGCTTGAGCCCAACCTTTACCTTCCGGATCATTTTCAGGGTGAACTGCAATTAGGGTTGGTACACCAAAACCCCTCTTATATTCTTCACGCACCTCTGTTCCCGGACACTTGGGAGCAACCATAATTACCGTGATATCTTTACGGATTTTAATTCCTTCCTCAACAATGTTAAAGCCGTGTGAATAAGATAATGTAGCTCCTTTTTTCATTAAAGGCATAACTGCCGAAACCACCGCCGTGTGCTGTTTATCAGGGGTTAAATTAATTACAACATCGGCTGTCGGAATTAATTCTTCATAAGTACCTACAACAAATCCATTTTCTGTGGCGCTTTTCCATGATTGGCGCTTAGCATCAATAGCTTCTTGACGTAAAGCATAAGATACGTTTAACCCTGAATCTCTTAAGTTTAGACCTTGGTTAAGTCCTTGAGCTCCACAGCCAACGATTACAATTTTTTTACCTTTTAATACTTCTACCCCGTCAGCAAAATGATTGTTGTCTAAAAACTCACATACCCCCAATTGGTTTAATTTCTCTCTTAATGAAAGTGTATTGAAATAATTAGTTCTTGATTCCTCTAGTGTTGCAATTTCTTCTGCCGTATCTGCAAAATTGATTTCAGCCATTTTAGTTCTCGTTATTTAGTTAATAGATTGTTTTTTTGTCTCTTAACAGCTCAATACTGTTCTTATTAAACGAATATTCTTTCGTATTCAGTTAATTCTTCTGCATGGTATAGTTCATGCGCCTGCTTACGTTGCTTATGAATAGCAATACGACCTGAATGCACAAACTCTAATAGCCCAAAAGGCTTTAATAAGTCGTAAAACTTCATTAAGTCTTCAATGGTACCAGTTTTTTCTAATGCAGCAAACCCTGGCTCCATATACATTACCCTTGCGCCATGCTCATTGGCCAAATTAACTATCGGGGTTAATTTGATTGATTCCTCAGTATTTACTTTATAAATAGCCACCTCACTAAAGATCATATTGTCTGCATCGTATGCATAGGCAATCAGCACCTCAATAACTTTATTGATTTGTTGTACGAGCTTTTTACTCATATCTTCAGTACAGCGCACTACAATTGTAAAGCGCGAAATTCCCTTCTTTTCTGTTTCGGAAACTGTTAAGCTTTCAATGTTAATACGGCGACGAGTAAAAATGATCGTTAACCGGTTTAATAAACCGATATTGTTCTCCGTAAAAACTGATATGGTATATAATTTTTCCATACACCCGCCCCTTTTGGGTATTTAGTTGATTATTAATTAAACTGAAAATTCAAATTATTAAACCTTTCTTAGGCTGGTTATTCCAATCTTACCTCCGCAACACTTGCTCCGGTTGCTACCATTGGAAATACGTTTACTTCTTTTTCAACCACTACTTCCAATAAGTAAGGCTCTTGAGATGCAATCATTTCTTCAACAGCATTATCAAGTTCACTTCTATCAGTAATTTTGCGTGCTTTTACACCAAAACCTTCAGTAATTTTAATGAAATCAGGATTCTGGAGTTCAACAAACGAGTATCTGTGGTCAAAAAACATTTCTTGCCATTGACGAACCATTCCCAAGAAGTTGTTATTTAAGATTACGATTTTAACCGGAAGCTTATTCTGGGCAATTGTTCCTAATTCCTGAATAGTCATTTGGAAACATCCATCTCCAATAACAGCTACCACTTCTCGTTCAGGAGCGGCTACTTTGGCTCCAAATGCAGCCGGAAGCGCAAAGCCCATTGTTCCTAGCCCACCCGATGAAATAAACGAGTTGGTTCTTTCAAATTTATAGTAACGAGCCGCCATCATTTGATGCTGACCAACATCAGCAATTAGTGCTGCTTGACCCTTTGTTTTTTCAGAAATCTTATTGATTACCTCCCCCATTCGTAAACCACCTTCAGTTGGGTAAATCTCATTCTGAATTACTTTTTCATATTCCTTTAGTTCACATTCCTTAAATTGGTTAAGCCATTCTGAATGTTCGTTTTTGCAAATCAATGGCAGCAATACTTGTAAAGCTTCTTTAGCATCGGCATTAATTGAAACAGCTGTTTTTACATTTTTATTAATTTCTGCCGGATCAACTTCAATATGAATTACTTTTGCCTGCTTTGCATAACGGTTTAAGTCGCCTGTAACTCGATCGTCAAATCGCATGCCCACGGCAATAATCACATCGGCCTGGTTAGTCAACAGGTTGGGGCCATAATTACCATGCATTCCCAACATACCCACATATAATGGATGCGCTACAGGAAAAGCAGAAAGTCCGTGTAAAGTACTCGCCACAGGAATTCCAGCCTTATTTACCAATTCATGAATTTCATTTTCTGATTTCGAAATCAAAACACCCTGACCAATAAATATGAAAGGTTTATTAGCAGAATTAATTAACTCTGCCGCCTTTTCAATCTGCTCATATGTATAATTAGACTTAGGGCGATAACCTCTTACGCTATTACACTTTACATTTACAAATTCTTTAGAAAGGTTTTCGAACTGTGCATTTTTGGTTATATCAATTAAAACAGGTCCAGGGCGACCACTTTTGGCTATGTAAAAAGCCTTGGCGATAATTTCAGGAATTTCATCCGCTGAGGTAACCTGATAATTCCACTTTGTAATTGGCATAGTCATACCCATTACGTCAGCTTCTTGAAAAGCATCAGTTCCCAATAATGATTTAGCTACTTGACCAACAATACAAACCATTGGTACGCTATCCATCATGGCATCGGTAATTGGGGTAATAAGATTGGTAGCTCCAGGTCCTGAAGTTACCAGACAAACACCAACTTTACCAGAAATTCTAGCATATCCTTCTGCTGCGTGTCCGGCACCTTGTTCATGACGCACTAAAATGTGATTCAATTTATCGCGATAATCATACAATGCATCATATACTGGCATAATTGCGCCACCAGGATAGCCAAAGATGGTATCAACCCCTTCAGCAACTAATGACATCATTAATGCTTCAGAACCATTTATCTGACGATTTTCTTTCATGATGGTATTTACCTTTATAGTATCGTTTTGTATTGTTGAATTCATATTGTTTATTTGAAGAGCTTACACAGATTTATGTAAAAACCTGTGTAAGCAATTTTATATTATAACTCGTCTGTTACGCACCCTTCAGATGCAGAAGAAACATTTTTGATGTACTTTGCAAGAGTACCTTTTGTTGCCCTCCATGCCGGTTGTTGCCAAGCAGCTTTTCGGTTGATAATTTCAGTATCACTCAAATTAACATTTAACACACGATTTTGGGCATCTATAGTGATTACATCACCATCTTTTACTAAACCAATTAAGCCTCCGTTTTGAGCTTCAGGTGTAATATGACCAACCACAAAACCATGCGTTCCACCAGAAAAACGACCGTCAGTAATTAAAGCAACATCTTTCCCTAAACCTGCTCCCATAATTAATGACGTTGGTTTAAGCATTTCTGGCATTCCAGGAGCTCCTTTAGGCCCTTGGAAGCGAATTACTATTACATCACCTTTCTGGATTTTTCCACTTAGCACTGCATCGTTAAATTCGAACTCAGTATCAAATACTTTCGCAGGTCCTGAGAACTTTAGCCCTTCTTTGCCAGTAATTTTTGCTACAGAACCTTCTTCGGCTAAGTTTCCATAAAGGATTTGCAAGTGCCCTGTTGACTTAATTGGCGTTTCAACCGGTACTATTACTTTTTGTTCTACAGATAATTCAGGTACTTCTGCAAGGTTTTCTGCAACTGTTTTTCCTGTAACAGTTAAACAATCACCATGTAAAAAGCCTTTGCTCAATAAGTATTTCATTACAGCCGGCGTTCCACCTATTTTATGAACATCCTCCATTAGGTATTTACCGCTTGGCTTTAAGTCAGCGATAAACGGAGTTTTATCTGAAATACGTTGGAAATCATCAATTGTTAATGGCACACCAACTGCTTTTGCCATAGCAATAAGGTGCAATACTGCATTTGTTGATCCACCCAAGGCCATAACCATAGTCATAGCATTTTCAAAGGCTTTGCGGGTCATGATATCCTTTGGAAGAATATTCTTTTCTAAAAGCAAACGAATCGCTTTTCCTGCATTCTTACATTCTTCTTGTTTTTCTTTGCTTGTGGCCGGATTTGATGAGCTGTAAGGTAAGCTCATTCCTAATGCTTCAATTGCTGAAGACATTGTATTGGCTGTGTACATACCGCCACAAGCTCCCGAACCAGGACAAGCATTTTTTATAACTTCCTTAAATTCTTCAGGAGTAATATTGCCTGCTATTTTTTGACCCAATGCTTCAAAAGCCGAAACAACATCTAATTCTTTCCCGTTATGATGGCCAGCATTAATTGTACCTCCATAAACCATTATTGAAGGACGATTCAAACGCCCCATGGCAATTAATGCACCAGGCATATTTTTATCACAGCCCATAACAGTAATTACTGCATCATACCACATAGCTGAAACTACAGTCTCAATACTATCGGCAATTATTTCGCGCGATTGAAGTGAGTAACGCATCCCATCAGTTCCCATTGAAATACCATCACTAACACCGATGGTATTAAAAATGAGTCCAACCATCTCATTTTCAGTAACGCCATGCTTAATTACTCGTGCTAAATCATTTAAGTGCATGTTACAGGTGTTACCCTCGTAACCAGCACTTGCTATACCCACCTGGGCTTTGTTCATGTCATCATCTGTTAGTCCAATGCCGTGAAGCATAGCTTGAGCTGCAGGTTGAGTAGCATCCTGAGTTAATGTCGCACTATATCTATTTAAGTTGTTCATTTGTAAAATTTAATCCTAAGGTAAGTTTTTTTGATATTTTGCTAATTAATCATCGTTTTTCTTTACGATGTTCAATTTATATAATGTATCCTTTGTATTCTTTTAAAGTGACTCGTTTTCTGTATTTTACACTTATTTCATAACCAATTGTATCTTCCCATTTTTTACGAAATCCTCTTCCATCAATACTTTCAATTCCGGCTACTTCTGCTGCGGTTCCAGTTGAAAATGCACCATCAATGTCAAGTAACTCTTCTGGCTTAATATTCTTTTCAACTACTGTATATCCTAAATCTCTAGCGATATCAATCACCGTAGAGCGAGTAATTCCTGGGAAAATATTTCCGAGGTCCGGAGTATAAATCACATTATCCTTTTCAAAAAAGAAGTTTGATGCAGCACATTGAGCAACAAAACCATTTTGGTCTAATAATAGGGCCTCATCGAACCCTTTTGATTTAGCCTCTCGGGTAGCAAGAACAGCATTTACATATTGTCCGCTCACTTTGGTATCAACATGAAATGCTGAAGGACTAATACGACTATATGATGACGTCATCAATTTGGTTTGCTTATCTCCATAATACACTGCCCAACTAAATGAACCAATAAAAATATTATGGACATTACTTGGGGTAAGCGACAAATTATCACCAGCAAATATTAACGGACGGATGTATGCGTTTTTTAGATGATTTCGTCTGATTAGCTCATATGAAATGTCTGTAAGTTCTTCAACTGAATAGTTTAACTTGAAATGTAATTTATCACACGAATAGTGTAATCGTTTGAAATGTTCAATTGGCTTGAAAATACGTGTTCCCTCATCCGTTTCGTAGGCACGTATACCTTCAAAGGCACTATTACCGTAGTGAAATGATTGACTATAAGGGCTTAATAGAACTTCGTTTGCTTTTACATATTTGCCGTTGTAAAACACAATGGAATTTTCATTTGAATACATACGTTATACTATAAGGTTAAAAGATAAAATGCTTTGTGGCGAATATTTTATGCCAATTAACTTGACCTGACTTAAATAATTAATTAAACAAGATACTTTCTGAGCATTTCGTGCTCGTTGACGTTGATGTAATTAATATTATTCTGTTTCAGTCGGTAAAGCAACGGTTCCAAGTCTATTCTTTTTGCCAGCTCAATTCCGACCAATGCCGGCCCAAATTCCTTGTTCGTTTTCTTCAGGTATTGAAAATGCACAATGTCATCATTTGGCCCTAATGCATCATTTAAAAAATTACGAAGTTCACCCGGCTTTTGAGCAAATTCAACAATAAAGTAATGTTTAAGACCCTCATAGATTAAGCTGCGCTCAATTACCTCTGGATAACGGGCAATATCATTATTGCCTCCACTGATTACACATACAACTTTTTTGCCTTTTAAATGACGCCCAATTTTATCTAAGGCGGCCACAGAAAGTGCTCCTGCAGGTTCTGCGATGATACCCTCATTTTGATACAACTCAATCATTGTTGTACAAACTTTGCCTTCTTCAACAGTAATGCATTCATCAACATTTTCGGTTATAAGCTGATAAGTGAGGTCGCCAATTTGCTTTACTGCAGCTCCATCAATGAATGTATCAATGGAATCCAAACTAATGGGTTTACCGGCTTTCGAAGCTGCAATCATTTTTGGAGCACCGGCTGGATCGATTCCAAATATTTTTACTTCAGGTTTATTTTCTTTGTAGAATGAGGATACTCCGGATGCTAATCCGCCACCGCCAATTGGGAGTACTAATACTTCTGCATCAGGCAGTTCATTATAAATTTCCTTTGCTACAGTAGCCTGACCAACTATTGTATTCCAATCGTCGAATGGATGAATAAAGGCTAGTAAATTTAATTCGGAAAATCGCTTTGAAGCTGCATATGCTTCGTCATAAGTGGTTCCTGTAAGTACAATGTTTATCCAGTCGCCACCAAAGCTTTTTACTTTCTCAATTTTCTGACGTGGAGTAACCTGGGGCATAAAGATATGCGCTTTAATTTTCAGTTTATTACAACTTAGAGCAACTCCTTGTGCATGATTACCGGCACTCGCGCAAACCACTCCACGTTCACGCTG
This sequence comes from Solitalea lacus, assembly GCF_022014595.1. Classification (NCBI taxonomy): domain Bacteria; kingdom Pseudomonadati; phylum Bacteroidota; class Sphingobacteriia; order Sphingobacteriales; family Sphingobacteriaceae; genus Solitalea; species Solitalea lacus. The sequence goes on along the minus strand of NZ_CP091740.1, from coordinate 2,471,457 downwards.
CATTGCATCAAGATTAATTATGTTATTGTACGCACCCCTGATTTTATACGAACGTACAGGTTGCATATCTTCACGTTTAAAATAAAGCTTGCAGTTATATTTTTCAGATAAACGTGAGCAAAATTGAAGAGGTGTTTTTACTGCAACACCGTTAAGCTTTTCGGCGGCTAGTAAAACCTGATCTGTTAAATTGGCGGTTGTTGTTTGCATAATATCTTTTATTAAGCAAAAGAGCCGCTCCCTGGTAGGGAAGCGGCTCTTTTTTATGTTTGTGTTTGTTTTACATTTTTGAGTGCACTACTTCCCTGTCATGTGTGAATAATCACCACGATAATAATAATGACAGTAATAATAGTGCTAAGAGTTCTCATTTGTTGATCTATATAGCGAATGTATTGTGATAATTTTAAAAAAGCAAATTTAAGTTTAAAGAAATAATAAATCTTTTACGACGTCCATCGGATTAATAGGTATCATTATAGTAGTAAGGACGGCGCTTGCTAAGCTTCAAATCCTGCAAAATAGATGATCTGACACGTAAATCAATATTATAACTTTTATAAGCGCCAAACGGTATCCAATAGATTGATAAGTCCCAGCAATGCAAATCACGAACAATTCCTAAGCTGGTTTGAGATAATGATTTATTGGTGAAATCATAACCCGTCATACCATTGATTTTCCATTTCTGAGTTAGACTAAAATCGCCATTGATGTTAACAATTTGTGATACAGAGCTTGTATTACCTTGATTAAAGTAGCTAAGCGAGTAATTTACTCCCAAATTCCAAGGAATGTTAAAGTCTATAAATTCATTTGGGTTAGGGTCGATTAAATACAAATCACGTCGTTGCTGAGGAGTTAATGCAGGTCGATTTTTTGATTTTGAGTTAAAATTAGCACTTAAACCTATACTTGCACTGGTTACACGCACCAAAGGCCCTCCATTGGCAATGGAATAACGGTCAATATCTCGCCCTAATGAATCTGTTGCGTATGGGTTAAAAACGGCTGAAAAGTTTAAGTTAACAGTTTTAAACAGGTTAGTGAAACCAGACATATTAATGGGGGCCAACCTAAAGTGCTCCGCTGCAAAATTATAGCTACTCGAAAAGCTTAAGTCGTTCAAAATAGAAATTTTTTTCTCACCATTAATCGTATCTTTCTTTGACCGGACCTTCATTTCAATATTATTGCTCAAACTAAAACTTAAAGCACTTGATTTACCTGTTCCCGGTCCCCCTGTTTCAAATACGGAGTATTGCACAGGATTTCCTGCTGTATCAGTATAGGTTTTGTAATAACCATACTTAGGGTCAGAAAAGTCAGGACGATAGCTATACCCTACCGATGGCCTTAAGGTATGTCTAATTGCTTTCACACCTCCCTTTTTAAACTGCTTTATTCCGTATAAAGTAGTTGAGGCTGAAACAGAAAAACTATATTCCCTTGCTGCTTTAAAACCATTATTATAAGTTGTAATAGGTTTATTTGTTACAGAGTCAACGGTTTTTGTTATGGTTTTAAAGTACCAATTCTCAGTGTACGGTATACTAGGACTGATGTTTATATATTTAAGTACATTGAAATTGGTTTGCAATGAACTCGTATGTGTAATACGGGTTTTAATCTGATCTGCAATCCCCGATTTAAACAATAGACTGTCATAAGTTTGCAAATTGTTATCAAACTGGAGGTTGTAATTTAATCCCAACTTATGATACCAACGTTGAGGACCTATCCTTTTCTTAGAATCAAATGGAGTAATCCGGGCAACGCTAAAGTTCAGGTTAGGTAAGCTTATATAAACAGATCCTGAATTTAGTTCCTGACTGGTTGTTAAACTCGTAGTTAGGTTAAACGGTGTGCCAAGCCATGTTTTGGAATAAGCAATTGATGATCCGATAGTATTATTGAAACGGTTCGGCAGAGGAACAAAACTTCCCGTATTTTGATAAAAGCTGGTAGTTCCGGCATTTACAGATGCCGAAAAGTTAGACCCGGTTCCTTGCCGGCTCTGCGAGTGCGACCATAAAATCCTAAAATCCTTGGTATTTGAGTAGCCAGCGGTCCCTTCCTCTCCAAAAATTTGATTGGAATAAGTAAAATTCAGATTTCCTGTATACTTGTATCGAACCAAATAACGTGATGATAATCCCAAATCATAACTTCCATTTGTGAAAATACTCCCTTTTAGGGCCATATCCATGTTATCGGTTAGGCCTAAATAATACCCTATATCTCTTAGGAAAAAGCCTTTTTGAGCATCTTCTCCAACTGACGGAAAAATCAATCCGTTAGCCCTTTTTGATGTTTTAGGAAAAAAACCAAATGGTAATACTAAAGGAGTTGGAATATCTTCGATAAACAAGTAAGCCGGCCCTGTTACTACCCTGTTTTTCATTACTTTGGCTTTGGTTATTTGAATTCCAAAGTGCATATGACTGGGGTCGTTACATGTTGTATAGACACCACCTTTTAAAAATCCTTCCTGTTTTTCATTTAATTTCATTTGGCCGCCTCTGATAAATCCTTCCCCTTCCTTGCTCACGCCAGACCAAACTTTTGCCTTTTTGGATTTAAAATTATAAGCCAAACTATCGGCAATTAAATCACTTCCTTGACCGGATATAAATGGACGACCTGTATATAAATTTGCTGAATCCTTTATACCTTTTGCATAAACCTCCATCGTGTTTTGGTTTATACGCATAAAGTCAGCTTTAAGAGTTATTCCTTCATAGGTGACAACAGCATCTTTATATAAATACAGAAACTTTCCATCTAAGTCAGTAATAATAGAGTCCTTAGCCGTGTAATCAACTTTAGACTTTATTGCATTACTACTTTTATGACGTTTTATACCTTTCTTAGTAACTGTATCAATTTTAATTGTATCAATTTTGTTGGTTTTAACTTTTACGGTGTCTTTCGCCAGGTTTGATTTTGGTAGAAATAGCAAAAAATCCCTATCATAAGCTTTTGAAGTAGAACTAAAAACGCTTAAAATTGATAGAAACAAGAAGACAGCAAAGGTTTGTAAAAAATGCTTATCTGATAATTTCAAAATATTTAAAAATATTTAATTGAATATTATTTTTGCGATTATGGAATTTAATAGCACCCCAAAGTTAAAGAAATTTAGAGCAGAGAGAATAGTTTTTAACACTTTGGCTCTTTCATTTTTTTTCATCAGTTTATCTTCTTTTAACTTACAAACTAATAATGAGAGTATTAAATTTAAAGAAAGATCAAATTATAAATTTAAAACTGTAGTTATTGATGCGGGGCATGGAGGTAAAGATATTGGCGCAAACAGAGGGTGGGCAGTTGAAAAGAATATTTCTCTTTCAATTGCGTTAAAATTGGGTGATCAAATTCGTGAGGCCTTCCCTGATGTAAAAGTTGTGTTTACACGTAAGGATGATACTTTTGTTGAATTAGATGAACGGGCAAGTATTGCTAATAAGAACAAAGCTGATTTGTTTATATCAATACACTGCAACTCAAACAACAGTAGTTCTCCATATGGAACAGAAACATACGTATTAGGATTACACCGTACGAAAGATAACTTAGAGGTTGCTAAACGTGAGAACTCGGTTATTTTACTAGAGGATAACTACAAAAAGAAATACGAAGGTTTTGATCCGAACTCTCCAGAATCATATATTATCTTTTCTCTTTATCAGAATAAAAACCTCGACAAAAGCTTATCCATTGCAGCCAAAATTGAAGATGAATTTAGTGAAAATGATAACAGGTATAGTCGTGGCGTGAAACAAGCTGGATTTGTTGTGTTGGTTAGAACCAATATGCCTTCAATATTAGTTGAAACTGGTTTCGTTTCTAACCGTGAAGAAGGAAAATACCTTGCAAGCACAGATGGACAGGAAGAAGTTGCATCTTCAATATTTAGAGCATTTAAATCATATAAAAAAGAGCTAGAAATAGCTAATTAACTTGATTGATTACCAATACGATAAATACTGTCATTTTAAAACCTTTGATAATTATACAATCGACAATCATTATCATTGTATAATTGAACGAAGGTTTTTCTTATTTTTGCCACCTAAGAGTTAAGGGAAATTAACCCATGTTAGCTATTGGTTAATTATAAATAACTATCTATTATAGAGTTAGGTAGTGCTTATCTCTATCTATTTTTAAACGAGTCTGATGAAAATAGCAAACGAAACAAAGATTGGAATTTTAACGGCTTTGGCCATTACTTGCCTTATTTTAGGTTATAATTATTTAAAGGGTAACGACGTTTTCTCGAATACACGTAAATTTTATGCTGTTTATGACAGAGTGGAGGGATTAACCGTCTCTCGTCCTGTATTGGTAAACGGATATCAGATTGGTCGCGTGGCTCGTTTAGACCTTTTACCTAATCATAAAATAAGAGCCCGTTTTGATATTTCCGAAAAGTTAGAATTTCCAAAAAACTCAATTGCTGAGATTCAAAGTCCTGATTTGCTTAGTGGAAAAGTAATTGTTTTTAAGTTGGGTAATTCTACAGAAATAGCAGAAGAAGGATTTGAATTTGCCTCAGGAATTGAATCTTCACTGATAACATCGCTAAATCCGGTAAAGGATAAAGCAACCGATGCCCTTGTTAAAATTGATTCGGTATTAACTGCTGTAAATAATATACTTAACCCAGAATTTCAGAAAAGTGTTCAAAAAAGCTTTAAGAGTGTTGAAGTTACCATGAAAAATCTGGAAGGAACCACCGTTAAGTTTAATACGAGTGCAGAAAGGTTAAATAATATTATGGCTAATGTTGAGTCAATTACTCAAAATCTAAATAATAATAACGATAAGATCAGTAGAGTTTTAGCCAACATAGATAACATTACTGATCAAGTTGCTAAAGCAAATATTCATGAAACTTTGTTGAATACGAGTAAAACTATGGCTACGGTTAGTGCTATAATGACTAAAATTCAGAAAGGTGAAGGTTCAATAGGGTTGTTATTAAACGATAATCAGTTATATAATAACTTAAATAAAACAGCCGCTGACTTGGATAAACTGATGGTTGATTTCAGACTTAATCCTAAACGTTATGTTCATTTTTCAATGTTTGGTAAAAAGCCATCACAATACACCACTCCCGATACAGTTGTAATTAAGAATTAACTATATTTTATTTTCTGTAAAAAGGTTCGTTCCCATTTAAGGAATGAACCTTTTTTCTTTTGAAATACTGTTTTAAATAAACTAAAAATTTTAGTTTTTTAAGTTGATTTTAATACTTTTGGCTAAATCAAAAATTAATGATGCAGAATCCAAATCTTGATCCCAACGCAGAACGATTGACTCCAACAGAAAAGGAAATTGAAAAAGTATTACGGCCCCAGGAGTTTGAAGACTTTACCGGTCAAGATAAGATATTGGAAAATCTTAGAATTTTTGTTAAAGCGGCAAAAAACAGAGGCGAGGCATTGGATCATGTGTTACTTCATGGCCCTCCCGGTTTAGGAAAAACTACTCTTTCATATATCATCGCTAATGAAATGGGGACCGGAATTAAAGTTACATCAGGTCCGGTATTAGATAAACCCGGTGACTTAGCAGGTTTATTGACGAATTTATCTGAAGGCGACATTCTTTTTATTGATGAAATTCATCGGTTAAGCCCGTTGGTTGAAGAGTACCTTTATTCAGCCATGGAGGACTATAAAATTGATATTATGCTTGAAACCGGTCCGAATGCTCGTTCCGTGCAAATATCATTGAATCCATTTACACTTGTTGGTGCGACTACTCGGTCTGGTTTATTAACGGCTCCCCTCCGGGCAAGGTTTGGAATTAACGCTCGCTTGGAATACTATGATGCTAAATTACTTACCTCAATTGTAATGCGATCAGCCGATATATTAAATACACCTATTTCAGAAGAAGGAGCCTATGAGATTGCACGTCGTAGCAGAGGAACTCCCCGTATAGCAAATGCACTGCTTCGTAGAACTCGTGATTTTGCGCAAGTAAAAGGTAATGGCTCTATCGATCCTGAAATTGCTCGTTATGCTTTAAATGCTTTAAATGTGGATGAACACGGTTTGGATGAAATGGACAATAAAATTCTATTGACCATAATAGACAAGTTTAAGGGGGGGCCGGTTGGATTAAAGACAATAGCGACAGCAGTTGGTGAAGATGAAGGCACTATCGAAGAAGTTTATGAGCCTTTTTTAATTCAAGAGGGGTATTTGATGCGCACTGCCCGTGGTAGAGAAGCTACAGAGATTGCTTATAAACACTTAAAGAAACTACACACTTCAAAGGGAAATACCCTGTTTTAATAGGTTTATCGAGTAGGAAGATAGGGATTATTTCCCTATCTGTCCTCTCACACCACCGTACGTACGGTTCTCGTATACGGCGGTTTGTTAAAATAACGACGGTTGCCCATCGGCTTGCCATTGACAATAATAATGCTGAAAACCCCAATAGCCTTTCTTTTTCCAGTAGCTGATATTCAGCGTTCTAAGTAAAATGGGGCTGTGTGCAACTCTGGCTGCACCTTTACTTGTGTTGCCCCACTGATAGGCCAATGATTTTCCTACTTCGAGTTTTATTAGGTTGGAGACTTTGGTTCGTATCCGTTTCCATCTCCTCCAGGTGTTGATTCGCAATCGGGTTCTTAACCATTCATCAAGTTTCTCCATTTTACTTCTCGCATTGGCGATTTTAAAGTAGTTTACCCAGCCTCTGATGATTTCATCGAGCTTTTTAAGCTTGTTTGCTTCTGGGCTGGGGTTACTTGATTGGGTTATCCTTTTACATTTCGCTTTCACCCTTTGGAAGGGCTGTTCTCCTATTCTAATCTGCCAGCCTTTCTTTGTTTTATAAAAGCTGAAGCCAAGCAGGTAGCTGTTGGAGGGTCGGCTGATTTTCGTCTTTACCCTGTTTACCTTTAGTAGTAGCTCCTTTTCTATGTATTCTATGATTCCGGCAGCTACTCTTTGGGCTGCTTTCTTACTTTGTACATAGATACTGCAATCATCGGCATAACGCACAAATTTATGTCCCCGCTTTACCAACTCCTTGTCCAGCTCATTTAAAATGATGTTGGAAAGCAATGGGCTTAGCGGGCTACCTTGAGGGGTACCTTCGCTGCGAGGGCTTAGCACTCCGCCTTCCATTATGCCGCTTTTCAGGTAAAGGCTGACTAGTTTTAGGGTGCGTTTGTCCGCAATCTTCTTACTTAGTAAACCCAGTAGTTGCTGGTGGTTTACCTTGTCGAAGAATTTCTCCAAATCCAGCTCTATTATCCATTCCCGGCCTGTGTTAAGGTACTTTTGGGCAGTCATTACTGCCTTATGGGCATTCTTACCAGGCCTGAAACCAAAGCTGTTTTCGTTAAATTCCTGTTCGTACTGCGGAATTAGCCATTGGGAGACCGCTTGTTGCAGCATCCTGTCCACTACACAAGGAATTCCTAGCATCCTTTTGCCACCCTGTGGTTTGCGTATTTCTACTTTCCGCACGGGTTGTGGCTCATAAGTGCCTTGGAGTATACTTTTCAGTAGGGCTTGATAGTGGGCATTTACATAGGGGCGAAGTTCATCGCTCTGCAGATGGTCAATACCCGCTGCCCCTTGGTTGCGTTCTACGGCAACAAGGGCTCTTTCAAGGTTCCTTCTGTCGAATATTCTCTCTAGCATTACTTTAACCGATAGCGCATTCGGGCAATTCCGTCAGTTTCTTTCATTTTCTGCTAAGCTCCTTCTGCAGTCTACTTTCGGTTTCCGACCTTTCCTCATGCAGACAGTTCTCTTACGTGTTTCGGCTTTTTTTTTTTTTTCGCTTCAAATGATTTAGCTGTTTCCTTGCCAATTTTAACATTCAGCCCTTTTCCCAACATTACTTGGAATACTATGGCTTCTGCTGACTTCTGATAACACCAGTGCTTGCATCCCTGCAAGCTGTTTCCGCTTTAGGTTGCGCTTCTCCCGCTGCCAGATTGTTATCAGATCTCTCAGGGTAAGTCTAATCGCTTTCCTCTCATGTAGCCTCTGCATATACATTCATGGCATCTGTGTAGTGTGGGACTTTGATTTCTTTAGCAATCTTATCCTGCCATGACTGCCTCTTATACAGTTTCTGTTCGTAGGCTCGAGAGTTTGCCTTGGGCTTCCTTCTATGTTGTAAAGCAAGAGATCTGGAAGTTTTTTTAATGATTACCTTTGTGATATAAATCCGAAGAGGAAGTGGGCGCTGCTGGAGAGCAACTCACCAGCAATAGGATTTATGACGGTGAATATAGCTTTGAAGCCCCACAATGACAGGGGCTTTTTTGCTGTATTCATTGTCCTAAATGGCTAAAGAAAACTCTCTTGCCCTGAATCTTCAGACACACCTGTCTTTTCAATGAACTAAAAGCCTATAAAAACATCCTTCTATTAGCAGAACCGGTAAATCGGGCTGCAATGCCGTGTTTAATTTTTTATAGATAGTGAGCTGTAGCCTTCAGATAGCAGATACAGAATGACCAGCACTGCAGGAAGCGTGTTATCAGTCTCAGATTAAAAGGATGTTTTTATATGGCGTTTTAGTTTTATTTAACCACTGCACACTCATATTCTTGTTTGTTTATTAATACATACCTGATTCTGTTGAGTAATTTCCGGGCTATTCTTACGATGGCCTTATTCGGTTCCATTCGCCGGCAATACTCATGAAAACTTTTAGTCAGTGCCGGATCCAGGCGTGCGGCTACCCATGCACTTTCAATCAGGGCGCTGCGCAGCACGCTATGCCCCCGTCGGGTGATAGTACCGGCTAGTTCTTTTTCCCCACTTGAATGCGTCGAGGGGATGAGTCCTATAAAACTGCAGAGTTGATCCGTGTTTTTAAACCGGTTAATCGTCTCCAGCTCGGTTAATAAGGTCATGGCCGTTAATAATCCGATGCCAGGGATACTTCGCAGTAAAGCGATGGCTTCCTGGTAAGTACCTGTTTTTGATAGCTCTAGTAAATGCCGGGTGAGTTGCAATACAGAGGCTCTCAAATGTTTCGCTTCTAAAATCATGGCCTGCAGGGCCGTTTTACTACTCTGCTCAGCCATAGCGATGCTTTCCAGCCAATCAACAAAAGGTTTCGACCAGTGGGACTGTTTTTTGGTGAAGGGCGCAGGTAGTTCAATGCCATGAAAGTACAGGAACGATTTTACCCGGTTTTTATACCGGGCAAGGTCCTTGGTCAGTATGGACCGGGTGCGAACTAAACAACGGTCCTCTAGGGTTTTACTGGAAGGAACATAAATCGGGATTAAGGCGCCACTTCTTAATGAGTGTGCGATTTTACGGCTATCCCTGGAATCCTCTTTTTGCACTTTTTCTTTATCGGTGGTGGGAATATCGGCAGGATTGACCACGATGGAGTGAATGCCCAGAGCCTCCAAGCGGTTATGGATCCAGTAGCCGCAGAAGCCTGCTTCGTAGGCGGAATGATAGGTGCCGCCGGGGAAATTCTGCCGGAGATACTGGTGTAATACTTCGGGTTTAGGTGGCTGCGAAAAGGTTTTATGGGTGAGCAGTTCAGTCATAACGGTAACCTGCCAGCTTTTTAAGTGCACGTCAAAACCAACATAAATGTTTTGACCGCTAAAATCTAATTGATTAACTTGTGGTTGCATAAGTTCCAGTGTTATAAAATTTTAGGGGTTCTTTCTTAAATTTACATAACTTCCTGGAACTTATTCCTTTACAAACATACGGCCTTCAGATTCCTTCTCGCGAAGGACACCCTTGCCGTCGGCTAACACTTCCCACTACAAAGCGTGTTCGGGACTTGCACCCTAGAGCTATTAAACATGCCTGACGCACATCGAGTAGGAAGATAGGGATTATTTCCCTATCTGTCCTCTCACACCACCGTACGTACGGTTCTCGTATACGGCGGTTTGTTAAAATAACGACGGTTGCCCATCGGCTTGCCATTGACAATAATAATGCTGAAAACCCCAATAGCCTTTCTTTTTCCAGTAGCTGATATTCAGCGTTCTAAGTAAAATGGGGCTGTGTGCAACTCTGGCTGCACCTTTACTTGTGTTGCCCCACTGATAGGCCAATGATTTTCCTACTTCGAGTTTTATTAGGTTGGAGACTTTGGTTCGTATCCGTTTCCATCTCCTCCAGGTGTTGATTCGCAATCGGGTTCTTAACCATTCATCAAGTTTCTCCATTTTACTTCTCGCATTGGCGATTTTAAAGTAGTTTACCCAGCCTCTGATGATTTCATCGAGCTTTTTAAGCTTGTTTGCTTCTGGGCTGGGGTTACTTGATTGGGTTATCCTTTTACATTTTTCTTTCACCCTTTGGAAGGGCTGTTCTCCTATTCTAATCTGCCAGCCTTTCTTTGTTTTATAAAAGCTGAAGCCAAGCAGGTAGCTGTTGGAGGGTCGGCTGATTTTCGTCTTTACCCTGTTTACCTTTAGTAGTAGCTCCTTTTCTATGTATTCTATGATTCCGGCAGCTACTCTTTGGGCTGCTTTCTTACTTTGTACATAGATACTGCAATCATCGGCATAACGCACAAATTTATGTCCCCGCTTTACCAACTCCTTGTCCAGCTCATTTAAAATGATGTTGGAAAGCAATGGGCTTAGCGGGCTACCTTGAGGGGTACCTTCGCTGCGAGGGCTTAGCACTCCGCCTTCCATTATGCCGCTTTTCAGGTAAAGGCTGACTAGTTTTAGGGTGCGTTTGTCCGCAATCTTCTTACTTAGTAAACCCAGTAGTTGCTGGTGGTTTACCTTGTCGAAGAATTTCTCCAAATCCAGCTCTATTATCCATTCCCGGCCTGTGTTAAGGTACTTTTGGGCAGTCATTACTGCCTTATGGGCATTCTTACCCGGCCTGAAACCAAAGCTGTTTTCGTTAAATTCCTGTTCGTACTGCGGAATTAGCCATTGGGAGACCGCTTGTTGCAGCATCCTGTCCACTACACAAGGAATTCCTAGCATTCTTTTGCCACCCTGTGGTTTGCGTATTTCTACTTTCCGCACGGGTTGTGGCTCATAAGTGCCTTGGAGTATACTTTTCAGTAGGGCTTGATAGTGGGCATTTACATAGGGGCGAAGTTCATCGCTCTGCAGATGGTCAATACCCGCTGCCCCTTGGTTGCGTTCTACGGCAACAAGGGCTCTTTCAAGGTTCCTTCTGTCGAATATTCTCTCTAGCATTACTTTAACCGATAGCGCATTCGGGCAATTCCGTCAGTTTCTTTCATTTTCTGCTAAGCTCCTTCTGCATTCTACTTTCGGTTTCCGACCTTTCCTCATGCAGACAGTTCTCTTACGTGTTTCGGCTTTTTTTTTTTTTTTTCGCTTCAAATGATTTAGCTGTTTCCTTGCCAATTTTAACATTCAGCCCTTTTCCCAACATTACTTGGAATACTATGGCTTCTGCTGACTTCTGATAACACCAGTGCTTGCATCCCTGCAAGCTGTTTCCGCTTTAGGTTGCTTCTCCCGCTGCCAGATTGTTATCAGATCTCTCAGGGTAAGTCTAATCGCTTTCCTCTCATGTAGCCTCTGCATATACATTCATGGCATCTGTGTAGTGTGGGACTTTGATTTCTTTAGCAATCTTATCCTGCCATGACTGCCTCTTATACAGTTTCTGTTCGTAGGCTCGAGAGTTTGCCTTGGGCTTCCTTCAGATTCCTTCTCGCGAAGGACACCCTTGCCGTCGGCTAACACTTCCCACTACAAAGCGTGTTCGGGACTTGCACCCTAGAGCTATTAAACATGCCTGACGCACTAAAAATATAGGGTTACACTTTTTTGGTGTAACCCTATATTTTAGACGAATATCATTACTATTCGTTGTAAATTACATTTACTTTATTTCTTAGGTTATAGTTAGAAGCCATTACCTCTCCATAAGCACCTGCGGTTCTTATAGCTATAAGATCACCACGATTAGTATCTGGTAATTCAACAGCTTTGCCAAAACAATCAGTCGACTCACAAATAGGTCCTACAACATCATATTTCTTATTTTTGACATTGTGATCTTTGGATAAGTTTTCGATTTTGTGATATGCCTGATATAGTGCCGGACGCATCAGTTCTGTCATACCCGCATCTAAAATAGCAAAGTTGGTTACTTGGCCGTATTTCACAAACAAAACCCTTGAAATCAATGAACCACAATTGGCAACCAAAGCCCTGCCTAATTCAAAATGAACCTCCTGATTTGCACTTCTTTCCAGGAAGGAATCAAAAATTCTAAAATAGGTTTCAAAGTCAACAATGTTATTCGTATCCGGATTATAATAATCAACCCCTAAGCCACCGCCAACATTAATCACTTTAATATTGAAATGATGATTAGTAAACCAGTTAACGATTTCATTAACCTTTATGCAAAGGCTTTTGAATACGTTAAAATCTGTTATTTGTGAACCGATATGAAAATGCAATCCAATGCACTCGATGTTGCTTAAAATTTTAATCGCTGCAGCAACTTTTTCGAATTCCCACTGATTGATTCCAAATTTGTTTTCCTCTAATCCTGTAGTAATATACTTATGGGTATAAGCATTAACATTTGGATTAATCCGTAAAGCAACTTTGGCTGTTTTACCTTTTTGTAGTGCCAATTCATTTATAATCTCAAGCTCCTGAATTGATTCTACGTTAAAGCAAAAAATATCTTGATCTAGGGCGTAATTGATTTCAGGGTCCGACTTCCCTACACCGGCAAATACAACCTTATCATTTGTAAAACCACACTCAATTGCCTTCTTAACCTCGCCACCACTAACACAATCAGCTCCTATTTTAAAAGAGCGAATAGTATCTAATACCCGTGGATCAACATTTGCTTTCATTGCATAATGCACATGAAAATTATACTTTGAAGAAGCTGTGGAACAAGCCTCTAACGTTCTTCTTAGTAATGCCAAATCATAATAATAGAATGGCGTTTCTTGAGTACTAAATTTGTTTAGTTGTTCTTGTGAAAACATTTTGGTTTTTGGTTTATAAATCAGTTGTTGCGAACTGATTATAACTAATTAGTTTATTTCACTTAAGTATAAAGGATATTAGTTAAATAATCCTTCATGTAAATCTTGCAATGCAGAATTCTTAAAGCTTGAATCAACAATAATTGAAATGTTATTATTACTACCTCCGTAAGAAATCATACGCATTGGTACTTCTTTTAAGCTATTAATAACTTTCGCTGCATATCCGGTTTTCGAAGCAACAAAGTCTCCAACAATACAGATAATTGTCAGGTCTTTATCAACTTCAACAGAACCAAAATCTGCTAATTCAGCAACAATTTCTTTTAAGTTATCAGTTTTATCAATGGTCACCGATACAGCAACTTCTGAAGTTGTAATTACATCTATCGGGGTTTTATAGCGTTCAAATACTTCAAAGACCCTACGTAAAAATCCATAAGCCATTAACATACGGCTTGATTGAATTTTAACAGCTGTAATACCATCTTTTGCTGCCACAGCTTTAATCTCACCTTCACTACGCTGAGCATCAATTAAAGTTCCAGGTGCTGATGGTTCCATTGTATTTTTTAAACGAACGGGAATGCGGTATTTTTGAGCAGGCAGTACACTTTGCGGGTGTAAAATTTTAGCACCGAAATAGGCCAACTCGGCAGCTTCCTCAAAAGATAATCGGGCAATTGGGCGCGTGTTTTTTACAATACGTGGATCATTATTGTGCATTCCATCTATATCAGTCCAAATCTGAACCTCTTCACTAGTGATCCCAGCTCCAATTAACGAAGCTGTGTAATCACTGCCTCCACGTTTTAAATTGTCAATTTCACCGTATGGATTTCTGCAAATAAACCCTTGAGTGATAAATAAGTTAACATCAGGGTTAGCTTCGAGCATTGGCGTCAATTTTTCATTAATAAACGGTACAATTGGCTCAGCGTCTTCGTCTATCTTCATAAACTCCAATGCAGGTAATAAAACCGCATTAATACCAATTTGCTCCAAATAGATGGTAAATAAATTAGTAGAAATGAGCTCGCCTTGAGCTAAAATAGCACGCTCGTGAGCCGGAGTGAATGATGACTCGTTACCAAATGAATAAATGGTCTCAAAATGAGTTTCAATTACTTCATTACCCTTAGCATAATACTCTTGTTTGGGGAATAAATCCTGAATAAAAACTATGTACTTCGATTTTAAATTATCAATTAATGAAGTTGCCTTATTCTTATCAACCTTATATGCCTCACTAATTTCTACCAGGTTATTTGTTGTACCCGATACTGCTGATAATACAATGATCTGACGTTCATTCGGATTAATGATATCCATCAATTTGCGCATGCGCTCTGGACTACCAACTGAAGTTCCTCCAAATTTTAATACTTTCATTTTTGGGTGAATGATTTAAAATATTTATGTAATTGAGTTTAGAATTCTAATTAAAGTTTGTTACAGGCATTTACCTGTGCGGGGATTAATGAAATTTTAACATTAATGAATGCAATCCTTTATCTATTTATTAAAAGGAATTGTTTAAGTTCCGCTTAAATTTAAAATTTCGCCAAAATAACGATAATTTTTATAATGAATCATTAATTTAGCCGCGAAATTGAAAATTTATGATCAACATTAAATTTGGCACCGATGGATGGCGTGCCATTATAGCTCAGGAATTTACCGTAGAAAATGTAACCAGAGTAGCTTATGGTACAGCATTATGGCTCAAAGAACAGAACAATAAAGCTACAGTTGTTATTGGTAACGATCCACGCTTTGCTGGTAAGCTTTTTGCCGAAACCACAGCTAAAGTATTTGCCAATGCAGGTATTAAGGTGTTTCTTTCTTCGACAGACTTTGTGTCAACCCCTATGGTTTCATTAGGAACTGTATTGTTGAAAGCAGACTTAGGTGTTATCATTACAGCTAGTCACAACCCACCTGCTTACAGTGGTTATAAAATTAAAGCAGCATACGGCGGGCCGGCAACACCATCTTTGGTTGAAGAGGTTGAAAATCTTATTCCCGATAGAGTTCCATTAGAGTTATTGTCAATTGAAGAATATAAAAAGAAGGGACTGATTGAAGATATTAATCTTGAAGATTTATATATCAAGCATATTGAAGAGAATTTTGATTTAGATGCGATTCGCAATTCAGGGATGAACTTTGCTTACGATGCAATGTATGGAGCTGGCCAAAATGCAATGCGTCGCTTATTCCCTGAGGCTACTTTCTTGCATTGTGAGAATAATCCAGGTTTTGACGGACAAGCTCCTGAACCAATTCACAAGAATCTGCAAGAATTCTCTGAGATGATTAAACTAAGTGGTGATATTGATTCAGGTTTAGCTACTGATGGTGATGCAGATCGTATTGGTTTGTATAATGCTGAAGGTGAATTTGTAGATTCCCATCATATTATTTTATTGTTGATTCATTACCTGTATAAGTATAAAGGCTTAAATGGTGATGTAATTACTACGTTCTCTTGTACACAAAAAATTGCGGACTTATGCCGTGCTTATAATCTGCCTCACACTATTACCAAAATCGGCTTTAAATATATTTGTGACCTAATGGTAAACTCAGGCAAAAAGATACTTGCCGGTGGAGAAGAATCTGGAGGCATTGCAATTGCAGGTTACATACCTGAGCGTGATGGAATTTGGATTGGCTTAACAGTGTGGGAGTTCATGGCTAAAACTAAAAAATCACTTAATGATCTAATTCAAGAGATTTACGATTTGGTAGGTTCTTTTGCTGTTGAACGTTATGATTTACATTTAACTGAAGAGAAAAAACAAGCTATTATTACTGCTTGTAAAGAAAGAAAATATCAGTCATTTGGGTCATATAACGTACAAAACGTGGAGGATATGGATGGCTTTAAGTTCCATGTAGGCAATGGATCTTGGGTCATGGTTCGTCCTTCGGGAACTGAACCTGTTTTAAGGGTTTACTCTGAAGCTGCCACATCTGATGATGCATTTTCAATATTAGATGCCACCAAAGCGACTCTGTTAGCTTAAAACATATCATAAAAATCCTCCTGCTTGTCAGGAGGATTTTTTCTTTATGCACTCACGCATTCTTCTCCATAATCAATTGCTTATTTTTGCTGCCATGATAATTAAGTTTTTGATTTAATAATCAAATAAGCTCATGCTATAAATCCTTATGAAAAGAAGTAAGTTTCTGTCAACGCTTGTGGCTGTTACAATAATTACAACTGCCTGTAATTATAAAGGGACAAAAGAACAAGAAAAGGAGATGGATTTGTATACCGAATGTTTAAAGGTACATGATGAAATGATGCCGCAACAAGAAGAATTAATCTCATTAAGGTATAGGCTCAGCACTTTATTAAGTCAATTAGATAGTTTGAAAAGAAGCAATAAAGATTTTGATACTGCAATGTTGCGTAGAAGGATAATTAAAGTTTCATCAAAATTGGATTCAGCAGAAATTCACACTACAAACTGGATGAATGGCTTTACTACTAATCTTGATGAAAAATTTGAAGGCAAAGATCATCAACAAGTTATGGGCTATTTAAATAAGGCTAAAGTTGATATCATGAATATTAAACAAGAGCGAAATCAATCAATTTTGAATACGAAACAACTATTAGATGAATATAAAATTAAATAAGCTTTTAGGGTTAACATTAACAATTCCTTTGTTTTTTGCCTGTACAAGTAACAATAATGAGCAATTACCCATTTTAGGTAGAAGACAAGCCGTAAAGAAAATTGTTAATGGAAATGAAGTAACAGATACCATTTATCAGACTATACAATCTTTCAGGTTTGTAAATCAGGATAGTCAATGGGTAAGCAATGAGACATTTAAGGATAAAATCTACGTTGCTGATTTCTTTTTCACCTCCTGCCCTACTATTTGTCCGATTATGAAAAAGAACATGCTGATAGTTTATAACAAGTTTAAGGGCAATCCTCATTTTGGTATTCTTTCACACAGTATTGATCCCCGTCATGATTCAGTAGCTGTGTTAAAAAAGTTTGCTCATAAAATAGGGGTTGATGATACTCAATGGAATTTTGTAACCGGTAATCGAGACTCGATTTATGCATTGGCTGAACAAAGTTATATGACTATGGCAAAAGAGGATTCTGCTGTACCTGGCGGTATTGTTCATAGCGGTGCATTTATTTTAGTTGATAAGAATAGACATATACGTGGAGTCTATGATGGTACCAATGAACAAGCTGTTGAAAAGATGATTGCTGATATTGATCTGTTACTAGTCGAATCCAATAAAAAATAGTTCTAAAAGGAATGAGTAAAATCATCGGGGTGCTTTCGATTATTGCAGCTACGGTTTTTATGAATGTTGCATGCTCTAATCCAAAGGAAATAAAAGATAAACAATATTATTCAGAAGGTTTATACCTGTATCAGAAATACTGTCAAAACTGTCATATGGATAGCGGCAAAGGATTAGGAGAATTGATTCCGCCACTTGCCGGTTCTGATTATCTAACTAAGCATACCAATCAAATAGCCTGCTTAATAAAAAATGGTAAACGCAATAAAATGTTAGTTAATGGGAAAGAATATGACGGAATAATGCCCGGGAATAACTTAAGTACCATAGAAATTGCTGAGATTATTACGTACATAACGAATTCTTGGGGCAATAAGCTGCCAACATATAGTATAAATCAGGTTGAATTAGACCTTAAAAAGTGCCAATAATTTTTAATTTTGCATTGCAAACTGGTCTGTCGCTGGCCCAATATTGCAAAGTATTGGACGAGAGGAAAGTCCGGGCAACATAGAGCATCCTGCTTCCTAACGGGAAGGTAACATGTAAGTGTTAACAGAAAGTGCCACAGAGAAAATACCGCCTCATTTTTTTGGGGTAAGGGTGAAAACGTGAGGTAAGAGCTCACGGCTTTATCGGGCGACTGATATCGCGGTAAACCTCAGGAGTTGAAAAACCAAATAAACCGGAGCTTGAGGGCTGCTCGCCTAATTTCGGAGGGTAGGTTGCTTGAACTGTTTGGTAACAAACAGTCTAGATAAATGACAGATAATTGTGAGATTTTATCTTGCAATGAAACAGAACCCGGCTTACACGTTTGCATTTTTATAAAAACCCTGCAATTATTATTTTGAATAGTTGCAGGGTTTTTTATATTTACAATATGGCAAAACTATTAATCGTTGACGACGAGCGCAGTATTCGGAATACCTTGCGCGAGATTCTTGAGTATGAGAATTACGATGTTGATGATACCGATAACGGTACATCTGCCCTTGAAATGATTGCCAAAAACAACTACGATCTTGTGTTATGCGACATTAAAATGAACAAGATGGATGGTTTAGAAGTGCTTACACGCTCTCAGCAAACTAATCCTGATCTGCCGTTTATAATGATTTCTGGACATGGAACTGTAGAAACAGCTGTTGAGGCAAGCAAAAAAGGCGCTTTCGATTTCATCTCCAAACCACCTGATTTAAATAGACTTTTAATTACGGTTCGCAATGCTCTAGATCGGGGTGCTTTAGCCACTGAAACTAGAGTATTGAAGAAAAAGGTTTCCAAAACCCGTGAAATTTTAGGAAACTCGGCTGCTATTCAGAAAATTAAGGAAACAATAGAACGGGTGGCCCCTACTGATGCACGAGTACTGGTGACAGGCCCCAATGGTTCGGGTAAAGAGCTTGTAGCCCGATGGATTCATGAGAAAAGTAATCGCTCAAGCAGTCCTATTATCGAAGTAAACTGTGCGGCAATACCATCTGAACTAATTGAAAGCGAATTATTTGGACATGAAAAAGGTTCATTTACTTCTGCAATAAAGCAACGCATTGGTAAATTTGAGCAAGCTCATGGTGGCACCTTATTTTTGGATGAAATAGGTGATATGAGTCTTTCAGCCCAAGCAAAAGTACTCAGAGCCTTACAGGAAAATAAAATAACTCGTGTTGGGGGTGAACGAGAAATTGATGTGGATGTTCGGGTAATTGCTGCAACCAACAAAGATCTTTTGAAAGAGATTGATAAAGGTAATTTCCGATTAGACTTATATCATCGTTTGAGCGTTATTATAATTAATGTTCCACCTTTAAAAGAAAGAACCGGTGATATTAACCTAATTGCGCAAAATTTCTTAGAAGAAATCTGTTCAGATTACGGAATGCCGGGAAAACAATTGACCAGGGAGGCCTTGCGTGCATTGGAACAATTGGAGTGGTCAGGAAATATTCGAGAGTTACATAATATGATTGAACGTTTAATCATTATGAGTGATAAAGTCATCACAGATAAAGACGTTCAAATGTTTTCTCACACTCCACAGGTTTCAACAAGCAATAGTAAGGGGTTTGATTTTGAAAACTTTACTAAGTTTCAAGAGTTTAAAGACCACATTGAAAAACAGTTTATTAAACATAAACTTGAAAAAAATAATTGGAATGTTTCAAAAACTGCCGATGAGATTGATATCCAACGGAGTCACTTGTATAGCAAAATAGAGAAATTTGGGTTAAAGCGTGAAGAAATTGTCGTGAATTAACTTACTGAAGTTATTTTTTTAATAGGTTAAAATTAAAAAGCAGGGGTTAGCCCCTGCTTTCTTCATTTGCAAAAAAAGTAACTTTTATGCGTATTTTATGAAATTTCAAAAAGGTTAACTGGTAAAGTTTTTAAATTTTACAATAAATGGCAGCGTTAAACCATATCCCTTATTGGTTTTACCATTAAATGAATAATCTTGCATACTTATTAAAATATTGAAAAAAATTACCCTTATAGTTTAGTAATAAGCAATACTTTTAACTACTATCTTACAAGTTTTGTGCACTTTCTATAAAAAATAAAAAACATTCATATTTACTGTCTATTCTACTTTTTTACATTTTTTTCTCCATTTAAATAAGAAATATTTTTGTGGTGATTAATGGCATGTTCATTGCGCCAATTAATAATCATTAATCACAAAAATTAAACAGACTAGATTAACGCATTGCCTGAAATATTGCATTGTAAATATTGAACCTAAAACTTTACTAATTATGTGTGGAATTATTGCTTACGTTGGCCAACAGCAGGCTTTACCAATTTTAATAAATGGACTTAAGCGTTTAGAATATCGTGGTTATGATAGCGCTGGTATTGCTGTAATGAATCCAGATTTAACAATTTTCAAGAAAAAAGGAAAAGTAATTAATCTGGAAGAGCATGCAGCCAATAACGAGATCAAAAGTACAATTGGCATGGGACATACCCGTTGGGCAACTCATGGTGAACCTTGCGATCGTAACTCTCACCCCCATCTATCTGATAAAAAAGATTTAGCAATCATACACAACGGCATTATTGAGAACTATGCCACTCTTAAGCAAGAACTCATTAATAAAGGGCATCATTTTGAAAGCGATACTGATAGCGAAGTGCTAATCCACTTTATAGAGGATATTCAGGAGAATTTGAATTGCTCCTTAGAAGATGCTGTACGTGTAGCTTTAACACGTGTTACTGGTGCCTATGCAATTGTGGTAATGTCTCAACATGAGCCGGACACTTTAATTGCAGCTCGGAAAAGCTCTCCTTTGATTGTAGGTATAGGTAAAGATGAGTTTTTCCTTGCATCTGATGCTACACCAATTATAGAATATACTAATCAAGTAGTTTATCTAAAGGATTTTGAAGTAGCTATAATTAAAAATGGTAAGCTAACTATTACTGACCTTCAGAATAATGTACATGATACCTATATTAAAGAACTTGACATTGAGCTGGCTGCAATAGAGAAAGGTGCATTCGAGCATTATATGCTGAAAGAGATTTTCGAGCAACCTAAAACAATTTACGATTGTATGCGAGGCAGAATACTACCTGAAGAGGGAAAAGTTCGTCTAGGAGGAATTAGAGAATATATCGATCACCTGTGTAATGCAAGGCGAATCATTATCATTGCTTGTGGAACCTCATTGCATGCAGGGATGGTTGCGCGTTACTTGTTTGAGGAAATTTGCCGCATTCCTGTTGAAGTTGAGTATGCTTCCGAATTTCGCTATGGTAACCCTGTAGTTCGTGACGGAGATATCGTAATTGCTATTTCCCAATCAGGTGAAACTGCTGATACTTTGGTTGCTATTGAAAAAGCAAAAGAGATGGGAGCCATTATATTAGGTGTTTGTAATGTTGTAGGTTCTTCTATTCCGCGTACTTCCCATGCTGGAGTTTACACCCATGCCGGAGCAGAAATTGGAGTAGCTAGTACCAAAGCTTTCACAGCCCAGCTTACTGTTTTATATTTAATTGCATTACAAGTAGCCAAAGAAAAAGGAACCATTGACAATGATCGCTTTAAGAAAATCGTTAATGAGCTTGACCAAATTCCAGCAAAAGTACAGCAGATTTTAGATAACTCTTATATTACTCAGTCTCTGGCTAGCTTGTATTTGGATGCAAAAAGCATGATTTATCTTGGACGTGGTTATAATTTCCCTATTGCTCTAGAAGGTGCACTTAAAATCAAAGAAATTTCTTACATCCATGCAGAAGGTTATCCGGCTGCAGAAATGAAACACGGCCCAATTGCTCTTATTGATGAAGAAATGCCGGTTGTTTTCATTGCAACAAAGGATCATACTTACGAAAAGATTGTTTCAAATATTCAAGAAGTAAAAGCTCGTAAGGGTAAAGTTATCGCCATTGTAACTGAAGGAGACGATGTAGTAAAAGGCCTAGCTGATCATATTGTTGAAATTCCACAGACAGATGAAATGTTAACACCATTATTGTCAGTTATACCACTGCAACTATTTGCATACTATACCGGTGTCTTAAGGGGATGTAATGTAGATCAGCCTCGTAATTTAGCAAAATCAGTAACCGTAGAATAAACACGCTCAGCTATGGCTTTGATTAAAAAAGATTCCATGCTCCAACTCGGACATAACTTTATTTCGGGTGAACATCTTCCTGACGGAAAAGATGAATACTATTTGCGATTTCAACAATCAGGAGTAAGAAAGCAACGTCAATTAAGGAGGGATGAAATTCAGCTTTTGCAGGCCAATAATAATTTAGCTGATGAGTGGCTAAACATTTGGGTGAGCGATAAATTTAACCCTAGTTACGTTCGTAACTGTAATTTTTACGGTTTGGTACGTATTGGTGATTTAGAAGAATATTTTCTTGAATATCACGACATGCGCTACCCTGTTGGTTTGTACAATTCAACAATTGTTTCATGTGATTTGGGAAATAATGTTTCGATCAATAATGTAAGCTATGTATCTCATTACATCATTGGAAATGAAACGATTCTTTTTAATGTAAATGAACTTCAGGTATCTAATTATTCAAAGTTTGGCAACGGTATCATAAAAAAGAGTGAGGAGGAATCAGTTAGAATATGGCTTGAAATCTGCAATGAAAACGGAGGACGTAAAGTTCTTCCGTTTGATGGTATGTTAACTAGTGATGCATTCTTGTGGTCTAAATACCGTGACGATGATAAGTTAATGGATAAATTCCTTGAAATTACACAAAATCAGTTTCCATCTTCGCGTGGTTACTATGGAACAATTGGTGAGCAATGTGTGATTAAGAATTGTCAAATTATCAAAGATGTCAAGGTTGGTGATGGAGCTTACATTAAAGGAGCTAATAAACTGAAGAATCTTACTATTAATAGCAACTATGAAAGCCGTACTCAAATTGGCGAAGGTGTTGAATTGGTAAACGGTATTATTGGTTACGGATGTAAAATATTCTATGGTGTAAAAGCAGTTCGTTTTTCCCTTGGTAACAACTCTTCACTTAAATACGGTGCTAGGTTGATTAACTCAATTTTAGGTGAAAACTCAACTATTTCTTGCTGTGAAGTTTTAAATTGTCTAATTTATCCAGGACATGAACAGCATCATAATAATTCATTTTTAATTGCTTCGACTGTTTTAGGACAAAGTAATATTGCAGCCGGGGCAACTATTGGTTCAAATCATAACTCAAGGGCAAATGATGGAGAAATAGTAGCTGGTCGTGGATTTTGGCCGGGATTATGTGTAAGCCTAAAACATAATAGCAAGTTCGCATCCTATACCCTTTTAGCCAAAGGCTCCTATCCTGCTGAATTAAATATTTCTCTGCCATTTGCATTAGTTTCTATTAATGAACGTGAAGATTTATTACAGATAATTCCCGCTTATTGGTGGATGTACAACATGTATGCACTTGCTCGTAATGCATGGAAGTATGCAGCTCGCGATGGCAGAATAGTTAAGTATCAGGAGTTTGAGTTTGATTATTTAGCTCCAGATACCATTGAGGAAATTTTCGAAGCTATTCATCAAATGGAAATCTGGACTGGCAACGATTATTCCAGAAAGAAAGAGTTAAACGGGCATACAGGTAAAGAATACGATGAGATTGGTAGAAGTATATTATTAAATTCAACTAAAAAGTTGAATCAAATTGAAGTGTTAGGAGGTGTGATTGAAGCTAATAGTCGTAAATCGATTATACTTAAACCGATGGAAGCTTATGAAGCATACAAGGAAATGATCCATTACTTCGGAATTAAGACGTTAATTCAATATGCCAAAACACACAAACTCGTAAACTTAAAGCAAATAATTGCGCGATTAGGTGATTGCAAACGCTCTAAATGGGTTAATTTGGGTGGACAATTGGTTAGTGAACATGATCTAAATGAGTTAAAAGATAGAATTAAGGATGGCTCATTAAGTAGTTGGAATATGATTCACGATCATTACAATTATTTACATCGTTTTTATGAACAACGAAAGGCTGAATATGCATTTGCCGCATTAAAAGATCTCCATATTGTAGGTTCACTTGAAGAAATTGAAGAAAAATGGAATAAATGGCTAGACTGGGCAATTGAAATTGCGGCAAAGGTTAAAGACCGGACGTTTGAATCAAGAAATAAGGACTATATGAACGAATTCCGCAAATTACCTTATGATAATGAGAAGGAAATGGAAGTTGTGCTCGGAAATATTAATGACAATGAATTCATTAAAACCGTTCAAAACAGTTATTTATTGTTTTTGGAACAGGTAGCACTGTACAAAAACAAAGTAAACGCTTTATAGTAAACGATTAAATATTATGGCAGGCTGCGAAAATACGCGTTAAAAGCGTATTTTTGCAGCCTGTTGATTTTTGTTATAATCTGTTTTATGGTAATCATCAACTTAAAAACTATATAATTTATTATTCGGGTGAAGCACATTCGTAACTTTTGCATTATTGCGCACATTGATCACGGTAAAAGTACCCTTGCCGACCGTTTATTGGAATACACCAAAACCATTACTCAACGTGAGGCACAGGCTCAGCTATTGGATGATATGGATTTGGAGCGTGAACGTGGTATTACCATTAAAAGTCACGCTATTCAAATGAATTATTTGATTAACGGTGAAAATTACGTATTCAATTTAATTGATACACCAGGGCACGTTGACTTTTCCTATGAGGTTTCACGTTCAATTGCGGCTTGTGAAGGTGCATTATTAATCGTTGATGCTTCGCAGGGTATTCAGGCTCAGACTATTTCAAATTTGTACCTGGCCCTTGAACATGACTTGCATATTATTCCTATTCTTAACAAAATGGACCTTCCGGGTGCAATGCCTGAAGAAGTTAAAGACCAAATTGTTGATCTGATTGGTTGTGATCGTGATGAAATCATACCTGCATCTGGAAAAACAGGTATGGGTGTTGATAAAATCTTGGATGCCATTGTAGAGCGTATCCCAGCTCCTAAAGGTGATCCCAACGGTCCCTTGCAAGCATTAATTTTCGACTCTGTATTTAATTCATTTCGTGGAATTATAGCTTATTTCAAGGTTTTAAACGGTGAAATTCGCAAAAATGATAAAGTAAAGTTCGTGGCAACCGGTAAAGAATACATCGCTGATGAGGTTGGTATTCTTAAACTTAACCAGGAACCTAAAGATGTAATTAAGACAGGTGATGTAGGATATATCATCTCCGGTATTAAAGAAGCCCGTGAAGTAAAGGTAGGTGATACCATTACTAAAGTTGATAATCCGGGTGAAGCAATTAAGGGATTTGAAGAGGTTAAGCCGATGGTATTCGCCGGGATATATCCAGTTGATACTGAGGATTTTGAGGAACTTCGCGAGTCAATGCATAAATTACAATTGAACGATGCGTCTATTGTATTTGAGCCAGAGTCATCGGCTGCTTTAGGATTTGGTTTCCGCTGTGGTTTCTTGGGTATGCTCCATATGGAGATTATTCAAGAGCGATTGGAACGCGAATTCGGAATGACAGTAATTACTACAGTTCCCAACGTTTCTTATAAAGCTTATTTAACAAAAGATAATGAGGAAATTATTGTAAACAATCCTTCTGACCTTCCGGATCCAAGCAAGCTTGATCTAATTGAAGAGCCCTTCATTAAGGCTACAATCATTACAAAAGCTGATTTTGTAGGCCCAGTACTATCACTTTGTATCCAAAAACGAGGAACTATTGTAAATCAATCATACCTTACTTCAGATCGTGTGGAGTTAACCTTTGAAATGCCGATGGGTGAAATCGTATTTGATTTTTACGATAAATTGAAAACCATTT
Organism: Solitalea lacus; assembly: GCF_022014595.1. Lineage (NCBI taxonomy): Bacteria > Pseudomonadati > Bacteroidota > Sphingobacteriia > Sphingobacteriales > Sphingobacteriaceae > Solitalea > Solitalea lacus. The sequence continues at coordinate 2,445,842 of NZ_CP091740.1, read as the reverse complement.
CAAAAGGTTATGCTTCATTTGACTACCATCAGATTGGTTATCGCGAGTCAGACTTAGTAAGAATGGACATTCGGTTGAACGGAGATCCTGTTGATGCATTATCGTCATTAATTCACAGGAGTAATGCTTATAACTTTGGTAAGAAAATCTGTGAAAAACTAAAGGAGCTATTGCCACGCCAACAATTTGAAATAGCTATACAAGCCTCAATTGGTGCCAAAGTGATTGCACGTGAAACCGTAAAGGCTATGCGTAAAGATGTGACTGCAAAATGTTACGGTGGTGATATCTCACGTAAGCGTAAGTTGTTGGAAAAACAAAAAGAGGGTAAAAAACGGATGCGTCAGGTTGGTTCGGTAGAAATTCCGCAATCAGCGTTTATGGCAGTATTGAAACTTGATTAGAAAAAAATAGGATTATGATGACTCTATTTATTCATTTCGTAATCCGTAATTCACAATTAGTATAATGCAATTACTTGACGGAAAATTAGTTTCTGAAAAACTGAAGAATACGATTGCTGCCGAGGCAGCTACGTTTACGGAGCAAACTGGTCGTCAACCTCACTTGGTGGCTATCTTGGTTGGTAATGACGGCGCTAGCGAAACATACGTAGCCAGCAAAATGAAAAACTGTGAAAAGGTAGGGTTCAAATCTACCTTAGTGCGTTATGACTCTTCAGTATCAGAAGCTGAGTTACTCCAAAAAATTGATGAACTAAATAAAGATAAGGGAGTTGACGGATTCATTGTGCAACTTCCACTTCCAAAACATATTGACGCTGAAAAAGTAACAGAAGCAATTGATTTTCGTAAGGACGTTGATGGCTTCCACCCTATTAATTTAGGACGCATGCAACGTAATTTGCCAGCTTTTATTCCTGCCACTCCATACGGTATTTTGTTGATGTTGGAAGAATACGGAATAGATACAACCGGTAAATATTGTGTAGTTATAGGGCGCAGTAACATTGTTGGTTCTCCAATGAGTATATTAATGGCGCGTAATTCAAATCCTGGTAATTGTACAGTTACTATTGTGCACAGCAAAACTCCAGATATTACAGAATACACTAAAAAAGCAGATATTTTAATTGCTGCAATTGGCAAAGCTGATTTTGTAACTGCTGATATGGTAAAAGAAGGTGCGATTGTAATTGATGTAGGCATCAATCGAGTTGTTTCAAATGAAACAAAATCAGGATTCAAGTTAAAGGGTGACGTGAAATTTGATGAAGTTGCAGCAAAAACTTCATACATTACACCTGTTCCTGGAGGGGTTGGACTGATGACGATTGTAAGTCTATTGAAAAATACTTTGGCTGCTGCTAAAAAAGAGATTTATCAGTAATAAAAAAATAACAAAAAGACAGTACCACTTTAGGTACTGTTTTTTTATGGAGTTTGATGATTTTGTTGTTATTCAAAACAAAATCATCATTTTAATGTAATAACCTCAGTACGTTATATCGCCATTACGGTAAGAGTTTTTAAACATTCTTATCTTTGCGGCTTTAAAAAAATCTAGCATGTCGGTTCAGGTACCAGAAGACGGAACATTGTTGCCTCTAATGGAGGAATTTTATACCATTCAGGGAGAAGGGTTTAATACAGGAAAAGCGGCGTATTTTATTCGCCTGGGAGGATGTGATGTGGGTTGCCATTGGTGTGATGTTAAAGAATCTTGGGACGCTGAGCTTCACCCGCTAACTTCTTCAGATGTAATTGTAGAAAATGCCGCTAAATATCCTTCTAAGGCTGTTGTGGTTACAGGTGGAGAACCACTGATCTATAATCTTGAATACCTTACCAAGCAATTACAATCCCAAGGCATTAAGACTTTTATTGAAACATCAGGAGCATATCCCCTTTCAGGCAACTGGGATTGGATTTGTTTGTCGCCTAAAAAGTTTAAGGCCCCTCGGCCTGAAATTTTACCTTTAGCCGATGAGTTAAAAGTTATTGTATTCAATAAATCTGATTTTGAATGGGCTGAAAAACATGCTGAGAGTGTTTCTGAGAACTGTAAGTTGTATCTTCAACCCGAGTGGAGTAAGGCAACGGAAATGATACCCCTTATAGTTGATTATGTAATGAATAACCCTAAGTGGGAAATTTCATTGCAAACTCATAAATACCTAAATATTCCTTAGTACCCATTTTTAACATAAATTATTTATCGCTATTTGAACAATATTTAAAAGCTTTAATTTTAACTTAAGTTTTAAAGTTTTATATTGTAACAAGTTACTGACATAAATGAGACTTGTTTTCTCCAAGTTAAAGTTAGCGTCCATCTTTATCGTATTTCTTTGTTCTGTACATTACGGCAAGGCTCAAGTCTCCTATTCAACAACCTCAAGGCAAGCTATTAAGCTATATGAACAGTCTGATAACTTTCTGAATGTAAAAAATTACACAGGAGCTATTGATGTTCTTCAAAAGGCAGTTAAGGAAGATAAATCATTTATCGAAGCTTATCAGCGTTTAGGAGATATCTATCGTATCAATAAAAATAATAGTAAGGCCAAAGAAAACTATCTTCAGGTTGTAACACTTTATCCGGATCATTTAAAGCAAGATTATTTTTATTTGGGTGAAATTGAATTAAAGGAAGGCAATTATGAACAGGCTAAAAAGCATCTCGATAAATTTATGATGTATGCTGAAAAGCCCCAACAGTTCATTGGTAAAACCAAAAAATATTTGGCGGACTGTAAGTTTGGAATAGAGGCAAAAAAAAATCCAGTTCCTTTTAATCCTCAAAATTTAGGTCCGGCTATTAATACGAATGCTGATGAATATTTACCAAGCCTAACTGCCGATGGTAAAATGATGATTTTTACTCGAAAAGAAGCAAATAATGAGGATTTCTACACAAGCGAACTTATAAACAATGAATGGTCTAATGCGGTTAAGCTGAAAGGAAATATAAACACTTCTTACTTAAATGAAGGTGCACAAAGTTTATCATCTGACGGTCAGTATCTTTTATTAACCATTTGTAATGCTCCAGGAGGCCATGGTAGGTGTGATATTTATTATTCTAAATTAAATGGTAATGAATGGTCTTCCCCAGTCAACATTGGTAGTCCAATAAATACAGGTGCATGGGAATCACAGCCTTGTCTGGCTCCGGATGGTCGAACACTTTATTTTGCCAGCGACAGAAAAGGTGGACAAGGGAAAATTGATATCTGGAAATCCTATTTGGAGGATGATGAAAGTTGGAGTGAACCTGAAAATTTAGGTCCAACTATTAACACACCTGAGGATGAACAATCCCCATTTATACATCCTGACAATGAAACTCTATATTTCAGTTCCAACGGGTGGCCAGGAATGGGTAACAGCGACATCTATTTTTCTCAAAAAGATACTAATGGGAGCTGGAAACCTGCAGTAAATGCAGGCTATCCTATCAATACCCATATGGATGATTTTTGTCTTGTGGTTACCGGAGATGGGTCTAAGGGATATTTTTCAACCAATAATACAGAGGGCAAAGCTGGTCATGATTTGTATGTATTTGATATTCCTCAAAGCTTAAGACCTAACATACTAACTTTTATTAACGGAGTGGTTTATGATGAAAAAACAGGATATAAGTTAGATGCTGTTGTAGAGGTTCAAAATTTAAAAACCGGAAAAACAGTTTATCGATCTGTTTCAAATTCTCTAACAGGGCAGTTTTACGCAAGTCTACCACATGGGAATGAATATGCAATGAATGTTTCTAAAGAAGGTTACTTGTTTTATTCAGGTTATTTTTCAACTACTAATATAAAGAATGGTGGTGTTGTTAATCTTAAAGCCCCATTGAAGGAAATTGCTGTGGGTGAAAAGATTGTATTAAAAAACATTTTTTTTGAGACAAATTCTTTCAAATTGAGTTCTGAATCAATGATTGAATTACAAAAGGTCGTTAACTTTATGCGACAAAACCCTGAACTTGCAATTGAAATTTCAGGCCATACTGATAATGTTGGAGACGATAAATCTAACCAGCAATTGTCTGAAAACAGAGCAAAAGTTGTGTATGGGTATTTATTGCGCGCTATACCCAATCCAAAGAGATTTACTTATAAAGGTTTTGGGGAAAATCAACCTATAGATTCTAACGATACTGTTCAAGGTAGAGCCAACAACAGAAGAACCGAGTTGAAAATTGTAAGTATACAGTAGTTTTTATGAATTCGACGCAAAACTATGGGAATCATCGCAGATTGGTAAAAGGCTATCATGTTCTATTATTCTTTCTGTTAACTGTTGGACTAATTGGCTCAGTTGTAAACCTTGTGGCATCTTTCAATAATAGCACTAATTTGTACAGTGCTTCATTAATATGCTTACTTTTTATGACGGTAAGCATTTTGGCCTATTATGCGCGTGTATTTGCCTTAAAAGCTCAAGACAGGGCTATTAAAGCTGAGGAAAATTTTCGTTTTTTTGTATTAACTGGTAAACCGTTGGATAAGCGATTAAGAACCAGTCAGATTATAGCATTGCGTTTTGCCGCAGATACTGAAATTGTAGAGTTAGCAATAAGGGCAGCTGAAGAAAATCTTTCAAATAAAGAGATCAAATTGCTTATAAAAGAATGGAGACCTGATTTCCACCGGGTTTAAATTTTGAATTCAGTTATTAATAATGAATGAAGATAGGGTGATTTTATTTGACGGAGTTTGTAATCTTTGTAATGGAGCAGTTCAATTTGTGATAAAGAACGATCCAAAAGGAAAATTCAAATTTACATCCTTGCAATCTCAATTTGGTCAACAACAGCTTAAAAAATACAATATTAACTTTCAGGATTTTAGTTCGTTTGTTTTAATTGAAAATAACAAACCCCGCTTGAAATCAACCGGGGCCTTATATGTTCTCAAGAATTTAAGAGGATTTTTCCCCCTTCTGTTTGTTCTAATCCTCGTTCCAAAGTTCATCAGAGACTGGATTTATGACCAAATAGCTGCTAAACGTTATCAATGGTTCGGAAAACGTGATCAGTGCATGGTTCCTACTCCAGATCTACAGTCGAGGTTTATTAATTGATTAAATAACCGCCTGACGAACCCTGGTTAACTTTTCTAATAATCCTTCTAATAAGTCCAATTGAAGCATATTAGCTCCATCTGACTTTGCATTTTTAGGATCAGGGTGTGTTTCAATGAATAAACCATCTGCTCCTACTGCAATTGCAGCTTTTGCAATAGTTTCAATCAATTCTGGTTTACCACCCGTAACTCCACTTTCCTGATTTGGTTGCTGCAAGGAATGAGTACAGTCCATAACAACAGGAACATTAAAATGCTTCATTTCAACCAAGTTACGGTAATCTACAATTAGATCCTGATAACCAAACGAATTACCTCTATCTGTTAAAATGATTTTATCATTACCAGCATCCTGAACTTTACCAACAGCATGCTTCATTGATTGTCCTGAAAGGAATTGTCCTTTTTTGATGTTAACTACTTTGCCTGTTTTTGCTGCTGCTACCAATAGTTCGGTTTGACGACATAAAAACGCTGGAATTTGCAATACATCTACATATTCGGCCGCCATTGCCGCTTCTCCACTTTCATGAATATCGGTAACTGTTGGTATGCCAAATTCTTGACCTACTTTGGCCAAAATCTTTAATGCTTTTTCGTCTCCTATACCTGTAAATGAATCTAAACGAGAACGATTTGCTTTACGGTAAGAACCTTTGAATACATAGGGAATATTAAGTTTATCAGTTATCTTAACAATTCGTTCTGCGATTCGTAATGCAATTTCTTCACCTTCGATGGCACAAGGACCTGCTAATAAAAAAAAGTTGGATGAATCTTTATACTTAATTTTAGGAATGTCTACTAACATGTAAATCTATTTTAGTTACTTTTTGGGAATTAATTGCCAAGTTCAGATATAAATTTAATTCGCATTAATTGAATTTCTTCTCTTGAATAATCATCCTCCCCTAGTTCAGCTAATGCTAACTCAATTGAATCTTCTTCGGCAGTTCTGAAATAATCAAATACCTCATCTTGCCTGTCTTCATCAATTACATCATCAATGTAATAGTTAATATTTAGTTTGGTTCCAGATGAAACAATGCTTTCTATCTCTTGAATTAAGCCCTGCATACCTAATCCTTTTGATGAAGCAATGTCATCCAAAGGAATTTGGCGGTCAATATTCTGGATGATGGATACTTTAAGACTTGATTTATTCACCGTTGATTTAACAACCATATCCTGAGGACGATCAATCTCATTATCCTCAACATATTGCTTAATCATTTCAATAAATGGTGATCCATAGCGCAAAGCTTTTCCATTTCCAACACCTGAGATTTGCTTCAACTCATCCATGTTTATGGGGTATTGAGTTGCCATTTCTTCTAATGATGGATCCTGGAAAATTACAAATGGAGGAATGCTTTTTTGCTTCGCAATTTTCTTACGAAGGTCTTTCAGCATTTTCAATAATGCATCATCCAATGCTCCTGCTCCTCCTTTAATGTCATCTTCATCAGTAGCCTTCACCTTATCAAAATCAGTATTCAAAATGAATTTGATCGAATGAGGAGCTTCTATGAACGATTTTCCCAGTTTTGTAAGTTTTAAAATTCCATAGCTATCAATATCCTTAACTAGGAAATTATGAATTACAGACTGACGAAGAACTGATTTCCATACCACCAAACCTCTTTCCTTGCCGCTGCCGAACTCTTCTAGCTTGTCATGGCTAAAAGTATTCATTTCGGCATCTTCCAATCCTGCCAAAATATTTATAATGTGTTCAGCATCAAAATTCTCATCCAGTTTATGAATCAGTTTTAAAACCGCCAACAAATCTGCCTCAGCCTCAAATCGTTCTTTAGGATGGCGACAGTTGTCACACATATTAGAGCAACTGCTTTCATTGAAACTTTCGCCAAAGTAATGTAGAATTTGTTTACGACGACAAACTGATGATTCGGCGTAGTCTATAACTTCGTTTAATATTTGAGTACCAATTTCGCGTTCTGAAACCGGCTTGTCTTTCATGAATTTAGCCAGTTTATCGATGTCTTTCTGATCGTAAAAGGCAATACAATTACCTTCTCCACCATCTCTTCCTGCCCTACCTGTCTCTTGATAATACCCCTCCATGCTTTTAGGCATGTCATAGTGAATTACGAAACGTACATCAGGTTTGTCAATTCCCATACCGAATGCTATGGTGGCAACAATTACCTGAGTTTCCTCCATCAAAAACTTATCCTGCGTTGCGGCTCTAGTATTGGCATCCAGTCCTGCATGATAAGGCAATGAAGGAATTCCGTTTATGTTTAAGGTTTCTGCAACTTCCTCAACCTTTTTTCGGCTTAAACAATAAATAATTCCGCCTTTTCCGTTCTGCGCACGAATGTATTTGATGATTTCTTTTAATTCATTTTTCTTCGGCCTGATTTCGTAATATAAATTAGTCCGATTAAAAGAAGATTTGAAAACTACAGCATTTTGCATTTGCAGGTTTTTCTGAATATCCTGCTGCACCTTAGGAGTTGCAGTAGCTGTTAGAGCTATTATTGGAATATTTTCACCAAATTGGGAAATGATTTGACGAATCTTACGGTATTCAGGCCTAAAATCATGCCCCCATTCTGAAATACAGTGAGCCTCATCCACAGCTACAAATGAAACCTTTACATCCCTCAAAAAGTCAATATTGTCTTGTTTTGAAAGAGATTCTGGTGCTACATAAAGAAGCTTGGTTTCACCTGAAAGCACGTCTTGCTTTACTTTAGCTGTTTCTGTCTTATTTAAAGATGAATTAAGAAAATGGGCAATACTATCGGAACTACCGAAAGCACGTAATTGGTCAACCTGATTCTTCATTAACGCTATAAGTGGCGAAATGACGATAGCAGTACCATCACTCATTAAAGCAGGTAATTGATAGCACATTGATTTACCTCCACCGGTAGGCATAATAACGAACGTATCATCCCCTGAAAGTATGCTGGTGATGATTGCTTCTTGGTCTCCTTTGAACTTTTCAAACCCAAAAAAATTCTGCAAATTATCAAACAGCGACTTTTTAACCTCCATTATTCAAGAAAAAGTTAAGTAATAATATGGTTCGGATTAGTTTGCTAAATTAAAAATAACATAATTTTGCACATAATAAAACATCATAACAATTTAATCCTTGAACAAATTGCAAATATTAGACTCAGCTAAAAAAACGCTTCAGATTGAAGCGGATGCTTTATTAGAATTGCAAACTTACATAAATAACGACTTTGAAACAATCGTTAATATCATTCTTCAATCAAAAGGTAGAGTTGTCATAACTGGAATTGGTAAAAGTGCCATTATTGCGCAAAAAATTGTGGCTACCATGAATTCGACAGGAACACCTGCTCTTTACATGCACGCTGCCGACGCCATTCATGGTGATTTAGGAATGATTCAACAAGATGATGTAACTATATGTATATCAAAAAGCGGTAATACTCCTGAAATTAAAGTACTAGTCCCACTATTAAAACAATCGGGTAACGTATTAATTGGAATGGCCGGAGATATGAAATCATACCTTGCCACTCATTCAGATTATGTTCTAAATACCACCGTAAAGGAAGAAGCTTGTCCGCATAATCTGGCTCCGACAACCAGTACCACTGCTCAATTGGCAATGGGTGATGCTTTAGCAGTTTGTTTACTGCAACAGCGAAATTTCACCAGTCAGGATTTTGCACGTTATCATCCTGGTGGTGCATTGGGTAAAAAGCTGTATCTAAAAGTGAAGGATTTATCAGTAAACAATCAAAAGCCACAGGTAAACACTACAGATGATATCAAACGTGTAATTTTCGAAATTTCGTCAAAACGATTAGGCTCAACTGCTGTTGTAAACAACGAAGAACTGGTTGGAGTAATTACTGATGGTGATTTAAGAAGAATGATGGAAAAGAATGAAAACTTTTCTACCTTGCGTGCCGTTGATATCATGAACAGCTCGCCTAAAACAATTGATTCATCAGCAATGGCAGTTGATGCTCTTGCTCTCATGAAACAACACAATATTTCGCAACTAATTGTAGTTAATAATCACAAATATGCAGGAGTTATTCATCTTCATGATTTAATTAAAGAAGGAATAATTTAACTGTGCAAAAGTATTAAATGAGTAACAATAATCATTTTGTTGTAATTATGGCCGGCGGTGTGGGTAGTCGTTTTTGGCCAGTAAGCAGAACTAATTTTCCAAAGCAATTTATTGATATACTGGGAACCGGTAAAACGTTAATACAACAAACATTTGAGCGTTTTAAAGAAATCTGTCCGGTTGACAATATTTTTATTGTTACTAATGAAAGCTATAGAGAAATTGTTAAAGAGCAGCTTTCTGATATCAAAAATGAAAATATTTTAGGTGAACCGGTAATGCGTAACACCGCACCTTGTATTGCTTATGCTTGCCATAAAATAGCTAAAAAAAACCCTAAGGCTAGTATTGTTGTTGCACCTTCTGATCATTTAATCTTACAAGAAGAAAACTTTAAGCAAATTATTCGTGAATCAATAGAACTTACTGCCGAAAATCCGTTTCTGATAACCCTGGGTATAGTCCCAAGCCGCCCTGATACCGGATATGGTTACATTCAGCATACTAATAAATCTATAGAGAATACTTTCTTTAAGGTCAAAACCTTTACAGAAAAACCAGATTTAGAACTCGCTAAAACATTTTTAACCAGTGGCGACTTTTTGTGGAATGCTGGCATCTTTGTTTGGAATGCCCCAACAATTTTAAATGCTTTCCATAAATATTTGCCCGAAATGAACGAGATTTTTACTGAGGGTAAAATCTTTTACAACACATCCAAAGAAACTGACTTTATAAAAACAGCGTATATGCGTTGTAAAAATATTTCAATTGATTATGGTGTAATGGAGAAGGCTGACAATGTATATGTTCGACCAAGTGATTTTGGATGGAGTGATTTGGGAACATGGGCCTCGGTTTATGAAGTTAAGCAAGAAAAGGATTACGTTGGAAATGTTGTAATTGATACAGATAAGGTAATGATGTATGATTCAGCCAACTGTATTGTAAGAACTGATGCTAATAAGCTGGTGATTTTACAAGGCTTGGACGGTTATATCATAGTTGAGTCAGACGACGTACTAATGATTTGCAAAAAAAGCGAAGAACAGGAAATAAAACAGATAGTGGCTGACGTAAAGCAAAATTACGGAGAAAAGTACCTTTAAATTAAATGATGAATTATAGATGATTGAAACCATTTATAATTCATCATTTATATATCAAAATTATTTTCTTTGTCTGACTGCTTCGTACAAAATTATACCAGCTGAAACGGAAACATTTAGCGAAGCAATTTCTCCCAACATTGGAATTTTAGCCCTTGCATCACAATATTTCATATATTCAGGTGATATTCCATCTTCTTCTGAACCCATTATTATTGCCGTTGGACCCGTGTAGTCAACTTCTGTCAATAAATTATCGGTTTTTTCTGTACAAGCAACTAATTGAAGTCCTGAATCTTTTAAAAACTCAAGTGTTTCTTTCAATTTCATTTCACGGCAAATTGGCACTCTGAATAATGCTCCTGCTGAAGTTTTAATTGCATCGGGATTTACTTGAGCCGAACCTCGTGCAGGGACAATTACCGCATCAACTCCCAAACATTCAGCTGTTCGAACAATTGCGCCAAAATTTCGTACATCCGTTACCCTATCAAGAATAAGTAAGAGAGGCGTTTTCCCTTGAGCATATATTTCAGGGACGATTTGCTCTGTTTTTTGGTAACTTATAGGTGAAATAAATGCGACAACACCCTGGTGATTCTTGGTGGTTAAGCGATTAAGCTTTTCAATAGGTACAAACTGGAACGGGACATCATATTCAGCAATGACTAATCGTAACTCTGCATAGAGATTACCCGCTAGGCCCTTCTGTATGAATAAACTTTCAATTTCTTTACCTGCCGTAATTGCTTCAATTACAGCCCGAATGCCAAATATTAACTCGTTGGTTTCTTTTTTAACTATGCCAAAATTTCTCATGGAATCGCAAAACTACGAATCAATTATTTTATTCTCTGAATATCTGCCATTTAAATTTTAAACAATTTTAGCCTCGATACTATGCATACACAAAGGTTTTCCACATTAAAATAGTTATCAACATAGCTCTTGAAAATACTAAAAAGTTGATTTTTAGACAAACAGAGACGGTATTGTTAACATTTAATTCATTTACCAACAATTTATGTTAATAAGTCCACAGTTCTATATTGCTCGTTTTCAATTAGATTTAAGATTACGGATTTGGCTGTTTAAAAATTTGAACTGTATGAAAGGAGATAAGTAAATATATTTGTCGCCACAACCGTTAAAACTACCTTCGTGTAATTAAGTATGAGTTTAGATAATTTTGAAACAAACGGAAATTCGAGAAGTAAATCCGATAGGCGTACTACGGCTCGTAAAATGCCCCAAACATTAATAGGTGGTAAATTGCAGCCTCAAGCCGTTGAACTTGAAGAAGCCGTTTTAGGGTCGATAATGATTGAAAAGAATGCTTTAACGTCAGTTATCGAATTCCTTCGTCCTGAAATTTTCTATAAAGATTCCCATCAAAAAATATTTAAAGCCATTATGGACCTCTACAGCGAGTCTTCGCCTGTAGATATTTTAACGGTGACCAATCAGTTACGTAAAAGTGGTGATTTAGAAATGGTGGGTGGTGCCTTTTACATAACTGAATTAACCAATCGGGTAGCTTCAGCTGCCAATATTGAGTTTCACGCCCGTATTATTGCTCAAAAGTATCTTCAACGCCAGCTTATTCAAATTTCAACAGAAACGGTGAATATGGCTTATGAGGACACCACTGATATTTTCGAGCTATTGGATAAAGCGGAAAGTGACCTGTTCAAAATTACAGAAGGAAATTTGCGCCGAAATGCCGAAAACATGTCGGACTTGGTAAAAAAGGCAGTGCTGGAAATTGAAAAACTGAAAGATAAAACTGATGGATTGACAGGTGTTCCTTCAGGTTTTACGGCATTAGACCGAGTAACCTCCGGCTGGCAGCGTTCTGATTTGGTAATTATCGCGGCTCGTCCGGCCATGGGTAAAACCGCGTTTATCTTAAGTGCAGTTAGAAATGCATCTGTAGGCTTTAATTTTCCAGTCGCAGTTTTTTCCCTTGAGATGTCATCTGTGCAGTTGGTTAACCGTTTAATTGCCGGAGAGGCCGAGATTGAGGCTGAAAAACTTAAAAAAGGTAATCTCGCTCCGCATGAGTGGCAACAATTGCACTCTAAAGTGGGTAAACTAGCTGAAGCCCCAATCTATATTGATGATACTCCAGCCCTAAATGTTTTTGAGTTACGAGCAAAGGTTCGCCGTATGAAACAGCAATACGGGATTGAAATGATCGTAATCGATTATCTTCAGCTTATGCATGGCTCTGGTGATGCTAAAGGTAACCGTGAACAGGAAATTAGTGGTATTTCAAGGGCATTAAAAGGAATTGCTAAAGAGCTGAGTGTTCCGGTTATTGCACTTTCTCAGTTAAGCCGTGCGGTAGAAACCCGTGGAGGAGATAAAAAGCCAATGCTTTCCGACTTACGTGAATCGGGTTCCATTGAGCAGGATGCCGATATGGTACTTTTCTTATATCGTCCGGAGTATTATGGATTCACTCAGGATGAGAGCGGTCGTTCAACTGCAGGTGTTGCTGAGGTAATTATTGCTAAACACCGTAACGGTTCATTGGAAAATGTTCCTTTAAAATTTGTTGGAAAATACATTAAGTACCAGGATTTAGATCCGGATAATTTTGATTTCAGCAGTTTTGATGTAAATAACCTAAGTGCCTCTGCTGGCCTCTCTCCTTCTGCCGGCTTTGATGACGAACGTCCACAAAACTTTATTATCCGCCCATCAAAAATGAATGAATTTGATGAAGGAGGTGATGATTTTGCACCTTTTTAATAAGTAAAAAAATATAAAAAAAGCCTTTGAACCCTATTCAAAGGCTTTTTTACAATAATTATATTTATAGAAATAATCCTATTAATAATCCCGAAAGCATGATTATTGCAGCAGGAATTTTAGTAAACCGTAATAATGTGAAGGTAACTACAATTATTGCTACAGAGAAATAATTGATATCAATAGGCTTGGCTAATAAAAAGAAGGCTGCAATAACGAATCCAACAGAAACAGCGTTAACACCAGCCATTGAGTTCTTTACTCGGGTAATCTTTTTTAAGTCATTCCAAAAGGGAACAATAAATAAGATCAAAATCAATCCAGGCAAATTGATACCTAATACCGCAGCAAAACTACCAAGTAGTTGCCCCATTATTCCCGAATTTTTCATAGCCATACCACCCAAAAAGGAACTGAATGAAAATACCGGTCCTGGGATGATTTGTTGTAATGCATATCCCGACAAAAATTCCTGTGTGGTGAGGTATTTCTTTAACTCAACAAACTCAGTATACATATAAGGTATCAATACTTGTCCGCCACCAAAAATTATGATGCCGTTCCGATAAAAGTTCTCAAATAAACGAACAGGTAAGCTAAAAAAAGACGTTCTGTTAATTATTGCCCCCATCAAGGCAAAGAATATCAAGATTCCAAAGAAATAGGCTACCTTATTCTTATTAACATTAATTACCAGTTTTTCGCTTAAATCACGTTCTTCATCGTCTGTATTAATTCGTGAAGTTATATAGCCTCCAAATAGAACCAAAACAGGGAACATGAATGGAAAAACAAAAGGATTTTTAAGTAACATGGAACATGTAAAAGCTACTGCAGCTAAAGTAAATGTAAGCTTGCTTTTAATAACCTTTGATGCAAAAATAAAAGCTGCGTAGGCTACAAAACCTAAAGCCATAGGCTCTATTACCTGTAATAATTTTGGTATTTCAATTTTTGAGGAATAGGAAACAAATAATATGGCTGCTATTGCCATCATCAAAGCCGATGGTAATAGCCAAATTAAAAAGGTTAATATGGCAAACCATAACCCTCCTATTTTATATCCAATAGCGGTAATAGTTTGTGTTGAAGCAGGTCCTGGCAAAACCTGACACAACGCATTAAGTTCAAGAAGTTCTTGTTCGCTTAAGTAATTTCTTTTCTCCACAAACTCTTTTAGCATAATGGCTATGTGGGCTTGAGGTCCACCAAAAGCAGTTAAGGTATATTTTATTACATCACCTAAAAAAAGAAACTGTTTAGCCGTCAACGTATTATATTTTAATAAATAGAAGTAAGTTCCTTGTTTATAGCCTATTCATCTTCATAATCTAAACCCAAAACTGAATTTAGTGCTTGTTGAAGTTCTGATGCAGCGTGAAAATTGCCTGCTTTTCTGGCAATTATTAATCCTTTTTTGTATGTTACCTCTGCATCGTCTTTTCTTAAGAGCTTTTCATAAAGTTTGCCCAAATGGTAATAAGTACCTACGTAGTTTTCATCGGTATTTACTAATTCGGTAAAATATTGTAGAGCTAGATCTGTATTATTTAACTTTAAATATTCAGTTGCGATTGCATATTTTAAAAATGAATCATTAGGCTCATTTTCTAAAAAACGTTGTAATTGCTCCAAACGAGAAATTTGCATTTTGAGAATTTAGGGTTTTAGGTATTTTTACAAAATCAATGCATGCAAAATTAGTAAAATACAATTTGCTTTATATATTTGTATGCATGCATAAGTTTTTTTTAATTCAATCAATTAATTTTATGAAAGTACTAGTTTGTATAAGTAACGTTCCGGACACAACAACAAAAATAGCTTTTACGGACAACAATACACAATTCAATACTGCTGGAGTACAATACATCATCAATCCGTATGATGAAATTGCTCTTGCACGTGCAATTGAATTATGTGAAGGCGGTAAAGGATCAATAACTGTAATTAACGTTGGTGACTCCTCTACTGAGCCAACAATTCGAAAGGCACTGGCAATTGGAGCTGATGATGCTATTCGAGTGAATGCGGCACCTCGTGATGCGTATTTTGTGGCAAAACAAATTGCTAATGTTGCGAAGGATGGTGGTTATGACTTCATCCTAACCGGCCGGGAATCAATCGACTATAATGGCTCACAAGTGGCCGCTATGGTTGGTGAGTTTTTATCAATTCCATCTATTTCTATTATTAAAAAAATAGATTTAAATGGAAATACAGCCACTATTGAACGTGAAATTGAAGGAGGAAAAGAAATAATTGAAGCTCCAGTTCCGTTTATTGCAAGTTGTGCAGAAGGAGTAGCAGAACCAAAAATTCCAAATATGCGTGGTATTATGTCGGCACGTACTAAACCTTTGGCCGTGGTTGAGCCGGTTGAGATTGCTAAAGTTGCTGAAGTTAAATCATACAGTACTCCTGCCCCCCGCGGCCAGGTTAAAATGATTGATGCAACTGATGCTGAAAAATTAGTTGAAGCATTACATAATGAGGCAAAAGTTATATAACATATAAGAAGCGAGATTAGAGATGATAGTTCGATCATCTATGCAATCTCAATCCAAATCTAAAATTCTAGTTTAAAATCATGTCAGTATTAGTATATGTTGAAAATGCCGAAGGCAAATTCAAAAAATCAACCTATGAAGTAGTTTCTTATGCCAAAGAAGTAGCTAATCAGTTAGGAACCAGCTTAACAGCATTATCAATTGGAGACGTAGCTGATAGTGTATTGGCTGAGTTAGGAAAATACGGTGCTCAAAAAGTATTATCGATAAACAATCAAAAGTTAAAAAGCTTTGTTAACCAAGCCTACGCTTCTATTATTGCCCAAGCAGCAAAGGCCGAGGGTTCTAAAGTTGTGGTTCTTGCGGCTAGCTTTTCAGGTAAAGGATTAGCTCCTCGTGTAGCTGTTAAACTTGAAGCAGGTTTAGTTGATGGTGCTGTTGAATTACCTGTTTTAAGTGATAACAAATTTACTGTTAAGAAAACTGCATTCTCAGGAAAGGCATTTGCAAACGTAGAGTTAAGTTCCGATGTTAAAATCATCTCATTGGTTCCAAATTCATTCAAAGTTGTAGAACGTCCTGAATCTGCTGCTGTGCAAGCATTTGAAGCTTCAACTTCAGAAAATGACTATAGTGTAATGATTAAAGACATTGTAAGGGCTTCTGACAAAATTTCGTTACCTGACGCAGAACTAGTAGTTTCAGCCGGACGTGGATTAAAAGGACCTGAAAACTGGGGAATGATTGAAGAACTTGCTAATTTGCTTGGTGCTGCTACTGCATGTTCTAAACCAGTATCAGATGCCGGATGGCGTCCGCATTCTGAGCACGTGGGTCAAACAGGTATTGCAATTAGTCCAAACTTATACATTGCCATTGGCATTTCAGGAGCCATTCAGCATTTGGCCGGAGTAAGCTCATCAAAAGTTATTGTGGTAATTAATAAAGATCCTGAAGCTCCATTCTTTAAAGTGGCTGATTATGGTATAGTTGGCGATGCATTTGAAGTTGTTCCAAAGTTAATAGAAGCAATTAAAAAGTATAAGGAAACGGCTTAAAGTAAATATTTTACCCGTTTTCGATTTCTAAATCCTATATTAGCATGTCGTTTGGTTATAAATACCAAACGACATTTTTTACATTTAATGAAGAAGATAAAGCTAGATATTGTAGGATTATCGTATAGCCAAACACAATCGGGTGCCTATGCCTTGGTTATGGGTGAAGTTAATGGACGACGTCGGTTACCAATAATAATTGGCGGCTTTGAAGCGCAAGCAATTGCCATTGAAATCGAAAAAATGACCCCTACCCGACCGCTTACTCATGATTTATTTAAATCATTTGCGTTGTCGTTTGGTATTCAAATTCAAGAAGTTATTATTTATAACCTTGTTGACGGTATTTTTTATGCTAAACTTATTTGTTTTGATGGAAAAAGAACGTTGGAAGTTGATGCCCGAACGTCTGATGCAATTGCCCTTGCAGTTAGATTTAATTGCCCGATCTACACTTATGAATTTATCCTATCACAAGCAGGTATATTAATTGAAGGTAATGAATTTGTCTTTTTGGAAAATGTGGAAGGCAAAGAAGATACTCAATCTGTACCCACTTCAGGTGTTAGCAGTTATGCCTCACTTTCAGATGATGAGTTAAAAGTACAGCTGAAAGCAGCTTTGGAAGAAGAAGCCTATGAAAAAGCCGCCAAAATACGTGATGAATTAAGCCGTAGAAAAGCTTCATAACTTCCTATTTGATCGATTTTATCTATTTAGTTGCATATTTCTATTTCAAGAATACAGATGCTTAAATATGGGTAGATTTACCGGATTATTAGGTGTTGTCCTTATTTTGGGCATTGCTTTTTTAGTTTCAAATAATCGTCAAAAAATAAATTATCGCGTTGTTTTAAGCGGTTTTTTCCTTCAATTTTTTATTGCCGTTTTAGTATTCAGGATAACATTGGTTAGGCAGTTTTTTGAAATGCTAGGAAAAGGAATGGCTAAAATCGAGCACTTTGCATTTCAAGGTGCTTCTTTTGTTTATGGGGGCTTGGCAGTAGATAAAGGTAATGGAACTATCGGGAACTATACTTCAGGAGGATTTGTTTTTGCCTTTAATGTTACTGCAACTATAATATTGGTGTGCGCTCTTGTTGCAGTTTTATATCACTTTGGTATAATGCAACGAATTGTTTCAATTATAGCAAAGGCCATGAACTATATTATGCGAGTGAGTGGTGCTGAAGCATTAAGTAATGTTGCGAGTGCTTTTGTTGGCCAGGTTGAAGCCCAAGTAATGATTCGTCCTTACCTAAAAACAATGACTAATAGTGAACTTTTAGCCAGTATGAGTGGCAGTTTGGCTTGTATTGCAGGTGGAATTTTGGTAGTTTACGCAAAAATGGGAGCACAAGCAGGAATGGACCTAGCTCCTAAGCTCATTACGGCAAGTTTAATGGCGGCTCCTGGAGCTTTGGTGATTTCTAAAATTGTTTTTCCTGAAACTGAAGAAAGTCAAACCCTAGGAAAGGTTAAACTTGAGGTAAAAAGCAGTTACTCGAATGTAATTGATGCTATATCGCATGGAGCTGCAGATGGGTTTAAAATCGCTATGAATGTTATTGCGATGTTGATTGGTTTTATTGCAATAATTGCTTTGCTAGATGCAGTATTGATTTCAATTGGTCATCTTTTTAACCCTGATTTCAACCTAACACTTAATTATATATTCAGTAAGATATTCTACCCTTTTGCATGGGCCATGGGCGTTCCGGCTGCAGATGTGGATAATGTAGCGACACTTCTCGGCCAAAAAATTACTATTAATGAGTTTGTTGCATTTCTAAATCTTACCAATAAATCTGTTCCTATTGTAACCGAAAAAGGCTTAATGATTGTAAGTATTGCTATTTGTGGTTTTGCAAACTTTAGCAGTGTAGGGATGCAGATTGGCGGAATTGGTGCTTTGATTCCAGAACGCAGAGCTGATTTAGCTAAATTAGGTCTGAAAGCCTTATTATGTGGCACACTGGCTTCCTACCTATCAGCCACTATTGCCGGAATCTTAATGTAGCCGTGAAAACAGGTTGTAAAAATTGATAGTGCCAACACGGCATTAAAGGGAGGGGTGATTAGTGGCAAAAGAAAATCACAGCCAAGAAAAAATTATGAAATCAATTTGACCTGCATTTGTAAAAAGCCTAAACACCTTATTTTCTTATTGATACCTCTCTGTGCCTTCGTTTTAAAGTTAATTTATTTCAGAAGTGACCGTTATAACCTTGGCCACGTGATATTCATCATGCAATATATCTCGTTCAGTTTCTTGTTTCTGGTTATAAGTTTAATAAAAAGAGAACGCCTTCCCTACAGTGTGTTTTAGGGAAGGCGTTCTCTTTTTACAGATACGATTTAAAATTATCGCTTCTCAATCGGAATATATTCTCTAGTTGTATGACCAACATAAATTTGACGTGGACGACCTATAGGTTCTTTATTTTCACGCATTTCTTTCCACTGTGCAATCCAACCTGGTAAACGACCTAAAGCAAACAATACTGTAAACATGTCCGTAGGGAAGCCCATTGCACGGTAAATAATACCTGAATAGAAATCAACATTAGGATAAAGCTTACGACTGATGAAGTACTCATCATTTAAAGCAACTTCTTCAAGTTTCTTAGCAATATCTAATACTGGATCGTTTATACCTAATTTACCCAATACATCATCACAGGTTTTCTTGATGATTTTTGCACGAGGATCGAAGTTTTTATAAACACGGTGACCAAAGCCCATTAATCGGAATGGATCATTTTTATCTTTTGCTTTAGCAACCCATTTATCAACATCACCACCGTCGTTTTTAATCAATTCAAGCATTTCAATTACAGCTTGGTTAGCCCCACCATGTAACGGTCCCCATAGTGCAGCAATACCTGCTGAAACAGAAGCATATAGATTACAATCTGATGAACCAACTATACGAACAGTTGAAGTTGAACAGTTCTGCTCATGATCAGCATGTAAAATCAACAATTTGTTCATGGCATCAACCAACACAGGGTCCATTTGGTATTCCTCAGTACGATGACCGAAAGTCATGTATAAGAAATTTGACACATAGTCAAACTTATTTTGAGGGTACATCAATGGATGGCCAATTGCTTTTTTGAAAATCCATGAAACAATGGTAGGCATTTTAGCTACCAATTTTAACATAGTTAATTCAATCTCATCTTTAGATGGATTTGGATTTAATGACTCAGGATAGAATGAAGATAAAGAACAAACCAAAGAAACTAATTGGCCCATTGGATGTGTTTTTGATGGATAACCATCAAAAAACTTCTTCATGTCTTCATGAATCAATGTATGACGACTAATAGCATAAGCTACTTCTTCTAGTTGCTTTTTGGTAGGAAGCTCTCCATATATTAGCAAGTACGCAACCTCCAAAAAAGAAGACTTTTCGGCAAGCTGTTCAATTGGATAACCACGATAACGTAAGATACCTTCTTCACCATCTAAAAAAGTGATAGCACTTTTAGTGGCCCCTGTGTTTTTGTAGCCCGAATCTAAAGTGATATGAGTGCTAAGATCTCTTAATTTGGTAATATCAATGGCTTTTTCATTTTCCGTACCGGTAATAACTGGAAGCTGGTACGTTTTGTCTCCTAATTTAAGTTCTGCTACTTCTGACATAACGTTTGTGAAAATCTATTTGATTGTAAGGAAGCCATAAACAACCCGCAATAATAGATTTTCTGTGAATTATCTTGAACGGGTTTTTATGGAAGTCCAAATTTAATTAATTAAGACAGATTTAAAAATAAATGTACTTTTCTTTGAAATATTTTAAAAAATAATGACATTTTTAATTTAAACAATGAAGAATTTTAAAAAGTTGCAACTTGGTAACCACAGCTAAATTCCTCATTACGAGCTAATGAACGTATGCCTTCCTTATTTTTCAACTGTTGATTAGACTCAACTGCATCAGCAATGCCGTGCCAGGGTTCTAAACAAACAAAATCAGCATTCTTTTTTGCCCAAATTCCGAAAAACGGAAAATTATTGAAGAAAAACGCCAATCCATTAACCGATTTATCGCTCTTTAAGGTAATTTTTGAGGATTTTAGTGATTTAAACACTAAGGCATCCTCATTAAACAGAGAATAATTTAAAGGCAAATGATTTTCATTTTGTAAAACCTTACTATAAGGTTCACCAATCAACCCTCCTACTATTGACCATCGATCAATATTTTCTTTTTCCTTAAACTCCAAATAATAATCATCATAGCGTAAATGAGGTTCTATTGGAACTTTAAATGCCGGGTGGAAACCTACTGAAAAAAACATTTGTTCATTACCTGTATTAGTTACCTTAACTTCAACTTCGAGTATGTTTTCGATTAAGCGATAAATTATTTCGAGGTTAAAATTGAACGGATATTTATTGATTGTTTGATCCGAACTGTTCAAGCCAAAAATAAGCTCATTTTCGGTTTGCTTGATTAATTCGAAATTCAAATCGCGGGCAAAGCCATGTTGAGTTAGTTCATAACTTTTACCATTAATTTGATAAGTATCATTTTTTAGCTTGCCAACAATTGGAAACAATATAGGAGCGTGTTTAGCCCAAGCTTCCCCAGCCTGCCATAAATACTCCAACTTAGTTTGCTTATTATAGATACTATTTATTTCTGCACCCTTGCTATTAACCTTAATGGATAGAAAATTGTTTTCGAGAATATGCATTTGGTTTGTAGGTACAGTATCCAATTGAATTGATTTAGTCACCGTCAATTAAATTACCTAGACCACCCAAAATACTTCCTTCTTCTTTTCTTGGACCTGTTGCCATTGAAAGAATTCTTCCAGCCAGACGAGAAATTGGCAATGACTGAATCCAAACTTTACCTGGCCCGCGTAGAGTGGCAAAAAACAACCCTTCACCTCCAAATAATGAATTTTTAATTCCGCCAACAAACTGAATATCATAATCTACTGTATTAGTAAATGCTACAATACATCCTGTGTCTACTTTTAAAACTTCACCTGGATGGAGCTCTCTTTCTACCACCATGCCCCCGGCATGCACGAAAGCCAATCCATCACCTTCCAGTTTTTCCATGATGAATCCTTCTCCACCGAATAAACCAGTCCCTAGCTTACGTTGAAACTCTATTCCAATTGAAACGCCTTTTGCAGCACATAAAAAAGCATCTTTCTGACAAATTAAACTCCCTCCTAACTGATGCAAATCCATTGGAATAATTCTTCCTGGATAAGGTGCAGCAAATGTTACGTGCCTTTTATTTATACCCTGATTGGTAAAGGCAGTCATAAACAAACTTTCACCAGTTAGTAAGCGTTTTCCTGCCGAAAAAAGCTTACCCATAAAACCTGTATTTTGCTGACTACCATCTCCAAAGATGGTTTGCATTTGAATTTCTTGATCCATCATCATAAAACTTCCTGATTCGGCAACAACCGTTTCTTGTGGATCAAGCTCAACTTCTACACATTGTAATTCTTCGCCATAAATGCGAAAATCAATTTCATGATTGCTTTTCATTAGTGTTTAATTTGTATCTGAATAAGTTTATTGTTTGATTTTCTATAAATTCAATCCTAATAAAGTAACTTTCAGGGTCGATTTTTTTTGATAAAAATACCATAACTTATCGGAAGTAAAATTTTATAATGGTAAAAATTTCATGGCTTTAAAATGGTATAAATTAGATAGTGTTGCCTGGAGGCCTGCTGATTCAAATGGCTTATATCATGTTGGATTTGCCCAAATTCAAGGACGCAAATTTTGCCTGATTAAAAAAGGAAATTCATTTTATGGCGTTCAAAACAATTGTCCACATGCCGGAGGAAATTTAAGTTCTGGCTGGATTGAAAATGATAAGCTAGTCTGCCCGGTTCATAGGCATACTTTCGACTTAATTACAGGACGAGGTTCAGTTGATCAAGGAGATTGTGTCCGCACCTACAATCTGAAAAGCATTAACGACCAGATTTATATTGAACTTCCTTTGTCAATGATCAATCCACTAAATTGGTTTAAACTACTTTAATTAAAGAAATAAAGTAGTTTGAATGAACCGTATTGATTGGTTTTAACAGCATGCTTTGTTTCTTTCGATTTAAAGTTGTAGGATAAATCTACTCCCCAACGATTTTGGGAATACATAAAACCTACTTGCTGACCAAAATACCAAGGCTGAATAGGTTTCACAATTTCTTCAGACGAAAATTGAGTAGAAAACATACCGCCTTGTATTGTTGCATTATATGCAACGTAATTAAAGGATGGCTGCAAGTAAAAGGCCCATTCATGATCACGCTCATTAATTGATGCATTCTTGCTATTAGTTGGTTTGGCATTAAACACACAGCTATTAAAGGCTTTTTCCAATTTACCTAGCCGAATAATTCCACTAGCAGATGCCCCTGAAAAGAAAGTTCCTAAATCACCCTTGCCAATTATAGATGCATCAAAAAAACGCTTGCCTGCCTTATTATTTAATAGCATTCTACGATAATTAATACTGAGATTAATCCCCCATAAATCTTCGATTTGATGCTCCCAACCCATTGGATGATAATAACCAAATGCATTATGCGTCCAACTTTGAAGCTGATCTACTTTGGTTGAAGGGCCAATTATACCTACTGCACCTGAAAATTGTAAGGAAGATTCATTTATATAATGAATTGCCCATAAACCATTTATATAAATATAACCCGCATAAGGTCTGTCAATAAGATCTTCTTGATAATATCCACGTTGCGAAACATTAGACATATAAATTTCATGCCCTAACTCAATTCCATAAATTTTCTTTGCAGTATTTGGCGACCAGCTTTTGTTTTCTGAATTTATTGCTTTGCGTAAAGAGATGAATAATCCATTTGAATAATAACGATCACCTCCAGTAAAAGCATAGGAATCATTATCGGTTTTGCCGCTTAATTGATAATGAAACTGCTTAATTTTTTGAGCGAATATATTCTGTTCAAAAAAGAATAAAAAAAGCACACATGCCCAGAAGAATATAGATCGATTCAATTTTATTATATGAATTTGAAAATGAAGGCATAAAGCAACAAAAAAACGCTGAAACGGCCAAGTTCAGCGTTTATTTTTTTAACGTGGTTAGTTAGTTTTTACCTAGCTAAATTCAGGCAGAAGGGGGATAAAGAGATTATTTCTTTGTTAATTGAAATGGAATCTTGTTTTTGATACCGTAAAGTTGAAAATTATTCAATAGAAAATCGTGAGTATAAATACCCAGATATTTACGTATAACTACTCAAATTTAACCCGTACTTGTACGCATTTTGAATCAAAGTAAAAATAGTTAATTATTGATTTATATTTTTGTTGTATCAAAAAATCAATACTAAAAATGAAAACACAAAACAAAAAGCTTTCACTGGAGCAGGCAAAGAAAATGGTGGACAATTACCGTAACAATGCATTAAAACATGTTAACGGCGTTAAAATGCCAAATTCAATAGATTTCAGTTCAGAATCCGTACAAAAAATATTAAGTAACCCTGAGTGTAAAGGTATCAGAGCGTATTTTGCAGAAGATGAGAAAAATCAGGTGCAATTATTTTTAGTGGGCTATAATGAAGCCGGAGCTGATGTATTACCACAAAGTGCTAAACGTGAAATAGCTTTTGATGAAGAAGATGGAGGAATTGATCCACCGATTAAAATCTGCCCTCCAGATTGTGGTCTTTCATCGTTTTAATTTGATAACTAAAAATGGTATTTGACCTAAACGATATCAATTCAATTAGCTTGTTTATAGCCCTAATCTTAGGGCTATATAAAATTAATAAAGTTGAGGTGTCTGATAAAACATTCATCTTTTTTATAATATACTCCTTTATAATCGACATTCTGTGTCAAATACTTGGAAAATTTAATATCAATAACCATTTCTTGCTTAATATAAATATACTATTGGTTTTTATTTTGATTAATCAACAATTAAACAAATGGAATTTTTATTTTAAAAGGCAGAAATTGTTTTTCGGATTGAACTTATTAATACTATGCATTTGGACCATAGAATCCTTAATTAAGAGTTTTTTGAATTTAAATAACTACTCTTGGGCAATCAGTTCGTTTGTATTAGTTGTTCTTTCCATTCAGCATATAAACAGATTGTTATTCAAAGAAAGTGGCGATCTGATTTTAAACGACAAGGCATTGATTTCCATAGGATTAATTGTCATAAATTTATTCTATACCCTAATAGCCATCTTTGTAAATTTCCGCTTTGTGGCAAGCAATAGTTTTTATTTAAGTGTTGTGCGCTTACATACCCCAGTGAGTATCGCAATCAATATTCTTTTTGCGTTCGCAATTTTTCTCATGCCTAAACGCAAAAAATTCCTTTCAATAAACAGTTAGTTTTTTGCACACAAAACTAATTGCTTTTTCAGAAAATCATTATCTACACCAAATTACTTATTTGCTTCATTATTGGTAAGCTCAGCTATTTTATTTGATTGGGATGATACCATAACAAAAAGCAAAGAAGATAAAGCTGCTGTTTTAACAGCTTATAACTTTAAAAAATCAACCACTAAGAACTTTGTTAACAATTTAAATGCAGCAATTGCAAATTCAGCTACTTTAACCGTTGACCTCTTTTATTTTTCAGGTCTTATTAATTAAAAGGAATATACTCCCAATCAAACCCTGCTTTTCCACCTTCTTAAATTTGGATAATATATAATTCTAAATGGAGAAGTTTATATTCCCTTATTAGCAGAATTTTCATAACAATATTAAGCGAATAATATTATCTACAACAGCTAATTACTCTTTCAGCTTATCTTTAAACACCCTTTTAAATTTTTCCAATTTAGGGGCAATTACAAATTGACAATACGGAGCATCCCCGTTTAAATTGTAATAATTCTGGTGGTAAGCTTCGGCCTTATAAAATTTAGAAAATGGAGCTATTTCAGTAACAATTGGATTTTTAAATGCTCCAGACGCATCCAATTCTTTTTTATACTGTTCTGCAAGTTCTTTTTGTTCATTATTATGGTAAAAAATTACCGAACGGTACTGTGTGCCTTGATCGGCACCTTGTCGATTTAGAGTAGTTGGATCGTGACTGCTCCAAAAAGCTTCAAGTAA
The DNA here is from genome assembly GCF_022014595.1 of Solitalea lacus. Lineage (NCBI taxonomy): Bacteria > Pseudomonadati > Bacteroidota > Sphingobacteriia > Sphingobacteriales > Sphingobacteriaceae > Solitalea > Solitalea lacus. The sequence goes on along the minus strand of NZ_CP091740.1, from coordinate 2,420,133 downwards.
CTCACCAAAACTAATGACCTTTGGATCATACACAATTTGGGCAACTTCGGCATGACCGGTTTCTCCGGTGCATATTTCTTTATAAGTCGGATTATCCGTCTGACCGCCTGAATATCCTGATTCAACCGATTTAACTCCTTTTAATTGTTGAAATACTGCTTCAACACACCAAAAACAGCCTGCACCAAATGTGACTGTATCTATTATATTATTATTTCCCATCTGCTTTGAAACATTGTTTACTTGTAACGGTTTAATTTTCCTTTCTTCAGGCTTTTGAGCGCAAGCAGTAACACAAAACACAATTAACATTAGGCTCAAAAAACTCTTTTCGCCAGCTTGCATGATTAAATCTTTCATTGTTTAAGTTTTATATCCAGACAAACGTAGAAAATCTTTGATTAGATTTTATCAACATAAATCTGTTACAATAGTTTTACGATGTTGTATTTGTTCAAAATAATTTAAGAAAGATTAAACCGTTAGCAATGTATAGAAGTTATCGAAAATGAGACAAATGAACTCTAAAAATTAGGCTTTATTTTAGTAAATTAATTCAAGTTTTTTCGTTAAAACAGTTCATTTTATTAAACACAATTTGTTTTTTGTAAATTAAAAGAAAGCATTACTTTGTAATGTAAATCAATTAAATTTAACCATCTGATGTTCAGTAAGATTAGTTCGTCAATCAGAAATTTCTTCAAGAAAATCAACGCTTTTCTACCAAAAAATAAGTTTTTAAGAGTTTTAATTTACCTTTTTGTTTCGGTAATAGTCTTCTTTCTGGCTGTTGACCTAAATTTATTTTGGCTGTTCGGTTACTCACCAGGATTTAAAGATCTGAAAAATCCACCTCTTGCCACTGCGTCTGAACTTTACAGTGCCGATAGTGTTTTAATTGGCAGGTATTATAAAGAAAACCGTACTCCGGTAGAGTATAAAGATCTTCCTGAAAATCTTAAAAATGCTTTAATTGATACTGAAGATGCTCGTTTTTACAATCACTCAGGCATTGATATCCGTTCGTTGTTTTCAAGTATCTTTTCCACTCTAAGTGGTGATAGGCGGGGAGCTAGTACCATAACACAACAACTTTCTAAAAACTTGTATCAAACCCGCAGGCAAAAATCATTTGGATTGTTAACGCATATTCCAGTTTTACGCACACTTATTTATAAAACTAAAGAATGGATTACAGCGGTTAAACTCGAAATGGTTTATTCTAAAAATGAGATCCTGACACTTTACCTTAACACAGTGCCTTTCGGAAATAATTCTTTCGGAATTAAAGTTGCTGCAAATAAATACTTTAATAAACAAGTTAATCAATTAGCAACGGAAGAATCTGCGGTGTTAATTGGAATGCTTAAAGCAACGTCAACTTACAATCCTATTTCAAATCCTGAAAAATCTGCGGAACGCCGCAATGTGGTGCTTTCACAAATGGAAAAGTATCATCATTTATCTAAGTCTGAATACGACCATTTATCCAAGTTGCCAATAATCTTAGATCTTAGATATAAAGAAGATAATCTGCAAGAAAAGGATTCTTATATACGAGCTGCAGTAGCTAACTGGTTAAAAGATTGGGCTAAGGAAAACGAATATGACATTTATGCTGATGGTTTGAAAATTTATACAACAATTGATTCTCGGATGCAAAAATATGCCGAAGAAGCTGTAGCTGATCGTATGGCATGGATACAACGTCGATTTTACGGCTATTGGCAAAAACGTAACCCATGGACAAATGAAGAAGGTGATGAAATACCGAATTATTTAGAAACTATGATTGAGCGACTTCCGCTTTATAAAGATCTTCAAAAGAAATTTAAAGGCAATGTCGATTCCATAAATGCTGCTTTGAATTCTCCAAAACGAATGAAAGTGTTTACATGGAAAGGTGAACGAGATACCACTTTTTCAACTATAGACTCTGTGCAGTATTATTCTAAAATATTACAGGTAGGTATGCTTACTGTTGAACCTTCATCATCACACATTAAAACATGGGTCGGAGGTATTAATAATGACTATTTCAAATTTGATCACGTAATCCAATCTAAGCGGCAGGCTGGCTCAACATTTAAACCTTTTGTATATCTAACAGCAATTGATAAGGGAATGTCACCTTGCGATAAAATAAAAGATCAGCCTGTAACCATTAACTATATTGAAAATGGGGAACCCAAAAGTTGGTCACCTAAAAATGCAGATTGGCATTTTACAGGTTATGATATGACATTGCGTTGGGCAATGGGTAAATCATGTAACTCAGTCACAGCTCAATTGACCGAAAAAGTGGGTTGGGATAACGTTGTAAAGTATGCCCATAAATGCGGTATTGAAAGTCCTCTTAAATCTGTTCCATCGGTAGGACTGGGCTCAAATGATGTAAACCTTTTTGAAATGGTATCCGCTTATAGTGTATTTCTGAATAAAGGCGTTTATTCAAAACCGTTATTGGTTACTAAAATTTATGATAAAGATGGAAAAATGATAAAAGAGTTTAAACCCGAACCTAAACGTGTGTTAAGTGAAGAAACTGCTTGGTTAATGATTTATATGCTACAAGGAGGAATACAAGAACCTGGAGGTACCTCTCAAGCATTGTGGGAGTATGATTTATTTAAAAATGGAAATGAAATTGGAGGCAAAACAGGCACAACGTCCAATTATTCAGATGGTTGGTATATGGGGGTAACTAAAGATTTGGTTACCGGAACATGGGTTGGTTGTGATGACAGAAACATACACTTTATGTCAAGTGCATACGGAGAAGGTTCAAAAACAGCTTTGCCAATTTTTGGAAAATTTATGGAGAAAGTGTATTCCGACCCTCATTTAGGTATAACTATGGGTAAATTTCCTAAACCTACTATTAAAATCAAGACAAAGTATTATTGCCCTACTTCTGTCCCTCGGAGGGATACAACCTCTGGCACAGATAGTGCTGATGTAGAGTATGAAACAATGCCAGATAGCATAAATACCGAGTTATAAGTTTCATCTTAACTATTTTTTTCGTATATATGTTTAAACAGTGAGGTCTACCTGAAGTCAAATTCAAGTTTAACTCACAGTTTAATTTTTACACTAAATATATTTATACTCCAATCATGCATAGGTTCTTTACAAAACAGTTATTAATGAGTTTCCTCTCATTAATTTTGTTATTAACCGGATACTCCTCTAATGCACAGTATTTTGGAAGAAATAAGGTGCAATATGAGAAGTTTAAGTTCAAGCTCCTAAAGACACCACATTTCGATATTTATAATTACATGAATAACGATACGGTGATCAATAAATTCGCAGATATGAGCGAAAGATGGTACCATCGTCATAGAAGTGTACTTGAGCATCGATTTGATAATAAAAATCCAATAATGATTTATAATAACCATTCGGATTTTTCGCAGACCACTTTATCTGATGAGAATATTGGTCAAGGAACCGGTGGTGTTACTGAAGGTTATAGAGGCCGGGTATTTATGCCTTTCTTTGAGGCCAATGCACAAACAGATCACGTATTAGGACATGAGTTGGTGCATGCCTTCCAATATGACATTCTAAAAAATGCTGACTCATTAAGTTTATATAACATTCAGAACCTTCCTTTATGGATGGTTGAGGGTATGGCTGAATACTTATCTTTAGGCAGAAAGGATTCACATACTGCTATGTGGATGCGTGATGCTGTAGTTAGCAAAGACTTCCCAAGCTTAAAAGACCTTACTACAACCAATAAGTATTTCCCATATCGTTACGGACAAGCATTTTGGGCTTTTGTAGCAGGAGTTTGGGGGGATACCGTTGTTAAACCACTGTTTGTGAATACTGCAAAGTTTGGCTATCAAATGGCTGTTGACAGTACTTTGGGGTATGAAGAAAGAGTTTTATCCAATATGTGGAAAACTCGAACAATTGAAAATTACAAACCATTTATGCAAGATACTATTGCATTAGTGGGTAAAAAGTTAATCCGTCAGGAAGATTTAGGCGAAATGAATATTTCTCCAGTTTTAAGCCCTGATGGTAATTACGTAACCTTTTTCAGTGAGAAGAATCTGTTTTCTATTGACTTATTCCTGGCTGATGTAAGATCTGGTCGTGTAATCAGAAAACTTTCATCACAGGCGGAAAAATTACACGTAGATAACTACAATTACATACAGGATGCTGGTACCTGGTCTCCAGATGGTCAACGGTATGCTTATATCGTAATGATTAAAGGGAAAAGTGTATTGGTGCTTGTTGATGTTAGAAGCGGTAGAACTATAGAAGAAATAAAGATTAACTCTCTCCCCTATTTTTCTAATCCATCATGGTCTCCTGATGGTAAACAAATGCTAATTTCAGCCATGAATAATGGCAAGTCTGATTTATTCATTTATAATCTTCAAACCAAAAAAGTTAGAAGATTAACAGATGATTATCATTCAGAATTTCATGGAAGCTGGTCTAATAATGGCAAATACATAGTATTTTCATCAGACAGAGGTTCAGATACAGATTTGCCTAAACTTAAATTCGGCTCAAATAAAATTTGTATTTATAACTTGGAAAGTAACACAATTGAAGTGCTGGACTTTTTCCCTGGTGCGAATAATTTCAATGCTCAATTTTCTAATGATGATAAAAAGATATTCTTCCTTTCTAACGCAGATGGTATGCGTAATCTGTATGAATACACTATCGAAACAAAAGAGATTTATAAGTTAACAAAATATTTTACAGGAATAAGCGGTATTACAGAAGATGCACCTGCATTTAGCGTTGGTGGCAAAAATGATTTAATTGCTTATTGTTTGTTCCGCCACGGGGATTATAATTTATACAAGGCAGATGCTGCTGATTTTCCGCGCTTCAAAGTTGATCCTCAAGTAACTGATTTTACTGCTTCATTACTACCTCCTTTTGATCTTCCCAAAGAAAGTATTTTGAGCAAAAATTTGGAAAATATTAAAATTCCTTACAATTCATCAGATTACTTAAAAGCACCTTATCGACCTAAATTTAGCTTGGTTACTGTTCAGCAGAGCGGTGTGGGTGTAGGGTATAACTCACAATTTGGAACAGGAGTAGCTGGAGGCGTTGGATTTTTATTTGGTGATATTTTGGATCGCAATCAACTTTTCGCAGTTGCACAAGTAAACGGTGAAATATATGATATAGGTGGTGGGGTAACTTATTTAAATCGTGCTGGAAGAGTTAATTGGGGGTTGGGTCTATCACATACTCCTTATTTAAGTGCTTATTATGGTGAACCAACATATACCGACGACTCTAGAACTGTGGTTGAGTATCCTTTCTACAGACAGCGTACCTTTATTGAGGAATTGGCATTCTATAGCTATTATCCTGTATCACAAACATTAAGGTGGGAACTAAGTACGAGTCTCAATCATTATAGTTATCGCATCGATAAGTATAGCGACTACTATGAAGCATCAACCGGTTATCCATTAGGAAGCGACAGGCAGAAGCTTGACTCTCGAGCACTTGGATTTACACCATTTAACTTGTTAAACCTGCAAGGTGCTTTTGTTGGTGATAATTCTCAATTTGGATTAACTGCTCCGGTAAAAGGTGAGCGCTTTAGGTTTCAATTAGGCCAAAGCATTGGAACGTATAATTTCACTTCTGCAACAGCTGATTATCGCAAATACTTGTACTATAAACCATGGACAATTGCATTCAGAGGAATGTATTATGGAAGGTATGGCTCTGTTAAAGATTTAAATTTCCTTTATCCTATATATATTGGATATGACCAACTAGTGAGGGCATATAACACAAACTCTTTGTATAATAATTTTAGCTTTAATGGAGAAGGAATTAATGAACGACAATTGTTGGGTGACCACATGGCCATTGCTAATTTTGAGGTTCGCTTTCCATTAACAGGTCCTGAAAAGCTTTCAAAAATTAAATCAGGCTTTTTATTCTCCGATCTGGCATTTTTTGTTGATGGTGGTTTAGCTTGGAGAAATGGTTATCCTGTACAACTTTCTTGGAAACCAGAGCCATATGTACCTCCTATTTATGACCAAGGAGGAAACTTAGTTTCTCCTGAAAAACTAGTATACTCACCAATAGTAAGTTCAGGTTTAACTTTAAGAGTGAATCTTTTTGGTTATGCAGTTTTGGAACCTTATGTAGCAATTCCATTTCAACGATATAATCCTAAACCTTATTTCGGACTATTCATTTCTGGCGGAGGTTGGTAATAGCTGAAGAAACAAAACATTAGTATTAAAGATTGCTTCTAATGAGGCAATCTTTTTTATTTTTGAGCAACATTTATAAAAAAGTATGCTCAAAAATTCCATTTTAACTATTGCAATAATAGTAACCTGTCTTAACACTTCAGCTCAAAGTTCTACAAAACAAACTCCAACTAAACCCAAATTGGTGGTTGGTATTGTGGTGGATCAAATGAGATACGATTACCTCTATCGTTATTTCGATAAATACTCCTCTGGTGGATTTAAACGATTAATGCAGCAAGGATCTAATTGCAAAAACAATCATTACAGTTATGTACCCACATATACTGGCCCAGGACACGCTTCAGTTTATACAGGAAGTGTACCAGCAATAAATGGGATAGCAGGTAATGATTGGTATGATAAAAATATTAAAAAGGGAATGTATTGTACCGAGGATACTACAGTGGTAACCGTAGGCAGTACTTCAAAGGCAGGGCTAATGTCCCCTAAAAATTTACTCGTAACTACAATTACCGATCAATTACGTTTGTCAAATAACTTTGGTTCACGAGTAATTGGAGTTTCTCAAAAAGACAGAGGTTCTATTTTACCTGCAGGACATACTGCTAACGCAGCTTATTGGTTCGATTCTTCAGCAGGAAACTGGATTACGAGTTCCTTTTATATGAATGAACTTCCTAAATGGGTTAAAGAAGTTAATGAAAAGCGTCCAGCCGATAGTTATCTTAATCAAATCTGGACAACTCTATTACCAATTAATCAATATACTGAAAGTGCAACCGATGATCAAGCATTTGAAAGGCCGCTTCCTGGTGAAGAAAAACCAGTGTTTCCACATAAAGCTGTAAACTATGAAGTATTAAGAACAACTCCATTCGGCAATACCTTGACCAAAGATTTTGCTATTAACATATTAAAAAATGAGCAATTGGGTAAAGGTAAATATACTGACTTTCTTGCAGTGAGTTTCTCTTCAACTGATTATGTTGGTCATGCTTTTGGCCCTAATTCAATTGAAGCGCAAGACACTTATATGCGTTTAGATAAAGATATTTCAGAACTCTTAACCTTTCTAGATTCGTATTTAGGGAAAGAGAATGTGCTTGTTTTCTTAACAGCCGACCATGGGGTAGCTAATGTAGCAGGATATAATTTGAGCGTAAAAATCCCGGCAGGAATTAATGATGACAGGAAAATTAGCAAGGCTTTAAATACTCACCTTTCCGAAAAATTGGGAGACGGTAAATGGATTGAATATGCTATTAATGATCAATTATATTTCAACCATTCTTTCTTAAAAGAAAAAAGTGTGAAGTATGAAGATGTATTTACACTTGTTAAAGATTTTTTAATGCAATTGGATGGAATAGCTAATGTGATCGATTTGAATAATATTTCCAATGCTCTCGTACCAGATTATCAACTTAGAATGATCAAAAACGGCATCAATGTTAAACGTTCAGGGGATGTTTATATAATGGAAAAACCAAGCTGGATGTCGGGAAGTAAAATGCAGGGAACAACACACGGCAGTATATATACTAATGATACTCATGTTCCACTTATTTGGTATGGTTGGAATATTCAACCAAAATCAATCAGTCAACGTACCGAAATTGTTGATATTGCAGCCACCCTTGCAACTTTGCTAAATATCCAAGAACCAGTAGGTTGTGTAGGACTACCAATTCAGGATTTAACAAAATAGTTTTGTTCAAATAATATTGAGCTCAAAATATTCCAAACGGTACTATTAACAGTAGTGCCGTTTTTTTCTTCTTTTACACTAAAGGATATTCGTTTATTAGTGGCAGTTGGTTGGAGAAGCGGTTTGGAGGTTTTCGATATGGGGACTGATAAAAGGTATTCCTAAATTTAATCCTCTAACAATTAACAGTATTCCAACTACAAGCATAAATACAGGAATTACTTTGTTTATTTTATTACGCAAACTTAGGTTAAACAGGTTACTCATTAAACTTACGCCGAGCATTGCCGGAATTGTTCCTAAGCCAAAAAAAGTCATAAATAGCACTCCATGTAATGTATTACCTAATGAAGTTGTCCAAATGACACCTAAATAAACAAAGCCACAAGGAAGCAACCCATTTAGCAAGCCTATACCAAACAATGATAAGGCAGATTGCGCTCTAAATAACTTTCCAATCGCCTGCCTTATACTGTTTAAAGGCTTTTGCAATATATCTACTTTAAATAATTTTCCACGATTGAAGTAGGTGAAATACGTAATAACTAACATGATTATTCCTAAGAAAATAGATAACCCTTGTTGAAATCCAGCTAACCTAACACCCATTCCAATTAGACCGAATAACAATCCAATGACAGCATAAGTAAGTACCCTACCTATGTTGTAAAGCATTACAATACTAATTCGATTTAAAATTGAATTATGTTCTCTTACCGGCAATGCCATTGCAATTGGGCCACACATACCTATACAATGAAAGCTGCCAATAAAACCAAAAATAAAGGCTTCAATCATGATTTAAGCTTTATTGCATAAAGATATTCTGTTCAAAGAAATAGTCTTTTCCATCACATTTAACTTGTATTTGCAATAGATATAATCCCTTTACAAATTTGTTGGAAGAAATTTGCTGGACACCCTTCATTGAAGCATTGAGCGGAACCTTTACATCCTTACTTTTATCAGAAGGGCGTACTAAATTAATTTCACCAGATATTGATTTACCCTCAAAATCCTTAGGTAAATCGATAGTAATCGATTTATTTATTGCTTCAACTTTTAAAGATTCACTTAATGTTCCAGCATTTTCACTAGCGTTAATTTTCTCTTGATATTTAAGTTCATCAGCATAGTAATTTGGTGAAATCAGCTCAAAATTTTCTCGCATTGCTCTGTAAGCCAAAAACAAAATGAACACTACGAAACTCAGAAAAAATATAATCGTAAAATATTTCCAATTCAATTTCATAATCTTTTCATTTTTAATCAGTTAAAGGCCCAAGGAATGATGTATTTATGGTTTCAAGTTTTTTATTACCGTTATAAATTCCAACTCTTAAGCTAGTTTTCCGTTTATTTATTGCCGATTGTGGCAAAATGATAAAAAAAGTACTATTTTCTGTTTCTTCTGCCTTTACTACAAGTGATTTGCCTACCATTTTTATTTCAGCATTAATACCATCATTCTCAATTTTTAATTGAATTGGCAATTGATGCCTAGTTTTATTTAATATTTTAATGTTATATAAATTACTAACGCGATTATTAGGTTGTTTTTGATACAACATCCCCCCTACTCTAGTTATTGTTGTGCTTAAATCCTTCCGGGTAGCTAACATTGCAACCATTGCACCAACCAATAAAACAAGTACTGCAGAGTAGGCCTTAATTCGTGGTGTTAATCGAAACTTTTCCTTATTAGCTATATTATTTTCAGATGCAAAACGAATTAACCCTCTTGGTAACCCAACCTTATCCATAATATTATCACAGGCATCAATACAAGCTGTACAGTTTACACATTCTAATTGAGTACCATTTCTAATATCGATTCCTGTTGGACAAACCTTAACGCACTGATAACAGTCAATACAATCGCCGAGTGTTCGAGCCTCATTTTTCCTGAATTTTCCGCGCTTTTCTCCCCTAATTCTATCGTAAGCAACAACTATTGAATCCTTATCAAGCAAAACACCTTGTAACCTTCCGTAAGGACAAATGGCTATACATACTTGTTCTCGCATGTAAGAAAACACGCCATAAAAAACAAATGTAAAAATTAACAAGGCTATAAAACCAGTAAAATGTTGTCCAATAGGTTCACCAATGATTTTCAAAAGTTCATCAACACCTATTACATAAGCTAAAAAGGTGTTGGCTATGAGAAATGATATAGCTAAAAAGATAAAGTGTTTAAGACTTTTCTTAAAGATTTTAGTATTCGTCCATGGGCCATTATTCAAAACTCGTTGTTGGTTATTATTTCCTTCAATCCAATATTCGATTTTTCGGAAAACCATTTCCATAAATATAGTTTGAGGGCAGGCCCAACCACAAAAAACACGACCGAAAATAGCAGTAAAAAGAACAATGAAAACCAGGAAGGTTATCATTCCAAGACCAAAAATGAAGAAATCTTGTGGCCAAAAAGTAACACCAAATAAAGTAAACTTTCGATCTAAAATATTAAATAAAAAAAGAGGGTGACCATTTACTTTAATAAAAGGTAATGCGAAAAATATAATGAGGTATACTATGCTTAATAAAGTGCGATAGTTAAAATACCTTCCTGAGGGTTCTTGTGCATAAATCCATTTACGTTTACCTTTTTCATCAACTGTAGCTAAATGATTTCTAAAATCATCATCGTCATATAATACATCTTCTTGAGCCATTTTCAACTCTTATGGATTTTAGTGCTTCTGAATGAAGTCAATTAGAAAGTAATTAATTATGCACTCCGATCTCAATTGCCGGAGTGCACTGAGTGCGTTTGGTATATCTTAAGAATATTGAATCAAATTACATTTTTGCAGTATTTAACGAATCAGCCTTAGTTTTTGTCGTATCTGCTGGTTTGGTTTCTGCTTCCGATCCATCTTTATACAATTCACCTTGCTTTTCCTTTGCATTTGGAGGATTAGTACCATGCAAGGTTTTAATAAAACTTACCAATTCTTGCATTTGTGAAGGAGATATATCCTGTTGCCAAGATTTCATTCCTTTTTCAGGAACACCATATTTAATTGTTTTAAAAATGTTTTTAACACTTCCTCCGTGCAGCCAATAATCGTCAGTCAAATTAGGTCCTACCCCACCTTCACCTTTTGAACCGTGACAAGCGACACAATTGGTATTGAATATGGTTTGACCTGATTTAATTTGAGCTTGATCAGTAAGTAGTACTACAGAATTTTCATCAACCAAGCTGGCCGATTTTTTACGGAATTCTTCTGATTGCTTTTCTGCGACTGCCAATTCGTTTTTATATTCTTGAATTTGTAATGGCGCCGACCGGAAAACGTGATATACAAGTAAGTAAACAACAGCAAAGAAAATAGTTACATTAAACAACCAAATAAACCATGGTGGCATTTTATTATCTAGTTCGCGTATACCGTCATAATCGTGATCCATCAATAACTCACCTTCTTTTTCAATAGACACAGTTTTATTGATACGTTCAAAGGAATACCATTTCTTTTTGGCCGGCTTGACTGCTGCTTCCTCTTGAACTTTATTTAACAATACTGACTTAACCTCAACTCCATAGTACACTTTTATAAGTTTAAGAATTACAATTGCCAAAAACACAATGGCTAATAATTCCACAATTACTGTTGCCGATAGTACATAAAAAACTAAATCGGCGGAAGAGGCAGAGGCTTTGTCTTCAGCGGGAGTTCCGGCGCCAGGCCCAAATTGTCCAAGTTGTTGCACAGCTAAAACTGTTTTACTAAACAACATTGTAAGTAGCAAAACCAATAAAGGTTTAATAGAAGTTCGGAATTTCATTCTCAAACTGTTTTGTGTTAATTTAAATTAGTTGTTTTCGTTTCCTTCCAGTGGAATATTGCTTACTTCATCAAAATATTGCTTAGGAGCTTTCAAAACATAAATACCAAGTGCAATAAAGAAAATGAAGAATACCATCAAAGAAATCATAGGGTAAACACTTACTCCTGAAATCGATTCGAGATAATTGATAAATTTCATGATCTAACTTATTTATTAGTTTGAGTCATTTTATTTTGTCCTTTAATATCAGTACCCATACGTTGCAGATAAGCAATTAATGCAATAATTTCACGATCACTCTTAGTATCAATACCATCCTTTTTCAAACTGGCTGTTATTGCTAAGGCTTGCTTTTTAAGATCTTCATTTGCTTTTTGATCATACCCTGCAGAATAAGGTACTCCTAAAGTTTGCATAGCCCTAATTTTGGCTGGAGTTGTACTAATGTCAAGTTGCTTGTCCAACAAGAATGGATATGGCGGCATAATTGAACCCGGTGCCATTGATGGTGGATCAAACATGTGGTTAAAGTGCCAAGAATCAGGATACTTACCACCAATCCTTTGCAAATCAGGTCCTGTACGTTTTGACCCCCATTGGAACGGATGATCATAAACAAATTCTCCTGCTTTAGAATATTCTCCGTAACGTACAGTTTCATCACGGAAAGGTCTGATCATTTGTGAGTGGCAATTGTAACATCCTTCACGCAGATAGATGTCTCGTCCTTGCAATTCAAGTGGAGTATATGGTTTAACACTACTTAACGTAGGAATATTTGATTTAACCAGAAATGTTGGAATCATTTCAACTAATCCACCGATTAATATCACAATTAAGCTTCCTACAAGCATTAAGGTAGGTTTACGTTCAAGCACACGATGCCAAAATTCTCCAGTATGTGATGCTTCATGTTCTAATGCAGGAGCTTCAGCTGGTTCATTAGCAACAAACGAACCCGATCTAGCTGTTTTAATAAGGTTGTAGGTCATTACAATAACACCTGTCAAATATATACTACCACCTAGAGCACGCATTGCATACATTGGAAGAACCTGCTGCACAGTTTCAAGGAAGTTTGGATATTTCAACAATCCTTCTTCTGTAAACTCTTTCCACATTAAACTCTGTGTAAATCCGGCCCAGTACAAAGGAACAGCATAAAAGATAATTCCTAATGTTCCTAACCAGAAATGCCAATTGGCCAATTTCTTAGAATATAGTTCTGTTTTAAATAATTTCGGGAATAACCAGTAAAGAACTGCAAAGGTTAAGAAACCATTAAATCCCAAAGCACCAACGTGTACGTGTGCCACCGTCCAATCAGTAAAATGGCTTATTGCGTTAATATTTTTCAGCGAAAGCATCGGGCCTTCAAAAGTGGCCATACCATATGCTGTTAACGCAACCACAAAGAATTTGAGCACTGGCTCTTCTCTAACTCTATCCCAAGCCCCACGCAAAGTTAAAAGCCCATTAAGCATACCTCCCCATGATGGAGCTAAAAGCATAACAGAGAAAACAGTTCCTAATGATTGAGCCCAGTCAGGCAATGCTGTATAAAGCAAGTGGTGAGGACCTGCCCAGATATACAAGAATATGAGTGCCCAAAAGTGAACAATTGAAAGTTTGTAAGAATAAACGGGACGATTAGCAGCTTTAGGCAAAAAGTAGTACATGAGTCCCAAATAAGGTGTAGTAAGGAAAAATGCAACCGCATTATGTCCATACCACCATTGCACAAGGGCGTCTTGTACTCCTGCGTAAGCCGAATAGCTTTTTAAAGCTGTAACTGGCAATTCAATAGAGTTCACGATGTGTAAAACCGCAATGGTAACCAAAGTGGCAATATAGAACCAAATGGCTACATAAATATGCTTTTCCCTTCGCTTAAGGATGGTACCAAACATATTTACACCAAAAACAACCCAAATTAAAGTGATAGCAATATCAAGTGGCCATTCTAATTCAGCATATTCTTTACCAGTAGTGTATCCTAGTAGAAGAGTGACTGCTGCAAGGACTATGATGGATTGCCATCCCCAAAAATGGAGTTTGCTTAGAAAATCGCTAAACATTCGTGCCTTACAAAGACGCTGCAATGAATAGTAAACACCCGTGAAAATAGCATTTCCCACAAATGCAAAAATTACTGCATTTGTGTGCACAGGTCTTACTCTTCCGAAAGTAGTGTATTCAAGCCCAAGATTAAGTTGAGGAAAAACGAGTTGCAGAGCAGCATAAAGACCTGCTGTCATGCCAACAATTCCCCAAAAAATGGTTGCATTGGCAAACTGTTTAACAATCCGATTGTCGTATGAGAACTTTTCAATTTCCATATTGTATTGTTGCGTAGTTAATTGTGTCTATATATAATTAATTTAAATTTTCTTCATTTATTGGTTCCGTATCATCAAATAGAATGCGTACTGAGGGAGTATAATCATCGTCAAACTGACCACTTCTAACGGAGAAAATAAACGCTATCAGAAAGCCAACTGCAACTAAAAGACTAATAATCAATAGAATAATTAACGCGCTCATTTTGTCAACTGATTGTCACAAAAGTATTAGTGTACTGAAAGATAAAACATGACCTATATCATGTTTTGGAAGTTTTATTAAATAATAATTATGATCTTAATACTATAATATAGAATCAATTACGGAATTTGTTAACATGCTTAATTGACTTATTATCAACCGTATAATTTAATAAATTATGAGTAAAACAAAGCTTTTTTTATTCATTTTTTAATATTCCATTTAAAAATTAAACCCTAAAACAACTAACAGTTTTATCTTACAAAAAATCGTTGTATTTTAGTTATTGATAACGATTGGAACGAACTAATAGGAGATAATAAAAACAAAAAAGTATAATTAAATACTTTTATTTGAGATTTTATATCTTACATTTACAATCAAACACAGTTTAAACTTACATATATTATTTATGGAAAAATTCAAACACCTTAAAGAGCTAATTGCTGCTGCGGAAGACGATGCAAGCAAATTTTTTGACAAAGGAAATGGCGCTGCCGGAACACGCTTAAGAAAAGCGATGATGGATATTAAAAATGCAGCACAGGAAGTCCGTAATCTAGTTACTGAGGTAAAGAACAAAGAAAAATAAGAAAAGGCCCACAAAGGGCCTTTTTGATTTTTAGACTATAACTTTTATAGCAATAAAGTATCAATACGATGGGCATGAACCATGTTCAGCTCATCAGACCATGTAAGAATGGTAAAACGGCCATCTTGAGATGCCACCAACGCCATTGCATTACGTTGGTCATAAACAAATTGAGCAGCAGCCAAATGACGTGTGCCTCCGTTTTGTGAAGGATGAATACGCACTGCTCCTCCTCCGACTATGGGTTCGGTAATAATTACCTCATTAACTGTTAAACTATTTTCTGCTCTCGTCACCTTTGCTCCAAAAGCAAGTAGCTCATAATTTTCATTTAAAATTGTTGCTCCGTCCACTGCCGTGATGCCCCCAATTACTTCAACCGCCCTCTTGAATGAATCCTGCCAATGTGTATCTGTCCTGGCTTCGGATTCTTGTTCCATTAATGATGAAATTGAATTATGAGCAGTTATCATCGGATAAGAAATCGGATGAACGATAGAATTTCGCCACTCCTCTGAATTTACAGGAACCACCAAAAGTAACCCTCCCCTTTTATGAGTCCGCATACTTGCAGCTAATTCTATTAACACATTTACAGCGTCATTTTGTGATTTCGGTAAGGGCATGCCACTCAGTGAGTTGATTATGGCAGGGCAATCGGTAAGACTTAAGCTTTCTTCATCCACCATTTTAATATCATCGCCTTTGAGAACTACAACGTTTACAAACTTACCGAAACCGTCTAATCGTTTATGCTTAATAACTAATAATCCCGGTTCAATTACTTCCAGCACTAAGCATAGTAAAGAAATGGTAAATACTGTTCCCCAAATAAACATCTCATTATCTTCAAACCAAACTCCCAAATGAATACCCGGACCTTCAAGAGCCGGTGCTAATTTGGTAATGTTTTTGGGAGTCAGACGTATCTTATGCTCAAAAACTATTGGGTTATCGACTAACTCAGGAGGCAATAAGACAATGGAAAATTTAGGAGGAATTCCTTCTTCATGTCGTAAGCTGGCCCAAAAAGAAGTATCAATGACTGTTTCAATCATTTGGGATGAGGGCGCGACAACCAAATGACTTTGATTCGAAATGAGTGCTTCTGACTGATGATTTTCAAAATGTTTTTCTATATATGGTGCTGCAATTCGTGCTGCAAGGTAACTTGGTTCTGATATCATTGTTGGATTATAAAGTAAAACACCGCCGTAATTGTTTAAGGTAACAAAATATTGTAAATATTGAGGATGAAATCTTAAACAGTAGTTTTTAAAATATGTTTTTAAAAAGAAGAACGTTAATTTAATAGCTAAAGTTAAGGAGCAAATTGAATAGTATGACAAAATTAAAGTTTAGGATTTCTGATATAAAAAGACATGAAGCAGAAGCAGTAGAACTAACCTTAACCCCTATTTCAGGTAAAATACCTGATTACAAATCCGGACAGTTTCTTTCAATAATTAGGATGGAGCATAATCGAGAAATCAGACGTTCCTATTCAATTTGCAGTTCACCATTTATTGATGAACCTTTAAAAATTGTGATTAAAAGGATAGAAAACGGTGAGCTTTCGAGGTGGGTTTATAATAGGATCAAAACTGGAGATTTCATCACAACTCTTGCCCCTGGTGGACAGTTTATTTATCAGCCGGAGAACAATAGAGAACGAACCCTATTTTTATTTGCAGCAGGCGTTGGTATTACACCACTTTTTTCAATTCTTAAAACAGCATTGGTTGCCGAAAATAAGTCAAAAGTTGTATTAATTTACAGCAACAAACATTATCAATTAGCATTATTTCATGATGAATTGATAAAATGGGGTGAGAAATATCCCAATCGTTTAACAATCCTGAACCTATTTAGTCAATCACAAAATCTCCTAAGCGCAAGATTAAATAAACAACTTATTCAAGAACTGGTTCAAAAACATTTAGAATATGAACGTGCTAAAGCCTTATTTTATACTTGCGGTCCAATGAGCTATATGGATATATGTCGACTAACCTTATTGGGAATGGGTTTTGATAAATCGCAAATTAAACGCGAAACCTTTTTTATAACTAACGAAGAAGGTGATGATGATGATGAAAGTGAAAACACTCCTAAAGACATTAATACCTATACGGTTAAATTGCAGTTTAGAGCCCAACAATATGTACTAAGCATTCCCTACAACAAAACTATATTAGATGTCGCACTAGCAAACCATTTAGATTTACCCTATAGCTGTAGAGCAGGCATGTGTAGTACATGCATGGCTAATTGCACAAATGGTATTGTAAAAATGGATTATAATGAAGTTTTGACAGATGAAGAAGTAGCCAAGGGAAAAGTATTACTTTGCGTAGGACATCCTACACAAAATAATATAGAAATCAGCTATCAATAGACTACCCTTTTACCCAAAAATTAAGCTTGGAATTGAAATGAGATTCAACTAGTTGATAATTTGAAGGAATTTCATGATGTGAACTTTGATAAGTGACAATTTTTGTACCTAATGGTCTATTCTTAAAAATTGTATGCAATACATTGGTATAACGTTCATATAAAGCACCTGATAATCCTAATGAACCCTCAAAAAGATGATCTTCATCTTCAACCAAATTTTCAAAAAACGAATTATAAAAGTAGAAATGGTCGAAATTAGAGAAATTGATTTTGGCAAAATCACTAAGTATGAAATGAGCGTTTTTTACCATCAGCGTTTCTTTTGCTTCCTCCGCATAATCTATTAAATCCTTTCTGTTTTCAACACCGTAAAATTGAATTTCAGGAAATCGATTAGCGGCAATTAAACAAAATTTACCCACACCAGACCCAATATCCAATATTTTCACTCCTGATCCTTCAACTAAATAAGTTGCTGCTTTAACGGCTACTGCCATTGGGGTAAAATGCTTACCTGAAAGCTGCTGCATTTTAGGTGGATATAGCTTGTCGAAATTAGTGTTTGAAGCGTAGAAATCAATTTGTGGAGGTGTATAACTCATAACAAAACATAGGGAGTTAATGCAAAGAATAATCCCAATATATAATATTAGCCTATCAGGCAGCTTGAAAAAAAATCCCTGCTCAGTTATTAGGCAGGGATTTTATTTTTAGTATTCGTCTTCGTTAAACAAGAAGTCGTCTTTGGTTGGATAATCAGGCCAAACTTCCTCAATAGTTTCATAAGGTTCGCCGTCATCTTCCAGTGCCTGTAAATTTTCAATTACCTCAACAGGTGCTCCTGAACGGATAGCATAATCAATCAGTTCATCTTTGGTTGCAGGCCATGGTGCATCTTCCAGGTGCGAAGCTAATTCTAGTGTCCAGTACATAGGCAATAGATTTTAATATGGTTTAACAGAAATTTTTCTAATTTTTTGCGAATATAAAATAAAAACGATTATTCGGATAAAAAAGTTTTTTTTATAACAATTAAATTATTAGGAGAAAATTTTAATTATTCCCCATCAATTTAAACTCTAGGTATCCAAATATACTCATCAGCCTTCAAATCTTTTGCCAGCTTTCTAGCTAACACAAACAAATAATCTGATAATCGATTTAGATACTTGATTACCAACTCATTTACTGTACCATCTTCAGCTAACTCAACTACTAAGCGCTCAGCTCTACGACAAACAGTACGTGCCAAATGGCAAAAAGAAACAGTGGTATGGCCGCCAGGAAGCACAAAATGTCTTAATTCTGGCAATTGACTATTCATTTCATCCATTTCCTTCTCAAGTAACGTAATATCTGATTCATGTAAATCAGGAATTATCATTTTTGACTTATTCGGATCCGAAGCCAGGGAAGCACCTACTGTAAATAACCGATCCTGAATCTCCTTTAATATCGATTTATAAGCTTCGCTTATCTGTTGATCCCTAATTAGCCCTATGTATGAATTCAATTCATCAACCGTTCCATAAGAATCAATTCTCAAATGATGTTTTGCAACACGGGTTCCGCCAATTAATGCTGTTGTACCCTTATCTCCGGTTTTAGTATATATTTTCATAACTCACACTTTATAAATAAAATTAGGTCTGATTTTACATTTAGAGGTAAACTCAAACCTAACCAAAATATAAAAAAAATGTAATAAAGTTTATTCCTGAATCATTTCAGTAGCTTCCTTCAACGCACTTCTGATATTGGTATTTAAATAATCATCTTCAATTAAGCCATCACGTAAACGAATAATTCGATGAGCATGCTTAGCAATATCCTCCTCGTGTGTAACCAGAATAATGGTATTCCCCTTTTTGTGAATTTCCTCCATAAGTCCCATAATTTCAATCGAAGTTTTGGTATCGAGGTTTCCTGTTGGCTCATCTGCAAGGATAATAGACGGATTATTCACCAACGCTCTAGCCACAGCTACGCGTTGACGTTGACCTCCTGAAAGTTCATTGGGTTTATGACTAACACGATTCCCCAATCCAACATCTTCCAAAGCTTTTTGAGCACGAGCTATACGCTCTTCTTTTTTTACTCCCGCATATACAAGAGGTAATGCAACGTTATCTAAAGAAGAAGAGCGAGGTAAAAGGTTAAAAGTTTGAAAGACAAAACCAATTTCCTTATTCCGTACTTCTGCCAGTTCATCATCCGTCATGCGACTAACGTCTGTTCCATTCAAAACATATTGGCCTTTTGATGGTGTATCCAAGCAACCCAGGATATTCATAAGTGTTGACTTTCCTGAACCAGATGGCCCCATTAAAGCTACAAATTCGCCTTTATTAATGGTCATCGTTACTGAGTTCAAAGCATGAATTACTTCTGAACCGATAACATATTTTTTTCCAATATCTGAAATTGAAATTAGGGCCGACATATTTTTCTTAGCTGTTCAATATCAAATCTAAACTAAAAGTAATGCTTTGGATATTTGTATGAATAAAATTACAATTAGCCAGAATGTCTCTTTAAATTTCAAACTTTAGTTTATTGCTCAATAACTTTAGCCACTTTAAAATAATCTTCATCAGCATTTGGGGCATTCTTTAAAGCCTCCTCATGTGTAATTTCTTGTTTGATTATATCCTGACGGAAAGCGTTTACATCATCAGTCAAATAAACAAGAGGTTCAACATTTGAAGTGTCTAACTCATTCAATTTCTCCATAAACGTCAAAATCTTATTCATATCGGCAACACTTTCATCCACGTTTTCAACGTCTAGCCGGGCTAAGTGAGCTATCTTTTCTACTACGCTTCTGTCGATCTTCATATTCGCTTAATTTGTTATTTATTAAATGATGAACTTTGTTTTTTAATAATTCATCCTCCTCAGGCTTCAATCCAACAGTTTCAATTGGCTGATGTACAAATATATCAATTACCCCCGGACGAGAACCAAATAATTTCCCATCATCAAAGAATACTTGCCATGCATTTGCAATTGTTACAGGAATGATGGGTGCTTGTTGTTCTATTGCCAATCTAAATGCTCCACTTTTAAAATGATGTAATTGAGGAGGATAACGATCAAGTATTCCACCTTCTGGAAAAATTATCAGACTCATGCCCCTTTTAATATTTTCAGCAGCTTTTTTGAAGGCCCGGTATGACGACAACTTACTTTCCCTTTTAACTGTGATATCTATTGTTTCAAAGAATATCTTAAAAACAGGATTTTCTTTTAGCTCTGCTTTCCCAATAAAATGATGATTTCCTTTACCTATCAACAATAAAATAGGTATGTCTAAAAAAGAGGTATGATTAGGACAAAAAATATAAACGGCATCTTTTTTTATTGGAGTGTCAGATTTGATTCGCCAAAAGATACCTGATAGCAACAGAGGTAATGCCGCATTAATCTTTCTAAAAAAATTCAATGCTTGATAACGGTCCGGCTTTCGTGATGTGTAATAAAAAAAAGGATAAAACAAATAAAACACGATAGCTGTAAGCAAAAAATAATAGTAAAGATGCAGTTTTCTTAAAAATGTTATCACGGTTCAAATTTATAGTTTTGCTCTTTAGGTGTAAACCTTTTGCTCAATTTTTACTTGCATACGTTTTCAAGCTAAATCCTCATTATTTATACCTGGTTTTAGTTATAATTTTTCACACTCATCCGAACTTTTTCCATTTCGTCTAAATTTAAGGGCTTAGCGAATGAATACAGGGGTTTTGCTATGAAAACGGCAGAAAACAAGTAGGGAATCAGGTGGCAAAAAGCGTATGCTCCCGTTCATTTTTCATGGTAGCCTGTACCGGACGGATACTTCGGACGAGGGGCTGTATTCGTTCAATCACATAATCAAGGGTCAGGTAATAGCACAGGCAGATACGGATTTTCTCTACAAAGTTGGAAAAGGCGGTTCTGCCTTTGGCTTTCACTCTTCTGAGCAGTTCCAACAGCAGGTAGGTGATCAGGGCTACAAAGATTTGCGATTTAACGGCGTTTTCACTCGTGCCGATGAATGTTTTAACATTCAGGTTTTGTTTGAGTTGTTTGAAAAATATTTCAATATCCCAGCGGCGTTTGTAAAGGGCGGCAATGGTGGCAGCCTTCCAGGTAGTATTATTGGTGATGATTTCCAGCTGCAGATTGTTTTCCTGATCAAACACCACCACTCTTCGCAGAATCTCTAGCGATAGCCTGTTGGCTTTTGCTTTCGTGCCGGTTAAATGAATCAATTCGTCCTTTAGTATGTGTTGGTCTTCCTGCTCAGGCAGCTCCAGTTCTTCGATCACTTCATATACCGTATTGTCCTTTATGCGGGTGACAAAGGTGTTTTGAGCTTTTATGCTGGCCAGGATTACCTCATAATCCCAATAGCCCTTGTCTTCCAGGATGATGGTATCCTTTGGAAAGATAGTTTGTTCGAAACCTTTGCTGTCATGCGTTTGGGCCTGGCTGATGTTGACCAGGTTGGGCAACATCATGCTTTCATCCCATTGGGTGTGGATTTTAAGACCTCCTTTAGCTGTCCGAAACTTTGCCCAGTCAAACATGCTTAAACAAACGCTAATCGTGCTGCTATCTCGAATCAACAGGGTTTTGTCTTTGACTTCCTCCACAATTTGCTGATTGGAGTATTTACTCAGGCTGCTGCCGTAATGCTTCAACAGGGCCGTATAAAGATGGTCAAACACTTGCCAGTTGCGTTTTTTATTTCCATCGCTCATGGTGCTTTTGGCGGGGCTTTGCTGCAATCCGAGGTCTTTAATGAAGGTTTCGGATACTCCGATGCCCACCGAAATATCCTCCAAAGTGCTGCATTTACACAGCTGTCCGAACAAAAGCGCGACTAAATGGTCGTAAGTCTTGTATTTATGGCAGTATTTATCACTATGATATTTCTTAATGGATTGATTCAGTAGATAACGAGGAATTAAATCAATTATCTGGCGGATTAAAGGTTTATCATTATTTTTGGTGCGGCGAAAAAGGCTCATCTTTTGAAGTTTGGTCACCTCAAATTTGGACTTTTTTCGCCTTTTTTAATTTTGGACTTTCGGATAGTTGTGATAATTTTTATACCCGTTCTGTTAAATAGTATCTAAACAATCTTCATTTCCTGATAATTCAATGTCAGGCAACTTTATTTTTCAAACACTTTTTTTACTTTCGTGCAATGGAAACAGTAGTAAGTGGTATTCGTTCTACCGGAAATTTACATTTAGGAAATTATTTTGGAGCTGTGAAAAACTTCGTTCAGATGCAGAACGAGTACAATTGCTTCTTTTTTATAGCTGATTATCATTCATTAACAACTCACCCCAATCCGGCAAACCTACATGCTAGTGTTCGTCAGGTTTTGGTTGAGTATTTAGCGGCAGGTATCGATCCTGAAAAAAGTACTATCTATATTCAATCAGATGTTCCTGAGGTTACGGAATTATATTTACTGCTAAACATGAATGCGTACCTTGGCGAATTACAACGAGCAACTTCATTTAAAGATAAAGTACGAGCAAATCCAAATAACGTTAATGCCGGCTTGTTAACCTACCCTACCTTAATGGCAGCCGATATTTTATTGCACCGTGCAACTAAAGTCCCGGTAGGTAAAGACCAAGAACAACACTTAGAAATGACCCGTACATTTGGTAATCGCTTTAATACGATGTATGGAACTGAATATTTCCCAGAAGCTTTTGCTTTCAATTTTGGATCAAAACTAGTTAAAGTTCCAGGACTTGATGGTAAAGGAAAAATGGGTAAATCTGAAGGTGAAGGCAACGCTATTTTCCTTGCAGACAAACCAGAAGTGATTCGTAAAAAAGTAATGCGCGCATTAACCGATAATGGACCGGCTGAACCAAATTCAAAAAAACCTGATTATATTCAAAACCTGTTTGATTTGATGAAATTGGTTTCAACCAAAGATACAATCAAACATTTTGACGATTCTTGGAAAAATTGCTCTATCCGCTATGGAGACCTAAAAAAACAATTAGCGGAAGACATGATCACTTTCCTTACTCCTGTGCGTGAAAAAATTGAGGACATTGCAGCAAATGAAACCTATTTACGCCAGGTCGCCCGTCATGGAGCAGCAAAGGCTCGTGAAAGCGCACAAAAAACTATTCAAGATGTAAGAGAGCTTATTGGTATTAAACGATTCTAAATCATTACCTATGCACATAGCAATTGTTGGAAATATTGGGGCAGGAAAAACCACATTGACAGAACTACTAGCTAAACATTACAATTGTGAAGCCTTGTTTGAAACGGTAGATGACAATCCCTATTTAGAAGATTTTTATAACGACATGAAACGTTGGTCGTTCAACCTTCAAATCTATTTTCTTAACAGTCGCTTTATTCAAGTTCTTGAAATTGAACGCAATAAACGTTTTGTAGTCCAGGACCGTACGATTTATGAGGATGCATACATTTTTGCGGACAATTTGCATGATATGAGTCTGATGACTTCTCGGGATTTTCAAAACTACTTATCAATCTTTGACTCAATTAAACAGTTTATCAAGGCACCTGATTTATTGATTTACTTGCGTGCTTCGGTCCCTACATTGGTGAGTAATATTCAGCAGCGTGGCCGCCAGTATGAAGCCGGTATTCGTTTGGATTATTTGAGTAAACTTAACGAAAAATACGAAAGATGGATTGGCAACTATACCGAAGGAAAATTGATGATTATTGATAAAGATAAGGTTGATTTCACCGGTAATCCTGAAGATTTAGGCTTAATCATCAATAATATTGAAAAAGAGTTTCACGGATTATTTAAGTTCTAAATTGTTATAATTTAAATAATAAACCCCAATCGATAAATCCGATTGGGGTTTATTATTTATTTAGCCTCCCGAATTATTTTACAGCTACGGCTTTATCAATCATAAAGTTTAAGTATGCTCGATGAGCTTTGGTTTGCTCATCAGGTGAGACGGCACCCGCCAATGCAGTCTTAATTTTCTTTAAAGTGCTATAGGCAGCAGCTTTTGAAGCATTATCATAACCCATTGGGGCACTGGCAATACCGGCCAATCCTTTAACAAACTCAGTTTGCAAGTTTTGGCGATATAAATTTACAGAACCACCCATATCAGCACTGAAAATTGCTTTAGTTAAATCATTCATTACTTCAGCCACTGAATAACTGTTTCCATATAAGCCAGAATTATTGATACGCGATAAAGTAGTTGGGTGCATAAATTGGTATAATACAGATTGATGCATCGCCAATGCTGTATTTTGTGGTTTATAATCTTCTGTGTTTCCGAAGAAATTAAAACCTCGACGTTGCATCTGCATGTAAGGAAACAAGTAGCTATCCGCAGTATAGGCATTTGGCGCAAATACATAAGTACTCAATACCTCCATTGCCTTTTTCTGCTTTTCTTTTGGAACAACAGTAAATGGCTTATTTGAAGTTGACTGCCCCACAAAACTTCTATCAACATACACCCCACCAATATAACGGCTTAATGAAGCAGCCATTCCAAAGCGTTGGTTAACTAGTAACCCATAACGACTACGTAGTTCGGCGTATGATTGTCCTGATTTACTATACTTAGTTTTCAATTTACTCATCATCGTATTTACTAATTCAAAACGATCTTTAGCATAGGTGATCATATCACTACTCATATCATTGATCATCACTCGTGGATCGATACCATTACCAGGAGATCGCATATCATCAGCATCGTTACCAAATGTTAACTGCGGATCTGTACTTCTGCTTAAGATCTTGTTTAAGCCTGCAGTTTCTTCAAACGGAGTAAATTGAGTATAACCAAATTGTATTGCCCAAATATCATAAGGACCGGCTTTTGTTGTATAATAATCACCCTGTTTACTGCGATCATTTGCAATGTTAATTGCAGGATAATCCATTACAGAACCTTGTAACCCTATTTTGCGAGTGATTTCTGTGTTATTCACTTCTGAAGGGCTTAACATAGTACTTGCCTTCATATTGTGGTTTAGTCCCATGGTATGACCCATTTCGTGCATAATTAAGTAATATAAAAATTGCTTATGCATTTCTTTGATATCACTTTCACCAGCACCAAGCATTTCAGCCATGCTAATACCGGCGCCAAATTGCGCTTTCAGCTCATGTGCCATTGAACAGTGTTTACCGCAGCCCTTTATATTAGTTGTTGATTGTTCTGTTTGCCCAGTAAATGCATCTGAATTAAACAAATCCTCATATACAGGAGTCATACTTCCTGAACGCCATTCAACAGTAATATCTGCTCCCAAAATTTGACCAGTTTTAGGATTTACAAAGCTTGGGCCGATAGCACCATATTGAGGATAAGCCGAAGAAACCCATCTGATAACATTGTAACGTATATCTGCTGGGTCCCAAGTTGCTGTATCAGGCATAATTTTCATGACTACAGCATTTTTAAAACCAGCTTTTTCAAACGCTTCATTCCATTTTAATCCTGCTTCTACAATGGTCTGACGATATTCAACTGGCGTTGTATTTTCAACCCACCAAACAATTGGCTCCACGGGCTCACTCATTACTGCCGACGGATCTTTCTTCACTAAATGCCAGCGATTGATTACATCTTTATAATCAGCTACTTTAATGGTTGTAAGATTATCAACTTCTTGAGTAAAATATCCAATGCGAGGATCATCAAAACGTGGACGATAATCATTCTTAGGAATTTCAAGGAAACTATGCTGCATACTTACACGAGTATATCGCGCATCCGTAATATCTCTTCCTCCATCATTTAATGGCATTGGATTATCATAGGCCAAATCAACCACTACATCAGTATTGTTAGGATATGAACGAATCTTTGTGTACTTCGATTTTGATGGATTCAAACTACCCAAGTTGAAAATTAAACCTTGAGGAATGGATGGAGGTAATATTGGTTTAACTTGATCAAGCTTATCACTTAAGAACAACCCGTCAACAGCTACCAAATAACCGCCTGCATCTTCTGCTACAATTTTATCTGAATAGAAAATAGACTCAGCTACGTCAACGTTCGCTGCTTTACTTACCGGGTTTTGCGGATCATACCAAAAATTTGTATTAACCTGAGCAAATTCCAATTTATCAAAGGCTTTCTGAACCTTAAATACCCAAGTGGCACGAATCATGTTTCGGTTAAGGAACAAAGAGGTTGGGCCTCCCATAGAGAAACTCTGATAAATATACTCTTTACCCAATTGATCTTTTTTAATATACAATTGAACAGTACCTTTGGTGGAATCCTGATAGATCGTAAATAGACCTTCGTTTTTAATACTTCCTTTGATCTTTTCAGTAATACCAACTTTAGGTTGAGCTTTTTTTACTGAATCAACGACTGGAACACCTTTGTTGTCTTTTTTCTTTTGGGCAGAAAGTTCAACGCTGCATAATAGTGCGGGCACTAGCAGCCAAATAATACTTCTGGAAATTTTCATAAAATAATTACTGTGTTTGTAGAATGTTATTAATTAGCACTAACTATTTTTTACTAAAGATTTAAGTTAGATATTAATAATTTAAAAAGAAAATAAGGAAATAAAACAAGTAATTTTGGTATACAATAGGCTATTATAAAAAATAAAACTGCCCGATAATCTTTATTTATCGGGCAGTTTGCAATTCCTATTAGTTTAGGATCATCACGATCATGTTTACCAGAACAAGGTGTACAATGCTACCAATAAGCCACAAATAATTAAAGCCCCAACAGCAAAACCAGGAGTAGTTTTAAACATACTCGTATCAACTTCCAATCCTTGTGACTTCTTTAATTTTTTATCAGCAGCCACTGCAACGGTATCTCCATTACCGTAAGACGCTAGTTCAGCATCTTCAGCCCATTCCTCTTCAGCAGTCTTCTTTTTATTCTCAATAACACTTATAACATACATCACTATAACACAAATTATGAATACAAATCCCATTCGATCTAAAAATGGAATTTCATAAACGCCATTCCCATTGTCTTTCGAAAATCCTATTGATTCCAAAAATGATAAGTTGGCGAAATTGGGTAAAAATTTAAAGAACACCGAAAGCATGAATCCTCCAATAGTTGCGAAAAGTGCAGCATTTGAAGTAGTCTTTTTCCAGAAAAAGCCTAGAATAAACATTGCAAAAATTCCCGGCGAAACGAAACCAGTATATTCTTGTATGTATTGGAAACCTCCCTTTTTATCTATTCCTAAGTTTGGAGCAATAATAATTGCAAGAACCATAGCAATAATAACGGTTAATTTTCCTATCCAAACCAGTTTCTTTTCATCAGCACCGGTATTTAAAACTTTTTTATAAATGTCAAGTGTAAATATGGTAGCGATACTATTAGCCTTACCCGCAAGAGAAGCTACAACAGCTGCTGTTAAAGCCGCAAACGACAAACCCTTTAATCCTGCAGGAAGTAAATTTAAAAGCACAGGATATGCTCTATCAGGATTAACCTCTCCATTCTGCAACATCTCAGCTTGGAAACCACCTTCTTTGTACAACAAATAGGCAGCAATACCAGGAAGCACAACAATAATAGGCATTAACATTTTTAAAAAGGCGGCAAATAAAATTCCGCTTCGAGCAGTTTTTAAATCCGCACCTAACGCTCTTTGAGTAATGTACTGATTACATCCCCAATAGTTAAGGTTAACGATAATCATACCACCAATTAATACAGAAAGCCCTGGTAAATCCATGTAATTAGGATTATCCTTTTTAAAGATCATATGGAAGTGTTCCCCAGCATTTTGGGTCAACTTACTAAAGCCGCTCATAATGCCTGTAGAACCATAATGTTCTGCAACCATGTTTAACGCCAGGTAAGTGGTTGCCAAACCTCCTAAAATGAGAAAGAAAACCTGAATCACATCGGTATATCCAATAACTTTCATCCCTCCCAGCGTAATAATCACAGCAAATACAGCCAAAGCAATCATACAGATATTAAGATTAATACCAGAGATGCTATTAATAGCCAATGCTCCTAAATACAGGATTGACGTAAGATTAACAACAACATATAGCAATAACCAAAACACCGCCATAATCATACTCACAGTAGAATTATATCGCTGATTGAGGAATTGTGGCATGGTGTAAATCTTATTCTTAAGATACACGGGAATAAAAAACACTGCTACTACTATCAAAGTAACAGCGGCCATCCATTCATAAGTGGCAATAGCTAAGCCTAATTTAAAGCCTGAACCACTCATGCCGATAAATTGTTCGGCAGAGATATTGGAAGCTATTAATGAGGCTCCAATAGCCCACCAGGTTAATGAGCCTTCGGCCAGAAAATAATCTTTTGAGCTTGCGTTTTCTGTTTTTTTCCGACGGTAAACCCAGAAGCCATAAGTGGCAATGATAAGGAAGTAAACAAGAAATACAATGTAATCCTTAGTTTCGAGTGTTTTCATGAATTGAATACAGTTTTTGGGATCCTAAATAAATTGGTTTATAAATAAATTTTTCGTTTTCGGTTTATCTCTAAACAAAGCGACTCGTAAGATGACAATATTTCTTCACAAATAAATTATGCTATTTTGACATAAATCAATGCAATTTTAACACCGATAAACCGACCATAAAACGAATAAGATCCTTCATAGTACCATCGTGTAAACATTTTTTTTACTTATAAATAGATTTGATGCAGAATAGCCCTTTAATATTTAAATAATATCCATGAAGGTACATAAAGCATTTCCGAAGCGGAATTAGTGTAATCGGAAAATAACAATGTACCAGTTTCGGAAAATAGCAATGCACCAAAAAGGAAAATAAGAATGTACCATTTCCGTGAATTCGGAAAATAAGGATGTATGATCAATTTTCAATGCGGGGCATGCCCCGCATTGAAAAAGTGCCAAATTACGGTCAGGTTTAACAACAATTTAGCTGACCAAAGATGGATAAAAAAACCATTACTAACTGGATCATGTATCACCAAATTCACAAAATGCTAATCGAGGGATCTTCCCTCAGGCAGATTTCTACCTTCACCGGCCTGGACCGCAGGACGATCAGGAAATATGCAGAAATGAACGAACAGGAGTACGAGGCCTTCCTGTGCCAGAAGGAGGAGCGTCGTAAGCTGCTAACACCCTATGAATCCTTTGTAAAGGAGAAACTGCTGCAGGTTCCCTCTGCCAGTGCCGCTCAACTGCATGACTGGTTAAAAGAACACCACCCTGATTTCCCCCAGACTGGCTCTCGCACCGTATATAACTTCGTGATTTGGGTACGGCAAAAATACCACATTCTACAGGAGCCTAAACTCAGGGATTATTTTCCTGTTGAAGAACTACCTTATGGGGCTCAAGGCCAGGTTGATTTTGGTCAGTATACCCTCAGGTGCGACCAGGGCAGAAAAAAAGTGTATTTCTTCAGTATGGTGCTATCGCGCAGCCGATACAAGTTTGTTTACTTTTCCGACCGTTCCTTTACCACCAAAACAGCAGTAGAGGCCCATGAAGCCGCTTTCAAATTCTTTGAGGGTATTCCCCTGGAACTGGTTTATGATCAGGACCGGTTGTTTCTAGTCGATGAAAACCTGGGGAACCTGCTTTTGACCAGGGAGTTTAAGACCTATGTAACGGAGCGGGATTACCGGTTGTATTTTTGCCGGAAAAGTGATCCTGAAAGCAAGGGGAAGATTGAGAATGTTATCGGCTATATCAAAAAGAACTTTCTGTATGGCAGAGTTTACCATGATATCCAAACCCTGCAGTTACAGGCCATATCCTGGCTGGCGCGGACCGGCAATGCAATGGTTCATGGTGCCACAGGAAAAGTCCCGGAAAAGGAATGGCAGATCGAAAAACCGCATCTTTCCAGCTGGGCACCTGTAAGCCTGCTGCCGGACTGGCTGATGAGCAGTGTACTGAAAAACAACACCTTCAATTATTGTGGGAATACCTATTCACTTCCCTTGGGAACCTATACTGGCAAAAAGGCAAATTATGTGAAGCTTCGTCTGGATGATGATATGCTACAGGTTTACAGTCCGAATGAAGAGCTGCTTTGCAGGCATAAGGTGCCGTTTAACAAAGGCAACCTGATTATAAATACAGATCATAAGCGGGACAAGTCGGGTAAAATTAGTGAGCTAATCATCCAAACTGCGGCACTGTTTCCAGATACAGATAAAGCGGAGCGCTACCTGTTAAAAGTAAAAGAACTCAAGCCGCGGTACGTCCGTGATCAGCTTTTATCGATTCGTGATGCGGTAAGAGAAACCAATCCGGCAACTATAGAATCAGCCATAGAAGAATGCATGGGTAATGCATTTTTTGATGCCGGCACGTTTAAACAGGTACTAAAAAAACATGCTAAGTCTTCTGCGGACATGGCTGCACCACAAGCGATCATCAAGCTGTTGGATCCATCCCATTTGCAAAAAGCAGAAACCAGGCCAGCTTCCAGCGACATCAACCTGTATGAATCCCTTTTTAACAATAAACCCTAATAAGCAATGAATACGATAGAAACCATTAAAAAACAATGTCAGTTACTGCGCCTGGGCGCAGTAACTCCGGGCGTAGAACAGCTGGCAGACCGTGCCGCTGTCGAGGGAATCAGCTACCTGGAATTTGCCAGGAAGCTGCTTGAGTTGGAACTAGATAACAGAAAGCTGCGCGATATGGAACGAAGGGAAAAAGCAGCGAAATTGCCTTCCCGCCATCAACTCGAACTTTATGACAGTACGTCAGCTGAAAGCTTACCTAAAGTGCGCCTGGAGCAGCTCAAAGAACTGAGCTGGCTGGATCAAAACTATAACATCATCCTAATGGGGCCAAGTGGAACCGGGAAAACTTTTCTCTCGGCCGGATTATGTCATCATGCCCTTAAAAATGGGTACCGGGCTTATTTCAGAACGATGGAACAGCTCATGACCATGTTAAGGAATAAAGACATCTCCACCCTGGCTAAAGCAGAGTACAGGCGGTTATCAAAAGCGCAGCTCATTGTGATTGATGACATCATGATCATTTCCGAAACCAAAGTCGAAGCGAACGCTTTCTTCCACTTCATAAATGCTCTGCATGAAAAGACATCTTTTGTGATTACCACCAATAAATCGCCTAAACAATGGGTGGAAGTATTGGGTGATGAAGTGATCACTACAGCACTCTTGGACCGCTTACTTTACCGTTGTGAGATCATCCAGCTCGGAGGCCAGAGCTACCGCATGCAGAACAGAAAATCAATCTTTGAAACTTCAGAATAGCCTCTTATATTTGGTGCAGATCGTACATCCTTGTTTTCCGATCTGTTAAAAACAGTGGTACATCCTTATTTTCCACTATTGGTA
Organism: Solitalea lacus; assembly: GCF_022014595.1. Classification (NCBI taxonomy): domain Bacteria; kingdom Pseudomonadati; phylum Bacteroidota; class Sphingobacteriia; order Sphingobacteriales; family Sphingobacteriaceae; genus Solitalea; species Solitalea lacus. The sequence goes on along the minus strand of NZ_CP091740.1, from coordinate 2,388,510 downwards.
CATTGCTACTTTCCATTGACAATTAGTTTATTTTTATCTTTCTGATGATTATATTTAAGCTAATAATCTTTTAATATCTATATGAAATCCTATTTCCACAGGTTATATGAATATGAAAAATGGGCAAACGGAAGAATCATCTCAACGTTAAAAACATGTAAAAATCCTCCTGAACGCACATTGCTTCTCTTCGGTCATTTGCTTATTGCCCAACGTGAGTGGTTAAACAGAATTATTAAAAAAGAAACCACAAATAAGTTTTGGGAGCTATTTAGTTTGCAGCAATGCGAAAAACTATATAACCAAAACAATAACGATTGGAGTCACTTCTTTTTAACAATCGGAGAAAATGACTTGGATGTTTCTTTTCAATATAAAAACTCAAAAGGTGAAGAATTTAACACGCCTATGATAGATATTCTTACCCACTTAATTAATCATAGCAGCTATCACCGAGGACAAATTATTGATTCGTTAAAAGGAGTAGTGGAACCATTGCCAATAACTGATTTCATTGTTTTTTCAAGAAACCCTTAGGAGATGTAATTTTGAAAGATACAATTCTAACTTTGCAGATCTTAAAACTGTAATTATTAATGATACACGTTGCCGACGTAAATGACCTGCAATACCTTACCATCCATAAAGTTGGAAATCCTAGCAAAGATGAGCCTTTAGTATTTTCAAAAGCACCAATTGATTTAAGTAATGAAGATATAAGCAGACTTTTAATCAGTTATTTTATTCAACCATTTACAAATAATGCCGAATATTATCACTTATATCATGCCGTTGAACTAGCCCTCAACGATATTTATGTTTATATCTCTCGCATTTTTGAAGATCAAAGCACTTTTCAAGAACAATCTTTTCATATTGCCAAGCATCTTTACGATAACTCCACTCACCCCAAGATTAAAGGTGGTGAATTATATATAGCTTACTTCAATAAATGCTTAATTGATGGTGAAGAAGTGGAAGCGATCGGTATTTTTAAGTCTGAAACAAAGGAAACTTACTTAAAAGTTTACTTGAATGATGAGAACTATGAAGTCAACTATGAAGACGGTATTAATATTAGTAAACTTGATAAGGGCTGTTTGATCTTTAATATCGATAAAGAACATGGTTATCGGGTAAGTATTATTGATACATTAAGTAAGCAAAATGAGGCTGTTTATTGGAAAGACGATTTCCTCAAGGTAAAGCGACGTGAAGATTCATACTTGCAAACTGAAAACTATGTGGATCTCTGCACTTCTTTCATTAATAAAAAGTTAACAGAAAATTTTGAAGTTAGCCGAGCTGATCAAATTGAATTATTGAATAAATCGGCGAATTATTTTAAGGAGAAGGAGACATTTGATTTTGATGAGTTTACGGAAGAAATCATCACACAACCAGCTGTAATAGAGTCATTTAAAGAATATAAGCAACAGTTTGAAACGAATTATGAAATGACACTACCTGATTCATTTGATATTTCGAACCAAGCTTTTAAAAAGCAGGCTAAAGTTTTCAAAAGTATTTTAAAGCTTGATAAAAATTTTCACGTATACATTCATGGGCGTGCAGATATGATTGAAAAAGGTTTTGATGAAGTTAGCGGATTAAATTACTATAAGTTGTTCTTTAAAGAAGAAGCTTAATTAAAATATACAAGGCCGTTGTAAACGGCCTTGTATATTTTAAAGAATAATAATAAATATAAACCTATTTGACTTCAACAGTAATGGTCTTACTCATTCTTTGGCCATAAGATGCATGCATTCCATTTGCAAACTGCAATGTAAGTGTATGTTTACCTGGGCTTAAAGTAAGCTCAGTTTCCGTTTGGCCTTTACCAAAATGAATATGAGTTGAATCAGCAGAAACAGTGGTGCCAGCGGGAGTATATGAACCATCAATTATAAGATGATGGTGTCCCTTGTCGGCGTTAACAGCACCAATTGGCTCAACAGTCATCCCTTTCACTCCCATTTCAACTTTAATCGGATTATTTACCTTTTGACCATCAGTTAAATTAACAAAATAAACTTCCTGACCTGCTTTGATTACAGTTGTATCCACTTTTGCCTCTGTTGACTCATGATGCATGTGATCATGCATTGTTGAATCAGCATCTGTTGCTGTTTTTGACTTATTACTACCACATGAAATTAATAAAATAGAGCTAAATCCTAATAAAAGCAATTGTGTTTTCATAATAAAAAGTGTAAATATTAAGCTGTAAGGTAATTAATTATAAACAAACTCAATTAAATTTTATAAAAAGAAAGGATGGTTACCCATCCCTCTTCATTATTAAAATCACCATATTTTGATTCTTTCTGCTTCGGCCTTCCACATAGAATCACCTTCTTTAATTCCAAAAGCAGTAAAAAACTCTTTCATGTTTATTAAAGGTCCATTGCACCTATATATACCCGGAGAATGAGGATCCGTCACTATACGTTGAGCGAGGGCTTCATCTCTAATATTTGAACGCCATATTTGAGCCCACGATAAGAAGAATCGTTGATCAGCCGTAAATCCGTCAATTAATTCAGTACTTTTTCCTTGAGGAGTCTTTTTAAAAGCTTCATAGGCTATATTTAAGCCTCCCAGATCGGCAAGGTTTTCACCTAAAGTAAGTTGCCCGTTAACATTCATTCCATTCAAAACTGTATAGCCATTGTACTGTTCAACTACCCTGTTTGCTCGTTCCTTAAATTTATCAGCATCCTCCTGAGTCCACCAATCTTTTAAATTACCTTCAGCATCATATTGACGGCCTTCATCATCAAACCCATGTGTCATTTCATGACCAATTACAGCACCTATTCCTCCATAGTTTACCGCATCATCTGCTCCGAAATCAAAGAAAGGAAACTGTAAAATTCCAGCAGGAAACACAATTTCATTAACTGTAGGATTATAATATGCATTAATTGTTGGCGGAGACATCATCCACTCATTCTTATCTACCGGTTTGCCCAGCTTTTCAACCATCGTTTTAAAATCATACTTATTACATTCAACCACGTTAGCATAAAAAGCAGTACGACTTATATGAACCTGTGAATAATCTTTCCAGTTATCAGGATAACCAATTTTGCGAATAAAAGCATTCAGTTTTACCAACGCCTTTTGCTTTGTTTGCTCACCCATCCAATCCAATCGTTTAATTCGATCTTCATAAGTTGATGCAAGGTTATTTATTAAGGCAAGCATCCGCTCTTTGGCTTGTGGTTTAAAATATTTTGAAACATATAAACGACCTAATACCTCACCTATTGAACCGTCAACCACTATAGCTACCCTATCTTCCCTTGGTTTCATTACTTTCTGACCAGTCAAAACTTTCCCATAAAAATTAAAGTTTTCATTTACTGCTTTAGTGTGTAAATAAGGAGCTGCAGAATGAATGACATTCCATCTTAAATAGGCTTTCCAATCGTTTAAAGATGTAGCTATAAGCTGAGTGTCAAATTCTTTAAAGAAATTAGGTTGACGAACCAGCACTTCTGAAATCTCCTTCCCCGTATAATCATTCAGTATCTCCTTCCAATTAGACATTGGAGTTAAAGCCTGAAGATCTTTAAGACTCATTTTATGATAGATTTTATTGGGGTCACGTTGTTCAACACGGGTCATCGATGCTCCAGCTAATGTAGTTTCAATCTTCATTATCGCTTCGGCATTTTTAGAGGCAGTTTTATTATCGTCACCCAAAATCTTAAACATATTCACTAAATGTTTAAGATATTCTGAACGAATGGTTTTGCTTCTATCATCTGCATTAAAATAGTAATCTTTGTCAGGCAAACCCAAGCCACCCTGAGATAATTGAGATATTACCTGTGAACTGTTTTTATCATCTTGATAGATAAAAAAAGTATATACCGGTGAATAACCCATTTTATGCATATCGGATATTACGGTCAATAGCTCTTTTGCATTGCTAATACCGGCAATAGCTTCCAGTTGTTTGGCAATTGGTGTAATGCCTGCATTTTCAATTTCCACTGAATCCATCCCACTTGCATAGAAATCACCGCCAAGCTGACTATTACTACCATAACTTGCGTTCTTTACTGCAGCTTCAGCAAGCAACGTTTTCAGGTTATCATTCGTTTTTTTTATAAGCTGATTAAAGCTTCCCCAACGAGTTTCTGTTGAAGGAATTGGATTATTCTTCAGCCATCCTCCATTTGCGTATTGATAAAAATTATCACCTGGTCGAACGAGTGTGTCCATGTTGGACTTATCAATAAACTTAAAGGAAGGAGATTGTGCAAATGCACCACTGGTTGCAAAAGCCAGTGTTAACAAGCCAAGTAGAGGTCTCTTCATAAAAACTATTTAGTACAAAAAATTTAACTAATATATCAATATTATAATTCTAAGTTCAAATACAATCAACCAATTTTAAGGACCTAATTGTTATGTATTTATTTGTTATAGCCCATTGTGAAGCAAAAAGCTCCGGACGATATGCCTGGAGCTTTTATTCTATAATCTTACAGTCTATTTCTTCAAATATTTATCAAGCCAATCAAAAAATATCCTATTCCACAGTATGCTGTTTTGTGGTTTGGTAATCCAGTGTCCTTCATCAGGAAAATACAAAAATCTACTTGGAATATTTTGTAGCTGAGCTGCTGAGAAGGCCTCCATTCCTTGTCCCAAAGGGACCCGTAAATCCTTTTCATTATGGATTACTAAAATTGGTGTATCCCAATTTTGTACAAATTTATGCGGTGAGAACTGTGAATACGCTTTAGGCTGAGGATTCTTCCAATATGCACCGCCTAAATCAAAGTTAGGGAACCAGGTTTCTTCTGTAGTTCCATACATAGATTCAAGGTTAAACACTCCGCAATGCGCAATAAATGCTTTAAACCTCTTTTGGTGATGACCAGCCAACCAGTATACTGAATAACCGCCAAAACTAGCACCGACCGCACCCAACCGGTTTTTATCGATATATGATTCTTTGGCAACATCATCAATTGCACTTAAATAATCGCGCATACACTGACCACCCCAATCGCCGGAAATCTCCTCATTCCAAGCCTGACCGAAAGATGGCAATCCACGACGGTTTGGCGCAACTATAATGTAGTCATTTGCAGCCATAAGCTGAAAGTTCCAACGATACGAGAAAAACTGACTTACTGTGCTCTGCGGTCCACCTTGGCAATATAATAATGCTGGATATTTCTTATTCGGATCAAAGTCAGGAGGTAAAATTACCCAAACCAGCATGTCTTTTCCGTCGGTAGTTTTTACCATGCGTTTTTCTACTTTACCCAATTTTATAGCAGAAAGAGCAGTTGAATTAGTATTGGTAATTTGTGTTAATTGCTTTTTACCAAGTTCTAGTGTAAACACTTCGGTAGGTAAAGAAATGTTCATCATGGCTGTAACCATCACCGGCTTTTTATTCACATAAGTAAAGTCGAAGTCGGTTATGTCTGCAACGACATTTGTTAGTGGCACAATCTGACTCATCGATCTTAATTTAGGATCGAACAACATGATTTGTTCTGTAGCTTCAATACCGGCAATAAAATAAATACGCTGGCTATCCATATCCCACTCGGCCTTTGAAGCACTATTGTCAAAATGTTTAGTTACGTCAGTGTAATTTTTAGTGGTAATATCGTAAACCAAAATGCGATTTTTATCGGCCTCATATCCATCACGCTCCATACTTAACCACAGTATTTTTTTTCCATCAGGCGAGAAACGAGGATTGATGTCATAACCTTTATTAAAAGCACTTACATCATCAGTAGTACCAGAGGTTAAATCATAAATATAAATATCTGAATTTGTACTTAATGCCTCGGCAGTGCCATTAAGTTTTCGGCAAGTATAAGCTAGTTTTTTATCATCAGCACTAAATGCAAATTGTTCTTCACCACCATTAGGCTGTAAAGGAGCATCAAATCGCTCAGTGGCCATTACATCTTTTATATTGCTAACCTTCCCGTCGGCGTAATTGGCAACAAAAACATGGCTGTATGCATAATCATGCCACTCGGTCCAATGACGATAGAATAAACCATCAATAATACGTGCGCCATCAACCTTCGGCAAATCAGGATAAAGTTCAGCAGGATTTTTATCAAGTTTAACATCGGAAGTAAACCAAAGGAACCCCATTTTTGGAGAATATCCAAATCCTGATATTCCTGTTTCCACACTGGTAATTTGTGTTTTTCCTGATCCATCCGGGCTCATTTCCCAAACCTGTCCATCTTTAATGTAACCAACTTTCTTTCCATCGGGACGCCATTTAGCACTCACCTCATTAGCTGGCTCGTTGGCAATAGGATGTGCGTTTTGACCATTTATATCTACAATGAAAATGTCAGAATTACCCTTATTAGCAGCAATATCCATATTTCTGACATTATAAATCACTGATTTACCATCGGGAGATACTCGTGGCTCCGACACACGGCCAAGTTTCATTAAAAGTTCTGGAGTCAAACGGTTCTGCGCCATCATTTGCGAGGAAGCCAATAACGCCACAGCTACAAAAAATTTCTTCATAAGATTTAAAAAGATTTGAGCGAAGATAAGAATATCAAAAAAGAAAACCGCAGAGATCTAATTAAGCGGTTTTACATCCGATTAATCAGTTAATCTGCGGTTAAAAAAAATCAACAACTAAAGAATAAAAACAGAAACTGTATTTAATTAGTATTTATTTATCTCTGTTGACTGTATTCATTGAAAATGCTGGTAAGCAAACGGCAATGTATTCCGCTCCTTCTGTACCAGGAGTACTATATTGAACCCATTCTCCTTTATGAGTAATGATGGCCTCACCAGCATTTACATCATAAACTCCATTTTTGGTGGAAATCCTAAGCATCCCTTTTAAAACCAATGTATATTCATCAAAATCTGGAGTTTGACCAGGCTCAACCCAACCAGAAGGACTTTCCATTTTGGCAATACTCAGTGAATCAGTATTGGAGTTGACCTTACCAATAAATTCTTTTATAATTTTAGGTTTATTACCAGCTGCCTCAATAACAGAAGGTTGTTTAATTACAGTAGCCATATCAATTATTGCTTTTGTTGATAAATATAAAACATTGAATGTGTTATATTTATTTATTGTACAGATCTCTGATTACAACTGACGCTACGGTACATCCAAAAACGGCCGGCATATAAGAGATTGTACCAATTATTGAACTTTTGTTGGTTCCCTGGGTTGGTATCACGCGACTTGGATCAATATCCTCAGAAGACCAAACCACTTTTACGTTTTCTTTTACCCCCATCTGGCGTAAGCGTTTACGAACATGTTTTGAAAGTGTACAATTATAGGTTTCAAACAAGTCAACTACTCTAACTCGGGTTGGGTCAACTTTCCCACCAGCTCCCATTGAGCTTACTAACGGAATATTACGCTCTTTGCAACCTTTAATAAAAAAGAGTTTAGGAGCAAGTGTATCTATACAATCAACTGCATAATCAAAATTGACGCTATCAAGTACTTCAAACATACGTTCATCACGCAAATATTCACAAAGTACTGTTAAATCTATTTCAGGATTGATATCGCGAATACGATCAGCTAAAACCTCGGCTTTCAATTTACCTTCGGTACTTTTAGTAGCCGGAATCTGACGGTTACGATTACTCGGATCAACTATATCGGCATCTACAATTGTCATTTTTCCAACGCCTGAACGTGCAATCATTTCTGCGCAAATTCCTCCAACGCCACCCAAACCAACAACTAACACATGAGCGTTAACTAATTTCTCAATCTTTTCTTCGCCCAATAGTAAGTTGGTGCGACTCATCCAATAAGGTACTTCCATTTTTGTACAAATACTGATTTAAACGGTTACGCCGATTTCATCCGACGTTCCAAAAACGGCGGCAAAATTATGAAAAACATTCTCTTTTAACTCTATCATACTAATATTCTTTACTTCTGCAGCTCTTTCATATACAGTTGAAATTGAAATATTCACTGTATCAGTTTCTAAAAAAAACTTCTCGGTTGGAACTAATTTGCACACTTCTAAAGATTTCTGTTGGGGATAGATCAGTGATTTACCCAAAGAAAACCAACAATTATACTTTAACAATTGCTCCAACTCATGGTGATTTCCTGTAAAATGATGAAATATAAATGGCAGACTAGTTTCTTTAAGATATGGAACAAACTCTGTGTAAGTTCTAACTGCATGAATTATAACAGGCTTTTTAAATCTTTCTGCAAAAGCTAATTGTGATTCGAAATAATGCCGTTGAATACCAAAGGGTACTTTTGATGAACGATCCAAACCAATTTCACCCAGTGCTAAAACATTGGGAAGCTTTAAGCATTGATTTAGCCTGAAGAAGACTCCATCCCAATTTTTTTGTTCTACATGCCATGGGTGAACACCAACAGAAACAGCATAGGGTAACTGCCTAATTATATCTGGCATTAGCTTTTGAAAGGCATTTCGCAACACCCATTCCCCTTCTCTTGGTTTAAAATGCGAGTGAATATTTATAAAATCTGTTTTATTCGGACGAAACATAGCATTCCCAAAGCATTAAATATTTTGTGCAATAACATAACCCGAAGCCCATGCCCACTGAAAATTATACCCTCCTAACCAACCAGTTACATCTATACACTCACCCCCAAAAAACAAGCCTTCAACTTTTTTGCATTCAAGTGTTTTTGATGAAAGCTCGGCAGTGTCAATTCCTCCCCGCATCACTTCCGCTTTATCATAACCCTTGTCACCAGCAGGTTTAATTGTAAAATTATGAATCAGTTGTTCAACTAAAGAAAGATCATTTTTAGATAAGGAAGCAAGATTTTTTTCAATAGGCAAATATTTTTTCATTGCCTCAACAAACTTCCGAGAATAGTATTTTTCAAGAAAAGAAGCCAAAAGTTTCTTACCAGAAAGTAAGCGTTCTTCATCAAGTAATTCAAGGATGTTGGCACTTGGCAACAAGTCAATATTAATTCGTTCCCCTGCACGCCAATAAGATGAAATTTGAAGGATTGCTGGACCGCTTAGCCCCCAATGGGTAAACAAAATATTTTCTTCAAAACTTATTTTATCGTTAGATACTCTGCTAAATATACTTGTACCGGAAAGTTGCTGATACCATTCATGATCTTTTCCTGTAACAGTAAGAGGAACTAAGGCAGGTGCAGTGGAAGTAAGTTTTACATCAAACTGGCGGGCCAGTCTTAGCGCAAAATCAGTAGCTCCCATTTTGGGAATTGGTAATCCACCAGTAGCCACAACTACCTTTGGTGCATTAAGAAAATGAATTCGGTTAGTTATAAGGTCTTTAAATTCAACAATAAACCCAGATTCATTGCGATTAATACTTTGCACTTCTGCATTGCATAAAATATCCTGACCAAAATCAGCACATAAATCGGTAAATACTTTTACAACATCTCGCGCATTATTGGTAGTTGGAAATAATTGACCTAATGTTTTCTCCTGTCCATAAATGCCATATGTTTCAAAGAAACCAATTGTATCCTGAACAGTCCATTGCGCAAAGGCCGATTTACTAAAATGTTCATTTTCAGAAATAAAATTTTGATTTGAGGCATACAAGTTAGTGTAATTACACCTTCCTCCTCCTGATATTAAAATTTTTGCGCCAACTTTTGCATTTTTCTCCAGAACTAGCACCTTTTTTCCTAAATATCCTGCTTGTACGGCACACATCAATCCGCAAGCCCCTGCTCCCAAAATAACGGCATCAAGGTTGTTATAAATTAAAGTCGAATTTACCGACATATAAACTATCTAATAATCAGTTATTTAATTAATATTAATATTAAAACAGCATTAGTAATCTACTTAAACCATCATTTAAAATGGTTTTATTAAAACACAAGCTGTTTTTCTCAGGTTTATACCTTAACTTTGTTTTATGCATCAAAGCACACAAATATCAGCATTCGGTTCGATTTTACTATTCCTACTTTTAGGAACAGGATTCGTTTTGGTGACTCTTTTCATGTCAAAGTTAATAAGTCCTAATAAACCTAATCCGGAAAAGTTAACTACTTACGAATGTGGCGAAAACCCAACAGGGAATTCGTGGATACAATTTAATATGCGATTTTATGTTATAGCACTGGTGTTTTTGCTTTTTGATGTTGAAATGATATTCCTCTTTCCATGGGCTACAGTATTCGGAAATAAAGAATTAATAGCTGCAGTACCGGCATGGGGTTGGCTAAGCTTTTTTGAAATGGCTATTTTTATTGCCATTTTATTGGTTGGATTGGTTTATGTATGGAAAAAAGGAGACTTGGAATGGATTAAACCTGAACCCATCATCCCTGTTGTTGAGTCAAAAGTACCCATACAACTATATCAAAATATAAACAACCAAGCTTACAAGGTAAAACCTTTTAAGTGGAATTTAATTGATACGGAAGAAAATGTACTGAACAAACTGGCTGTAGAAGAAAAACAGGCAAAGGAAGCTACTGTAGCAGAATCTTCAGAAAATGGCATAGGTTCCTATAAACCTAAATTCAAACCTAAAACAGCTACGTCAGCAAACAATGAAACTGAAAATTTGAATCTTATAAGTGAATTTAAAGATTCACCAATAGAGGAAAAAGAAGCGTACAAACCTAAATTTAAACCACAACTGGCAAAGAAATCAGTAGAAGACACCAACACTTCAAATGATGGGCAATCTGCTAATGTTGAAGCTAAGCCTGCTTATACACCTAAATTTAAACCAAGAGTTGTTGCTAAAGAACCTGATGAAGTAACCAATGAACAAGGTAATACCGATAATGAAATGGCGACTAATGAAACTGAAAAGGAGAAAGTTGCTTATAAACCCAAGTTCAAGCCTCAGTTATTAAAAAAAGAACAAACTGAAGAAAATAGGGAAAGTAGTACCAATGCAAAGGATGAATCTTCGGCAAACAATGAAGAAGTTGTAAATGCGGCACCATATAAACCCAAATTTAAACCACAGCTTGTAATAAAAGCAGCGGAAAATGATGCTTCTGATTCAACCACCTCAACTAAGGATGATTTACCAAAAATAAAGAAAGATCTTTCTTCAGAAATTGCCGAAAAGGAAGAAAAACAAAATGAAGTTAAACCTGCCACAGGGTACAAACCTCGCTTTAAAGCAGCTTTAATTAATAAAACTGAAGATCAACCCAAAGAATAAGAATAGCGTTAACACTAATGGAACAATTAATAAATAAGGTTGAAAGTAATGGTGTTGTTATAACCAAGCTCGATGATTTGCTTAATTGGGCTCGTTTGTCTTCGCTATGGCCAGTTAGTTTTGGTTTAGCTTGTTGCGCTATTGAAATGATGGGTTCGATGGCTGCCAATTATGATTTGGATCGCTTAGGGGTTTTTCCCCGTCCCTCTCCACGCCAAGCCGATGTTATGATAGTTGCCGGAACGGTAACTTTTAAAATGGCCGAGCGAATAAAGCGCCTCTATGAACAAATGCCGGAACCACGTTATGTAATTTCAATGGGCTCATGTTCAAATTGTGGCGGGCCCTATTGGGAGCATGGATATCACGTGGTAAAAGGCGTTGACCGCATTATCCCTGTTGATGTATATGTTCAAGGTTGCCCTCCACGTCCGGAAGCATTAATAGGCGGCATTATAGAACTGCAGAAAAAAATTAGACAAGAGAGTATACTAACAAGGTAATTTTGCTCCCGCTTCTGATTTTTGTGTTAAAAAACTTATCTTATGATAACATAAGATCTGATGAGACACATTTATCAAGCTTGCTTTCATTGTTTATTTTTTAGCATGCTTGTTGGGCCAGCATTTTCTCAACAAGTTGATAGTATTGGAAAACCCAAAAATCAATTGGTTCCTTTTCCGGTTATTGGCAACGCACCAGAAACAGGATTTCAATACGGGGTAGGCGTCATATATACCTTTTTTCTAGCCCCTGATCCAACTACCACACGTAATTCTTATGCTTACAGTTTTAACATGTGGACTGCTAAAAAACAGACACAAATAATTTTGCAGGGTAGTATTTGGACAAAACTAAACAAGTTGAATATTAATAGTTTTGCTAGTTATACTGACTTTCCATTTTTTTTCTACGGAATTGGAAACGACACAAAGCAAAGCGATGAAGACCTAATTGTGTCAACAAGGTATAAGTTTACTGGTATGGCTAAACATAAGCTTCGTAAAAATCTGTATGGAGGTATCGGGCTTTGGCTTCAGGATGATACTTACAAACCCGATGATACGACAGGAATATTTACTACTGGAGATTTCAATGGTAAACAAGGAGGTACAAGTATGTCAATTGGCATTGGTGGCGCTTATGATGATAGAAACTATGAAAACTCAACGACTCAAGGGAGCTTTTTACAGCTAGTTGGATGGACAAGTTTGGGTGTTAGCGGATACCATTTTAGCATGATTAATTTAGATGCAAGACATCTCATTAGCTTGGATAAAACCAAAGTTTTAGGCTTTCATTTAGTTTATCAAACCACCCAAGGAGATGAAGCTCCATTTTATTATTTGCCATATATTGGTGGAGATCAGATCTTACGCGGATATTATACGGGTAGATTTCGAGATAAAAACATGCTTGCCACCCAGGGAGAGTTTCGATATAGACCATGGGGGAAACAAAAAGACCATGGTTGGTTTTCGTTATCACGTTTGAGCTTTGCCGGATTTATTGGAACAGGCTTAGTATTTGATAACGGTGATTTTAGTTTTAATGATTTCAAACCCAATTATGGCGGAGGTTTTAGGTACATGTTTGAACCGCACTCGCGTATGACCCTAAGGTTTGATTACGGTGTTGGAAATAAAAACATGGGAGAAAAACGATCTTCCGGTTTTTACATTTCTTTAAATGAAGCTTTTTGAGCCGATTACGGGTTTCGAACCTGCGACCTTCTCGTTACGAATGAGACGCTCTACCTGCTGAGCTAAATCGGCCTGATGTTTCTATACACCTCCCTCCTCCCTAATTACAATTACAATGAAAATATAAAAACTAAAAAAATCATTTTCAAACTATTTTTCATTTCTCGTGCAAAAGTTTTGAGGGCGGTTTATAAAACATCATTATTTTTGTGCAGAAATGACATTGAAGGAAAAATATACGCAATTAATAAAAGCTGAGGCGAAACGTTTGGGCTTTTTGCATTGCGGTATGGCCAAGGCCGAATTTCTGGAGACCGAGGCTCCTCGGTTAGAGGCCTGGCTAAGTCAGGGCAAACATGGCGAAATGAAATATATGGAAAACTATTTTGACATGCGACTTGACCCTAGAAAGCTTGTTGAAGGCGCCAAATCGGTCATTTCCCTCTCTCTCAATTATTTTAATGATACGGCACAAACGGATCTTGAAGCTCCTAAAATCTCTAAATATGCATATGGCACTGATTATCATTTTGTAATTAAAGATAAATTGAAAGAGCTACTTCACTTTATAAACGAAAACATAGGGGAAGTAAATGGACGAGCTTTTGTTGACTCAGCGCCTATAATGGATAAAGCTTGGGCTCAAAAAGCCGGCTTAGGCTGGATGGGAAAACACAGTAATATCTTAAGCAAAAAGCGCGGTTCCTTTTTCTTTTTGGCTGAACTCGTTGTTGACCTTGATTTTGAATATGACCATCCTATTGCCGATCATTGTGGGCGGTGTACCCGATGCATTGATGCTTGCCCTACTCAGGCCATAACTTCTTCGTATATTGTAGATGGTAGTAAATGTATTTCATACCTAACAATCGAGCTTAAGAATGAAATTCCTTCTGAATTTAAAGGAAAGATGGATAATTGGATGTTCGGTTGCGATGTTTGCCAAGATGTGTGTCCATGGAACAGATTTTCAGTAACTCACAGTGAACCAGCATTTAATCCTCATCCTGATCTTTTAGGTCTAAAAAAAAATGATTGGCTTGAAATTACTGATGAGCTTTTTAAAAAAGTATTTAAAAAATCAGCAGTAAAACGCACCAAACTTTCAGGTTTACAACGGAATATAGACTTTCTAACCAACTACCAAGAATAACCCATCCAACTAGTTTTTTTAAAAATTTAATACATTGATTTACAGCAATTAATACACATAAACGTTTTTATCAACAATACTCTACTAATTTTGTATACTTATTGCTTTAGTTTGACTAAATTGAAACTAATTTATTGGAAACATGAAGTCATCTAAAGCTCTTTTTAACAAATCGGTCTGGGAAGACAATAAGTTAAATACATTATTTAACACCCAATTAATAGGTGTTGCCTTCTCTCGACATGGCTATTTGCTTGAATTAAATCAACAATTTGCTGATATACTAGGATACACTCGTCGGGAATTGGTGGGTACTTATTGGGAGGAGTTTTCGGCTCCTGAATATAAAGAACTAACAATAAGCCACTATGAAAAATTGCTAAACAAGGAAAAATCCCACTTTACCTATGAAAAAGAGCTATTGCAAAAGAATGGAACAAGAATCTGGGTAGAGATAGCATCACAAGCTAAATTCAATGAAGATGATGTATTTGAATATTACCTAGTCCTGGTTAGAAATATTGACTCCCAGAAAAAAGCACTCTCAGAACTGGAGGAACAGATAAAAATTAAGGAGAACCTGATCTCCAAACTCAAATATCAAAACGAGCAACTAAATGAATTCGCTTATTTAATTTCACATAACTTGCGGGCTCCCGTTGGCAGCATGATCGGATTGCTCGAATTAAATGATTCAGGTGTTGTTGATTCAAAAGAACAAATTGATGTATTTTCAGAACAATTTAGAAATTTAACGTATAGTCTTTTAGATACCATTAATACTATTGGAACAGCACTGGATATAAAAGAAAGATCAGAATTAAAAAAAGAACGGATTCGATTTAGGGAAATTTTCAATGCAGTTTTAGTGAATCTTTTGGGAAAAGTGAAGGATTTTGATTTTGATTTAACCACCGATTTCGAGCTAGAAGAGATTGAATATTCAGGTTCTTACATGAAAAGTATCTTACAAAACTTGCTGTCCAATTCATTAAAATATCGCTCCGATGAACGAAAATTAATAATTAAATTAAGAACTTACTCACGTGATAATCTGGAAATTATGGAGATTTCTGACAATGGAAAAGGGATAAATCTTGAACGTAACTCGAGGAATTTATTTGGTCTTCACAAGACATTTCATGAAAATAAAGATGCCAAAGGAGTAGGGTTATTTCTAACTAAAAAACATGTTGAAGCAATGGGTGGTAAAATATTTGCAGAAAGTAATGAAACTTTCGGAATAAAATTCACGCTCATCTTTAATTACCATGAAAATCATTGACAACTTATGCATCATTGACGACGACAGAATTTGCCAATTTATCATAAAAACTTATGCTAAGGCCCGTTCTCTGGCTAAAAACACCCAAATATTCGCTGATGCCAATACAGCCTTAGAATACTTAAAAAATTCTACCGATGACAGCGGGCAACTCCCCGATTTAATTATGCTTGATATTAATATGCCAATAATGGATGGATGGAGTTTTTTAGATGAATTCCAAAAATTAAGCCCTTGGATTAACAAAAAAATCCCAATTTTCCTGATAACATCTTCAATACAAGAAGAAGATCAGATAAAGGCCAAGCAATATTCAGATGTTGCAGGCTTTTACATTAAGCCAATCAATGAAGAACTAATTATGAATATTTTTGAAAAGCTTCCTAATTAACCTTTAGAAATTAATTACTACATAAAACAAAAGGCTCAAAGTGTGTTACAATGAGCCTTTTGCTTTAACTATTTATTTTTCTTAAATGCGTTTCTCAGTCGTATCTCAGTAAGTTTTTTCTTGGTGTACAACGGAAAATCTCCATTCATCATCCAATCATAATAAGTAGGTTCAAACGAGAAGACATCATCTACACGTTTGCCTTTATGTTTCCCAAAATTGAATACTTCTTTTCCTTGCTCATCATAAATCATTCTTCCAGCAAAGTCAACCACATCACGCACATATGTAAATTTGTGTAGTGCATCAACATCGTTAACTACAGGAATAGATTTATTTCCCGCTTTATCTTCATATTCTACATCTTTATATTTCACAAGCTGAGCCAAAAGAACCTCATAGGTAGCTTTAATGTCAGCTTCGGCGGAATGATGATTCTCTATTTCCTTACCACAATAGAATTTATAAGCAGCCTTTAAGGTTCGCTGCTCCATTTGGTGAAAAATGTTCTGAACATCTACCAGCTTACGCCCTTCAATATCAAACTCCACTCCTGCCCGTAAAAACTCTTCCATTAAAAGCGGAACATCAAACTTATTAGAATTATAACCGCCTAAATCGGCGTTTTCTAAAAATTGAGCTAAACTTTTAGCAACCTGCTTAAATGTTGGTTCATCTTTAACATCCTCATCATAAATTCCATGAATTAGCGAAGATTCTATTGGAATTGTCATTTCAGGGTTAACTCTCCGAGTTTTCATTTCAATAGAGCCATTTGGCATCACCTTCAAAATTGCAATTTCTACAATGCGATCGGATGCAACATTTACTCCAGTGGTTTCAAGATCAAAGAAAGCGAGAGGACGTTTTAATTTTAAATTCATTGTAACAGAAAAAGACGTGCTATTAATGGACTTGAAGAAAAAAAAGATCCCGGTTTGTCCGGGACCCAAAGATAAAACTTTTTTCAGGTTTACTAGTTTGAAACGGATAGTTTAATTAACATATAAACTAAATCGATTTCCATTTTATACCGCAGCCAACAGCTTTAGTAAGTGTAGTTTCTGGTTTTTTATTAGTTAATAAAGCGTTAACAGCATTTTCAACATACTTAACTTTTGATTCGTCAGAACCCTCAGTATCATTGTCTATTGCACCAATGTATTCAACTATACCACCACCTGATGTTTTGCTTAAAACAAAAACATGAGGTGTTTTGGTTGCACCATAAGCTCTGGCAATTGCCTGAGAATCGTCTAAGAGATAAGGAAAAGTATATTTCTTTTCAGTTGAACGCTTCTTCATATTATCAAATGAATCTTCAGGATAAGCCGTTGCATCATTTGGATTGATTGCTATCACCGGATACCCTTTAGAAGCAAATTTTTTATCCAGCTCAATAATTCTGGCTTCATAAGCTTTTGCATATGGACAATGATTACAAGTAAACACTACAATAAAGCCTTTAGCTGATTTATAATCAGCCATAGATACCGTTTTCCCATTTACATTTTTTAATTTGAAATCAGTGGCTTTGTCGCCAACCTTGTAGCCTTGAGCAAAAGCAGTAAAGCTGAATAATGCTATACAGGTTAGAATAATCAGTTTTTTCATGATCTTAATTTTTAATGGTGAGATAAGTATGCTTTAATTCATCATAAGTAAAGTCACGCTCATAGAAATTACGAACCGACTTGCTATTGTTAACAATTAAGGTGGCCGGTAATGCTCCTGACCAGGTTGGATCTATTTTATCAATTGCTACCCCCTGATCCTTTTCGTCAAGCAAAAAAATTTCAAGTGGAATATTTTTTTGCTGAACAAAAGGAATCACTATTGATTCAAGCTTCGATTTAAAGTCCATGCTTACCAAAATCACTTTCAATTTTTCTGTTTTAAACTCTTTTTGTAATTCAGCGAAATGCGGAATTTCTTTAACGCAGGGTGCGCACCAGGTAGCCCAAAAATTAATAACAAAAGTAGTGTCCTTACCCCCGGAAATCCTTTGATTTAGTTCGTTGACTTTGACAGGTTTTACTTGTTGAGCTGAAGCAAAACAGGTTTGAAGCAATATAATGAAGGTGACCAAAACTGATTTCATACACCAATTTAACACTTGATATAATGGATTATTGAGAGGTAACGGAAAAATTACCCTTATATGCTGCTTATTCAACTCATAAACAGTAGCCTAAACTTCATTTGAAATTCTTTAGACTTTATTTTGATACCCAGAAAGAATGATACTCTCTAATTTTTTATAATTTAGGCCGAATTTTAAAAACTGCATTAATGTTGAATTTCATAACTTGGGATGTAAGCAGAGAGATATTCTCAATTGGCCCTATTGTATTGCGTTGGTATGGTTTATTGTTTGCATCTGGCTTTGCAATAGGCTATTTCATCATGCAAAAGATATTCAGAAAAGAAGGAATTAAGGATGAGGTACTTGATCGATTAACCATGTATATGGTGGTTTCAACAGTACTGGGAGCTCGTTTAGGACATTGTTTATTTTATGAGCCTGAATATTATTTAAAACATCCTCTTAAAATTTTAATGATTTGGGAAGGCGGATTGGCTAGCCATGGAGCGGCAATCGGTATATTGCTTGGACTTTATTTCTTTTCAAAAAATGTCTCAAAACGCCCTTACTTATGGATTTTAGACCGAATTGTAATTGTTGTTGCATTAGGAGGCGCTTGTATTCGATTGGGAAATTTATTCAATTCAGAGATTTACGGTAAGGTTACAGATGTACCCTGGGCTTTCCGTTTTGTTATGGCTGACGGTCCCAATGCAGCCCCTCGTCATCCGACACAAATTTATGAAGCATTGTTTTGTATAGCATTGTTTCTGTTTCTTCTTTGGTATTACAACAAATATGTAACCCAACTTAAGACCGGAATTATTTTTTCCTATTTCCTTATCTTCTTATTTGCATTCCGCTTCTTTATCGAATACCTCAAAGCTGAACAAGTTGAGTTTGAAAAAGGAATGTCTTTAAACATGGGACAATGGCTAAGCGTTCCGTTTGTGATTGTGGGTATTTTATTATTGATTAAGCAAAGTAAAACACAGCCTCATAATTACCTGGTTACAGATCCACAAAAGCCAACTGCGTAAAGCAGATATATAGAAAATGGAAAAGCGGAATTGGTAAGTGTCATCAATTCCGCTTTTGACTTTTTGCTATCTGATAACAGCTATTTAAAAACGCTTTCAATTAATCCATCCACTCAAAGTTTTCAGCTTTAGGCATAACATCAATCATATTTGTGGCAATTGCCGGTGGAGTTATCAATTTTCGTATTTTAGTATCCATCCATGCCCCATCAACCACAATTGTAGCACACACCTTCCCATCATCTTTTACTAATTCATGTAAGATGGAATACCTAGAAAAATCTCTTTTCAACTTTAATAATTTTATATTAATTAAAAGTTGATCTCCAAAACGTATTTCTCTTTTAAATACAGCTTCTTCTCTAAATAGAACCGGTCCAAAATTATTCTGAATCATTACAAGTGGGGTCACTCCATTTTCAGAGAGGAAATAAGTACGAACCTGTGCTCCGAAATCGTAATATACAGAATGTCTCACATGTAAATTTGGGTCTAAGTCAGCCCAACGAACACTAATGGGTATCGAATATTCTGTCATAAAGTATAATTAAAGCTTGTCAAATTTAATTTATCTACAATTGAATGAACATTCATTCGTATTTTTTGTTTAAAGCAAACAACTTAATCTTAACAATTATTTGTATATTCTAATGAAACAGTCATGTATTTTTACGTACTGTAATCAATAGACAATATGACTCTTATTCATGAAAAAAAACACTGGTTTAATTCTGTTAACCTTTATTTTCATTAGTTTTATAGGCCTTTTAGCCTCATGTAAAAAAAATATTTATACCGGAGCTATGGCTACTTCGGATAGTTCATTTCAAAACTGGCGCTTTATTGGTGAGCAAATTCTGCCTACCGATTTCATGTTTCAAAGTACCCCTGTTGGCGGACTATCAGGTATAGACTTTAATCCTTTAACTAATCAATACTATGTAATTTCTGATGATAGATCAGAACTGGCTCCTGCACGATTTTATACTTTTAAACTTCATTTTACTGCAAATTCATTTGATAGTGTCAAAATTAACGGAGTTTCCTATTTAAGACAGCCTAATGGAAATTTGTACCCAAGTAAGAATCAAGACAAAACCAATGTACCTGACCCCGAATCAATTCGCTATGTAAATGCAACAAACACACTACTTTGGACAAGTGAGGGAGATCGAAAAATAGACGAAGATGATACTTTATTAATAAATCCTTGGTTAAGAGAGACGAAAACAGATGGGAATTATCTATCTGATTTACCTATTCCGGAAAACTATAATATGCAAAAAAAGGAATTGGGAATGCGGCAAAATGGATCAGTTGAAAGTTTAGCGTTAACCCCGGATGAACAGTTTATTTATATTGTCAATGAGGAACCTCTTTTTCAGGATGGACCGCCAGCAGATTTTAATGAGACTGAATCTTATGTTCGTATTACCAAAATAAAGCGTACAACCAAAGAAATCTTAGCCCAATATGCTTATAAATTAGATAAGGTTCATGCTGCTCCTTTAAATCCTAATGGCTTTAAAATTAATGGAGTAGCTGAATTATTAGCTATTTCAGAAAACAAGTTATATGTAATGGAACGATCATTTGCAATTGGTGCAACTCCATCAAACTCAATCAGAGTATTTGAGGTTGATTTACAAAATGCGACAAATGTCATCAATATGCCTTCACTGGCAAATGCACAATTTAAACCTGTAGCAAAACAGCTCGTTTATAATCTATCGAAACTTAAATCTGAAGTAGATAATGTGGAAGGAATTTGTTTCGGTCCCAACTTACCCAACGGAAATAAAACAATTTTATTGGTTTCTGACAATAATTTTAGCACTATTCAAAAAACACAATTTTTGGTTTTCGAGTTAATAAAATAACCATCTTAAAAACTAACTTTCAACAATTTGAAATTGAAAGTTAGTTCTAGAATCCTATTATAAATTGATTAATATTCTGACAGAACAGGCTTATTTCTTAAAATATTCTCGATACTATTCATAACCTTCTCTGTCAGTTTAGGAACAACTTCCAAGGCTCCTAAATTTTGTTTTAACTGCTCTACTTTTGATGCTCCAAGTATAACCGTGCTGACATTAGGATTTTTCAAACACCAAGCCAATCCAAGTTGAGCCATTGGAATATCAAGCTTTTTAGCTAGCTGGCTTAAACGCTTAACTTTTTCTACCCGCTCCTTCGCCAATGTGCGATTTTTCAGCCAATCTAAACCTTCAATAAACAAACGGGTATCCTGAGGATTTTCATTATTATATTTTCCCGATAACAAACCTGATGCTAGTGGAGACCAAATGGTAGTGCCCATACCAAAATCACGGAACAACAACTGATATTCTTTTTCCATTTTCTCTCGCTCAAACATGTTGTACTGTGGTTGTTCCATTAAAGGACCTATTAAACCATTTTTAGCCGCGTAATAATGCGCTAAAGCAATTTCAACACCACTCCATTCTGATGTTCCCCAATATAATATCTTCCCCTGCTGTATCAATGTATTCATAGCCAGGACGGTTTCTTCTATAGGAGTATTTTTATCAGGACGGTGACAAAAAAATAAATCCAGATAATCAACCTGTAACCGTTTCAGTGCTGCCTCACAGGCTTCAAAAATATGTTTACGGGACAATCCTCGTTGATTGGGTAAATCTTGTTCCCAGCCAAAGAAAACCTTACTCGAAACAAGATAGGAACTACGAGGCCAGCTCTTTGATTTTAAGATTCTTCCCAATACCTCTTCTGCTTTTCCACGAGCATAAATTTCAGCACCGTCAAAAAAATTTATACCGTTTTCATAGGCTGTACTGATCAATGAATCAGCTGTTTTATCTTCAATTTGTTTTCCAAAAGTAATCCAGGTACCAAACGATAATGCACTTACCTGTAAACCTGATTTTCCTAGTTTTTTGTACTCCATGTATTTTTTGATTAGAAAAATGAATCTATTTCATAGTTCAATTTACTTAAATAAGTCTTCCGAACTACAAATGAAGTATAAACGCAAAGAGTTTACAGTTGTTTTAATACCAAGTCTGGTATTTTGTGTAGAGTGCTAAAGTTGAAACTAAGCACCATTAGTAATGATAGCGCTCTAAAATTGTTGATTTAATAACGGCATCTCTAAGGTCAAAGTCAATTGAATCCTCATGTTCAAGGTAGTTTTCAAAACGTTCAAACTTATGCAGATGCTTTTCGTGAACGGCTTTAGCACGAAGCACCTCTTCAGGCATATCTTCAACGTTCCTAAGATCAGTGGTACGGACTTTTAATGGTGCCACTTCTCCTGTTTCAACTTTTATAACTGGTTTTTGATGCTTTGGCTCTCTATACTCTTGCTTATGTTTGGGCTCAACAGGTTGTTCCATTCTAGGTTGAGGCATATCTATAAACTCTTTCATTATTACTTCAAATGGAGATCTCTTTAAAGGCGGCGGGCCAACTGTTTGAGAAGGATTTGAAGAGGTTTGTTTATTGGAAGGTTGTCCAGAAGGACTAGACCAAGTAGTTTTACTTTGTTTGGTAGGTGCTGACTGAGTGATTGTTTGTTCCTTTTTTTTGTTTTTATTAAACTCATTCCAAACACGCAATAAAGCTATAACGGCAAAAACAACAAATGGTAAAAACTCCTTGAACTGATCCATTAGTGATGTGTATAAAAAAATTCTACTAAAAATGATTTAGTAAATATATTTAAACCCTTTGAGTGCACAAAAACATTATGTTAAATTCGCACCTCAATTTAGTTTTCAGTGTTCGACAACAATTAATTGAAAGATACAACAAACTATCTATCAAAATATTAGCCGTTAGTCACTCACAACTAGCTATTAAACGATAAAATTTGCATGAAGTTAACCAAGCTTGAAGTACGGGGATTTAAGAGTTTTGGAGATAAAATAACAATCAATTTCGACGAAGGTGTAACAGCCATTGTAGGACCTAATGGTTGTGGAAAATCAAACGTAGTGGATGCCATTCGTTGGGTATTAGGTGAACAAAGTGCCAAATACCTGCGATCAGACAAAATGGAGAATATTATTTTCAATGGCTCACGTACTCGTAAACCAAGCAATTTAGCTGAGGTATCGTTGACGTTTGATAATACTAAAAATATCCTTCCCACGGATTTCAGTACAGTAACCATAACACGAAAACTGTATCGTACCGGCGAAAGTGAGTATCGTTTAAACGATGTAACCTGCCGTTTAAAAGATATTACTGATTTATTTTTGGATACAGGCATCGGTCCTGACTCTTATTCAATTATTGAGTTAAAGATGATTGAAGAGATGCTGAATAATAAGGATGGATCTCGTCGTAACTTATTTGAAGAAGCTTCAGGTATTTCTAAATATAAAATCCGTAAAAAACAGACTTTCAATAAACTAAAAGATACAGAGGCAGACTTAAACCGGGTAGAGGATATCTTATTTGAAATTGAAAAACAATTAAAAACACTAGAAACTCAGGCAAAAAAAACCGAGCGATATTATCGCCTAAAGGATCAATACAAGGAGGTTAGCACACAATTGGCCACCTTCCGCATCCAATCATTTAAATCATCGCTTGAAGAAATTGAACGGCAAGAAATCAGTCATAATGATCAACGTATGGCCTTTCAAGCAGAAAGCGATAAGGTGGAAGCAGTTGTTCAGGCTGAAAAAACGGAAACTTTAGTAAAAGAGAAAAACCTTTCAGTTCAACAAAAAGCGACCAATGATTATATAAACGGCATCCGACAATACGAAAACGAAAAGAAAGTTAAAAACGAGCAACTTAAATACCTACAGGAAAAAGAAGGTCGTTTATCAGCTGAATTGGTTAACGATAAAAACTGGTTGGAAGGAGCAAAAGAAATCTTAATGCAGTTGGAGGAAAGCAGGGCTACTGAACAAGAAAGTCTTAATACCATTCAACGGATTTTGGAAGATTTAAAATTTGAACTTGAAGATAAAAAAACTGAACAAACAGAATTAAAAACCCAAGTTGATAGTCTAACCACTAAAAGCAGAGGCTTACAAGACGATATTTATAAGATTGAAAAAGAGCGGGATATCCTAGAAATTCAATTCGAATCTCTTCAACAGGAATTAAATCGCAACGAAGGTGAAACCCAGCAAAAACAGCAAGAGCTTGATGAGTTTAACGCTGCTATAAAACGAACCAATGAGGCTTACGTTGGAAAAGAAGAAGAACTGAATAAAGCCATAGCGGAAGAAGAAGCTTTGCAGCAACGTATTGTTGAAACAGAAGCAGAACTGCAGACAACAAAGGATAAGATCTCACAGGAGGGTCGTACTTTAGATGCCAAGCAAAACGAATACAATCTAACCAAAAGTTTGGTTGATAACCTGGAAGGTTACCCTGAATCTATCAAGTTTTTGCGTAAAAATGCAAGTTGGGCTAAAAATGCTCCGTTGTTGTCCGATGTTTTCTTTTGTAAGGAAGATTATCGTATTGCCATTGAGAATTATTTGGAGCCTTATATGAATTATTATGTGGTACAGAACCATGATGAGGCTTTGGCTGCAATTAAATTATTAAGTGATGCAGCAAGAGGTCGTGCAAACTTCTTCATCCTGGATTCATTCAACAGCTTTGACGCTAATGAAAACCTTTTTACACCTGAAAACTGCCTTTCAGCACTTTCTATCATTGAATCAGAAGAAAAGTACCAAAAGCTTTGTACTTTTTTACTGAACAATGTTTTCTTGGCTGAAAAGGATGAAGAAAATACCATAAAGACAAATGCTAATAGTGAGTATGTTATTCTGAGCAAATCTGGTAAGTATTCTAAAACTCGCTTTAGCATGGCTGGAGGGTCCGTTGGACTGTTTGAAGGAAAACGTATCGGCCGAGCTAAAAACCTTGAAGTACTTCAAAAGGAAATTACCAAACTTCAGGCACTGATTACAGAATTAAAAGGCAAAACCGAGTTGCTGACTGAAGATTTACAACGTTTTAAAGCAAGTACCAAATCAGCTGTAATAGCACAATTAAGACAAGAGCTGAATAAGCTGAACAATGAACTTGTTACACTTGAAGCTCGCCAGGAGCAACATAAAAATTTCATCAGTAACTCCAACCTTCGAAAAGAAGATATTGAACAGAAAATTAACAGTTACCGTAAGCAATTGGCAGAAATAAATCCGCAAGTTGAAGAGTTAACTGTTCAAAAAGAAGAAACTTTAAAACGCTTAAATACCCTTCAATATGAATTCAACATCATTTCTGAAAGTGTAACCAAATATTCTAGCAATTTCAATAACCAAAACATTGCATTCCATCAACAACAAAACAAGCTTTCAGTAATTCTGAAAGATATTGAATATAAAAACAGTCAATCAAAGGTCGCTAGCGAACGTATTGAGAAAAACCAAACTGAATTAGCTGAGGCTAAACTTAAAATTTCCGAACTACTGCAAAATACAGATGAAGGAGATGAGAATCTTTTGGCTATGTATGAGCAGAAAGATGCTTTGGAAAAAGCCTTGACTGAAGCAGAAGAAGAATATTATAAATCAAAGGGCAAGATTAACGACCTAGAATCATTATTAAATGAGCTTCGACGAAAAAAAGATAATACAGAAGCTTTGGTTAATCAATTACGTGATAAGAAAACGCATTTAATGATTGACATGAATGCTCTTAAAGAACGCTTGTCTGTTGAATTCAATATTGAAATTGATGATTTGATGGAACAAGCGCTCCCTGAAGAAACCGAAGATGAGCTGAAACAGAAAACTGACAAAATTAAAAACCAACTAGATAATTTCGGTACCATTAACCCAATGGCGATGGAGGCATACAATGAAATGAATGAACGTTATTTGTTCATTATTACTCAAAAGCAAGATTTATTGGATGCTAAAAATTCGCTAATGGATACCATCAATGAAATTGACGGAACAGCAAAAACACAGTTCTTTGAAGCTTTTACTCAAATCCGAGATAATTTCCAAAAGGTTTTCCGCTCTTTATTTAATGAAGAAGATTCTTGTGATTTGGTATTGGTAGATCCTAATGATCCTTTGGAGTCTGACATCGACATTATTGCACGTCCTAAGGGAAAACGTCCATTAACAATTAACCAATTATCGGGAGGGGAAAAAACACTTACGGCCACGGCCATTCTGTTTTCTCTTTATCTGTTAAAACCTGCGCCTTTCTGTATTTTCGATGAGGTTGACGCGCCATTGGATGATACCAACATTGATAAATTCAATAATATCATTCGTAAATTTTCAGATCAGTCGCAATTCATAATTGTTTCACATAATAAACGCACAATTGCCAGCACCGATATTATTTATGGAGTAACCATGGTTGAACAAGGTATTTCAAGAGTTGTTCCTGTAGACTTGCGTAGCGTTGAAAATGTAGCGTAAGAACAAAATGAGCTAATAAATAGCAAAGGGCTGCTCTACATTTATAAAGCAGCCTTTTCCTTTTTTATGATAAAAAACTTATTCCTTTAAACGAACACGTTTTTTAAACCGTTCTTGTCCATTTACAATTACCTTAAGATAAAATCTCCCTTTAGGATATCTACTTAAATCATAATTAAATAAACCTTCTTTAAACTGTTGATAACGGTGTTCCTCTACAATTTTGCCTTCAGGATCAGTCAATAATTGCACTAATACGTCATCTGCTTTGTTTGCAAAGTAGTCAAGTGTAGTTTTATCTTTAGTTCTGGTTGGATACAAGCCAATTGTAGCTTGATCAGTGTTAATAGCATCAGGGTTAGATCCAACCTTAAAATTATATAACCAACCCGATCCGCAATCAGATTCAAATGCTTTTAGCATTTCATCTTTTAAATTCATCAAACGAGCAACTCCCCAGCCTCCTTTGCCATTAAACCAAAACTCCAAGCCATCACCTGCTGTATCAATAAGGGCTAAGGTATATGCACCTTCAGCCAACTTTATAGTATCTCTATAAATTGTATTAGCTTTTAATGTCCCCAGCTTTCGCTCCTTAACAGTTTTACCTTCACTGTTGAATAAAATATAGGCATTATGCTCGGGCTGATTATTCGTTAAAAAATAAAATACTACGGAATTATCATGAACAGGCACCCCATTAAAAGGCACCTTCAGGCTATTGTCTGCAACATATCCATCTTTTTTACCGTTGGTTTTAACCACTTCTGCTTTAAATTGATTTGCTCCGTTTTGAGACTCAATTAAGCCAGGCAGAGTTATGGTTTCCATTTTTCCTGGGGCAATAGCGCCTTTCCATTCAAACTGTTTTTTAGAAAAACCAACTGTACCATATTGAATCAGCAAACTTTCAATTTTATTCGATCCAACATTTTTAACAACTATTTGAGGGTTTGCTCCTACCGGATTTTGACGTTTATAAATTGCTTTAGAAGATGGAGCTATTACATCTTCTAAGGCAATATCGTTTTGTATACTTGGCTTTTTGTATTGAATCAAATAAGCACTAATTACCTCATTGGCACTAGGTTTTGACGAAATATAGTTTTGCATACTTGCTTTAACAGTATGTTGGCTACCTGGATGAACAATCAGATCAAACAAATCTGGTTGCATAAGGTTACCAGGACACCAATAAGCCCTATCAATTACCCATGTGCCAGCTTGGGGATACAAAGGGTTATCACCGCATTTTTTCCAGATTGAGCGCTTATCAATCAATTTACCATCGAACCACAACTCCCGGTATTTATTGCAAAACTCCGCACAGTTATCAGGTTCATCCATACCATGGCCGGTTTGAACAATTCTCAAACGGGCAAAAGCAGCATTTTCATTAGCAGTGAATGACACTGGTTTTAATGCCTTATTTATTGGATTATTTGCATCTCCATAGCTGAATGAATCATCGTAAATCTTCTGAATAGAAATTGGCTCTAAAACCGGCTTCCCCTTTACAATCTCAAAGTCGATAGTTACTGCCCATCCTCTGTCATTGTTAGGCTCATAACCGGTGTGTTTATATTCTACTTCAACACTATCACGTAAAAATAAGCTAAAATCTGTAACGTCAACTTCCCAGCTAAACGTCCAATCCTTCCCAAACGCCCCACCATATGGCGTAAGCATTCGCCCAATTTCGAAATCCAGCTCCTCTCCTTTTTTACCACCTTTACGAACTATACTTATACGATCCATATAGTCCCAATCAGCACATCGCAAACTATCGGGACAGCCAAATCTTACATGCATTGTTATTTTTCTAATGGGCAACTCTGCGGCTGGGAAGACTCCCCATTTTCTATATGGTTTAAACCCTTTTGCTGGGTCAGTTACTATTGTTGTTTTATTATGCGTAACTACATGGAGAGTGTCCGCTGACTTGGCAAACAATAGTGTAGTTATGCTGGCAAATAGTACAACAAGCAACGATGTAATAAATTTCCTCATTAACAATTAGTTCTGTTTTGTTGCATTAACGGTAACTCGGAATGTCCAGGCCGGTTGTCCTTTAAGTTTGGCAATTGCCTGTGTAGGTACTGTAATCAAAGTACCTTTTGTTCCCTTTTTCCATTTCAAAGGCTTATCATATCCTAACAAATGGATTGCACTATTATTAGAAGGTTGTATAGCAGGCAAGTTGATTTCTGTAGGAATTGTCGATTCTTTTTCATCTGCTAAATAAAATGCATATGCATAGTTATTCTGCTTACTTTTTGTGAATCTCCATTTATCAACTTGATAAGGACTAATTGGCTCTGTAGCATAAATACCCTCATTATTGATTTCCATCCATGCACCTATACCTTTTAAACGTTCATAAACTTCTGGCACTAAATCTCCTGATTTGTCAGGTCCAACACCCAATAATAGATTGCCGCCCTTAGCAACTATTTCAATTAAAGTGTGAATGGCCCAGTTAACTGATTTGTATCGCTCATTAGGCCCGGTGCTGTACCAACTGTCTCCCAAAGTGATGCAACTTTCCCAAGGATAAGCTGGAACGATAGTCGGAATTTGTTGTTCTGGTGTACGGTAGTTTTCAAAATCTCCATGAACTGTTCTGTCGACCATTAATATTCCCGGCTGATTTTTACGAGCCATTTCAGCAATACGCTTCATATTAACATCTTGAATCCAGCGCTTTTTTCCTAACCAAGCTTTTGTTTCTTCTGTTAATGATTCAGCAGGACGCACCTGTCCCCCATCCAACCAAAGAATATCCAATTTGCCATAATCCAAAGTCAATTCTTCTAGCTGATTGTAGGTATATTGCTGGAAATTTTTCCATCGATCAGGATATTTTGCAGGATCATAATTCACATTACGATCTAATGGAGGGAAGTATGGCCACCAATAGTTTTCACTATGCCAATCGGGTTTTGAGAAATAAGCACCTACTCCTAATCCCTGATTTCTGAATGCAGTAAATACTTCTTTGGCAATGTTGCTTTTAGGGTTCTTACTAAATACACTTCCCTTATCGGTTATCTTATAATCTGTATATTTAGAGTCGTACATGCAAAAACCATCATGATGCTTTGTGGTAAAAACCACATATTTCATCCCGGCATTTTTTGCTGCAGCAGCCCATTTTTGGGGATTAAACTGAACAGGATTGAAAACTGTCCGGATATTCTCATAAGCCTTTTTATATTCCTCATAACTTTGAGCATGAGGCCCCCTACGAATACACCAATCCTCATCTTCAGGGCAAAGGCTCCAACTTTCTACTACACCCCACTGACTATATGGCCCCCAATGAATGATAACTCCAAACTTCCAATCCTGCCATTGCTTTAAGTTTTTATTCACTAACGGATCAGCCGGCCATTTGTAAGGAAATTCTTTTTCCTGAGCAAATGAACTCGATGATGCCAAAATCAATATTGCCAAAAGCACTATTCTCAGTATACTTTTCTTCATATATTTTTAAATAAGATTAAATCATTTTTTCTAAGTAATTGACTATTACAAAGAAAGTTGAATTGACCAATATAAATTTTGTCAGATTGCCTAATTAATAAGCTATTTTAACACATGAACAAATAAAAACATTATCAAGTGTGTATATTTAATTGACTAAGAGTTCATTTTCATTAGAATCAATTCAGTTTACTTAACAACTGTAATGACATCTCTTAACCTAATATCTTTTGAAGAGGCCCCAATCATAATTCTAAACTCACCGGGTTCAACTACCCATTGCATATGTTCATTTAGCATTTTCAATAAATCAGGTGTAATTTGAAATGAAACCTCTTTTTCTTCGCCAGGTTTTAGATAAATACGTTGAAATCCTTTTAATTCTTTTATTGGACGCGCAACTGAAGAGATCAAATCACGAACGTATAATTGAACTACTTCATCACCTGCTTGTGATCCTATATTTTTAATGGTACAGTGAACTTTTGTTGATTCGCCTTTAGCTATATTCTTTGTATCAAACTTTAAATTTCCATATTCAAACTTGGTATAACTTAACCCATAACCAAATGGAAAAAGAGGTTGCCCAGTAAGGTTTAGATAATCATCAGTCCGACCTGTTGGCTTATGGTTATACACTAACGGTAATTGGGCCTCCTCAATAGGAAACGTTATAGGTAAACGTCCTGCAGGATTGTAATCACCAAATAAAACATCCGCGATGGCATTTCCACCTTCTTCACCAGGATACCATGCATCAATAACAGAGGATACATTATTAATCCATTTTGTCATTGTTATGGCACTACCACCAACTAAAACCACCGCGACTGGTTTTCCTGTAGCAGCAATTTGATTTATCATTTCTTCCTGGTGACCAGGTAAACTTAAATAAGCTCTGTCAAGAGATTCTCCTTCTTCAATACCTACGACAACAACTGATGCTTCAGCGTTTTTAGCTACAGTTACTGCATCATCAATTTTCTTTTGCCAATCATTGTCAACGCCAACATTCCAAACAAGTTTAAACCAGACAGAGCCTGAAGACTCAAAAAAATCCACCTTAATATCATACTCTTTTCCTTCTTCAAAATAATAATCAACTAATTGAGTGTGATAAGATTGATTTTTCCAATTATCTATTACTAATTTTCCGTTAAGATAAAGACGATAGCCATCATTACCATCTAGGCCAATTTTAAATTTACCTGAAGCAGGAGCTTTTAATTTACCTGTCCATTTAACAGAATAGAAATCATAATTAATATCAGGATGTGGGGAATACAACGTCCATCTGAAGTTCATTTCCTTATCAATTCGTGTAACAGCAGGTTTACCAGTCATGTTAACGTTATTAAAATATTCCCCCAACAAACCATTTTCCTTTTTCCCGTTTACAGTTACTGATAAATTTTCAGAAGGTATTGTAACCCATTCAACCGACGAACGTCCACATCCCGGAGCATAAGTTACCATAGCGGATTTTCCCAGTTTATTTTTAATACCGTCAAGCATATTAACTTTCCTATTACCTGGACCGCTATATCCTCCTAGCCGAGCTTCAACTGCGTCAACGCCGATAACAGCTAGTTTCTTTGTTGATTTTTGTAATGGCAAAAGATTGTTTTCATTTTTTAACAACACAATAGACTTCAATGCAGCTTCTTTTGACAAAGCTTTGTGAAGTGGATTCCCATTCCATTTACTAACCTCCTTTTCATCGACATATGGATGTTCAAAAAGCCCTAATTGAAACTTTACAGTCAATACTCTCTTTACGGCTTCATCAATAATTTTCTCATTTATTCGACCATCTAAAAAGGGTGGAATAAATAATTGGTAATGATCATATGCTGTTTGAAATATTACATCTAGTCCATTATTTATTGCGTTGGCTGAAGCTTCTGGATAATCTTTAGCCGTAAAATGTAAAACATTGGCTCCTCCTACCGCTGAAGCATCAGAAATAATAAATCCACTAAAATTCATTTGTTGCTTTAGCTTGGTATTTAACAACCAATTATTGGCAGTGCAAGGACTACCGTTTAAAGAGTTATATGAAGTCATCACACTACGCGAACCACCTCTTTGGAAACAAGCCTTAAACGGAGGAAGATAAATTTCTTCCAATAAACGTTCATTAATATCAATTGGGTAACTATCACGACCTCCGTCACCACTGTTTGCTAAGAAATGCTTTGGTGTTGTCACTACATCCATTTTTTCAAACGGAGTTACAAAAGCTACTCCCATCTCAGACGAAAGAAAAGGATCTTCACCATAAGTCTCTTCCACTCTCCCCCAGCGAACATCAGTAGCAACATTAACCACAGGTGAAAGTATTTGCCTGATACCTCGGCTTTTTGTTTCTCTTGCAATGGCGGTTGCCACCTGCCCCATCAATTTTATATCCCAAGTAGATGAAAGCGCAATAGACTGAGGGAATGATGTTGCTCCTTCCCTTACCAAACCATGCAATGTTTCATCAAATGCTATAATTGGAATACCTAACCGTGTTTCTTCAACAAAATATTTTTGAATAGAATTAATTTTTTTTGCTGTTTCAAGTGCTGTTGCTGAAGAACTATAACTTAATAACTGCCCAGCGGC
Source organism: Solitalea lacus (assembly GCF_022014595.1). NCBI lineage: Bacteria > Pseudomonadati > Bacteroidota > Sphingobacteriia > Sphingobacteriales > Sphingobacteriaceae > Solitalea > Solitalea lacus. Next base: position 2,356,157 of record NZ_CP091740.1, on the reverse strand, counting down.
ATCACTATTACCTTTGGTACTTACCTGAAATCCAAAAATACCCGCCTTATATTTTTCATTTCCTTCCTCCAAATCACCAGGAATCATAAATAATTGCCAAAACTTCTCTTGAACGGTCATTCTGGAAATTAAGTCTTTTACTCTTTGATCAATGGAAAGCTTGGGATTCTTATAAGGAAATTGACTTTGAGCAGAACCGGAAAGTGATATAAATGAGAATGCAATTAAAATGGAGATGTTTTTTTTATTGATTATAAATGCATTTAGAAATTTCATTATAAAATAATATTAGTTAATCCCTCAAGAATCATAACATGAATTAATATGTTCTAATAATTCTTATTTAAAACTAAGCTGGCTTGTAATTGACATATTACAAGCCAGCTTAGTTTTAAAATAAAATCTTTGAGCAAGCAATACCTCCATTTTCATGGAGGTATACTAACACCCATTATTGTTTGTGAAGCTTTTCGCAATTTTAATTAACGTCCCAGAAAATTTTGGTTGTTAAATTATCTTTTGCTCTTACAGTTGAGTAGTTTTCAGTATTGTAAGTTTGTTCACTAGCTGCATACAACCATCTGTAAGGAGGTTGCTTTTGAGCGCTAGAGTTATCCATTTCAAAACTAAATACTGGCCCATTCAATCGTCTGATCTCAGACCAGCTTTCAATCGGTTGAACAACACTATAATGTATCCATTTTTGAGTGGCAATTAATTGCAATTTAGCATTATCGGTAAGGGCTAGGTCCCAATTCACTGCTGGTTTAGCCGCATAAGCAGCAATTTCAGCATCATTAGTTGGGGTAAGAGTACCTGCTACATTATTATTACTAAGTGCTCTCAAATCATAGTAGAATTTGATAGATTTAGCAATACCATCATTGTATGCAGTTTTGGCAGCAGCATTATTACCTGCTTTCAAGTATGCTTCACAAGCAATGAAGCTTACTTCGGCAGCATTCATCAATACACCAGGGAAATACTCATTACGGCTTAGTGTAGAACGATTATAGATGGCAATCTTACCTCCATCAACCAAGGTAGTTTGGGCTGAAGAACTAAGCATTGGATCCAAACCGGTGTACACCCCACCTGCATTTGCACCTGGCTCAAACATAACTCTCAAACGAGGATCAGAGTTAGTTGTCATATGATTAATCATTGCTTTACCAGCTAAATTACCATTCCAATCTTCTAAACCTGATTTGAAACCTGTTGAATTAAGAGGACTACTCAGATCTTTAACACTAATCTGAATGTTTTGTGTATTATCTGCAATTACAGGGTAAGTAGCAGAATTAGCTAAAATGGCTGCAATTTCTGATGCAGCTCTAGCTTTTAAAGATGCAACATCCGAAACTCTAGAAAGTAGTCTTAAGCGTAAAGAATTACAATACTTTTTCCAAAGAACTAAATCTCCTTTATTAACCAAATCTTGATTTTTAAAACCAGCTTGAACAGCAGCAGAAACGTTGATAGTATTCAATTCTTCTGCAAAGCCTTTTAAATCATCTAACATTTTAGTATAGATGGTTTCAGCATTATCATACTTAGGCAATGAAAGATTATAATTTCCCCCGTTAGCGCTCATTCTTCCTGCTTCTGACCATGGAATATCTCCATGTAAATCAACTACTTTTTGGGTATGATCATAGAAATAAATTGTAGAAGCAATCATGTAAATGCGTTTAGCTGCTTGATCGTTTGCAGACTGCTTATTATAAAGATTTTGAAACTCTCTAAATTGAGCCAAAAAATTATAGTAGTTATTCCAGCGATCACCAATACTTGCCGCTCCCGGAACATATTGATTAGGTGCGTTAACCCAACCTACTGCTTGTGTATAATGTGTAAGTGTTGGTCTTAAGACTACAAAATAATTCCAGTAACTAGGTAATACGTATTCGCGATTGGTTACCACAAAACCTGCAAATTGCTTTTCAACTGAAGAAGTTGAAACTTTTGAAGGATTAGCATAACTCTCTTCAAAATCAGCCTTATTACAAGCAGTGGATCCCACAGCTAATAACACAGCCAGTGTATATACTATTTTTTTCATAATAATCTTTTTTTAATTGAAATAAAAATACATTAGAAACTAGCTCTCAACATGATACCAAATGTTCTGGTCGATGGATTTGTACCTGCGTTTGTTAAAGTTTGCGACCATCTTGAACCAGCAGTAGTTTGCTCTGCATCCATATCTTTCAATGTTCTGTACAAGTAGAATAAGTTACGTCCAAACACTGAAGCTGTAAGATTTTTAGCTCCGATTCTGCCGGCAATCTTAGAAGGAATGTTATAGCCTAAAGAAACTTCTCTAAACTTCACATAGCTATTTTTCTGAATGTACAGTTCATAACGAGAAGCACTATATTGAGGGCCACCCCAGTTATAAGTATTCCAATAATAATAAGCCTGTGACATTACATTTGTGTTTTTCTGACCATCAGCAGTAACTCCATCCATCAACATACCGTCATTATACACTTTTTCTCCGTTTGGACCTTGAGCAGCATTTGTCTGAACACCTTTTCCTTCAGAATTAACGTAATAGCTTAAGCCACCATGTTCTTTATCCATGTATTTCAAACTTTCTTCCAAAAGACCACGGCTAACCATCCAGTTGATACCAGTTGGCATAACGTAACCTCCGAAACGGAAATCCAACATAGCATCTAAAGTAAATCCTTTGTAGCTAAAGCTATTCGATAAACCACCAATTACTTTTGGCATTGCATTACCAACCTTCACCATCTTGTCTGCATCTAACTTATACAAACCATCACCGTCAACAATTTTATTTCCTTTGGAATCAGTTGCAATTGGATGGGCATAAAAATCACCCATTGGCTGTCCAACAACTGATTTCAACTGAGCAGCGTTTCCATCAAAATCAGCATGTAATAATTCTGATGAACCGTTCGCCAATTTTTCAACTTTATTTTTATTCTGCGAGAAGTTAATCGCTGCATCCCACTTAAAGCTAGATGTTTTGATTGGAGTACCAGTAATAGCAACTTCAACACCTTTATTTCTCAAGGTTCCAATGTTAGTTAATACTGATGTAGCACCTGAGGTGGCTGGAAGAGTTAAAGGTAAAATCTGATCTCTGATTTGAGCATTGTAATAAGAAATTTCAAACCCAAGACGGTTCTGCAAGAATTTAGTCTCTAAACCCAACTCATACTCATGTTTTTCTTCTGGCTTAATTTTATCATTACCAAAATTAACAGGTAAGTTAGTGTATAAAACAGAGTTTCCTCCAGTTTGCTGAACCCCTAAATTATTTTGTTGATAGGCAATGTTTGCTGAATACATATCTGCATAGTTACCAACTATCCCCCAAGAGGCACGCACCTTACCATAATTAATGAAATTAGGTAATTGGAATGCTTCAGTAAACACAAAACTTGAATTTAATGAAGGGTAGAAGAAACTATTATGATCTGGATGCATGGTTGATGTTCTGTCATTTCTAACAGTTCCCTCTACAAACAAATAACCTTTATAGTTAGCATTTACAGTACCAATGTATGCGTCTTTTACAATCGCATTTCTAATAGTTGTTGCACCGTTTATAGGGTTAACAGAAGCTGCAATATCAAACCAATTTTCAACGCTCAATCCACCATTAGTTGAAATTCCAGTAGTTGTGCCCCTTTCTTTTGATGCAGTATAACCTCCCATTACACTCACTTCCAAATTAGAGGTTAATTTTTTAGCATACGTTAAAAGCACATCACCATAAATGATTGAATTCTCAAACGTATTTAAACCGAATCCACCTGAATTACCAAATGATAATGGTTGCTCTGTTGCTTGTTTATTTTCTGTTTTTTGAGATGTAAAATCAGTTGAAATACGTGCACGTAATTTTAAATCATTAATGATTTGCCAATTATTGGTCATACTTGCAATTACACGATTGCTTAATTCATCTGAATTGTGTTCGTTTACTCTCCAAACATAATCACCTATATCAGCTTTGAATCCAGGATACTTAATATTTTCACTAGGTGTAGTACTTTGATTTGATCCGGTAACAAAACGATACCCTTGACTTGTTTTATATTTATTAAGGTACCATGCTGCATTATCAAATCGTCCCATCATACCTGTAAAGTTGTTGATCATACGATCAATTGAATAAGGGCGATTATGGGTATTTTGGTTGATATAATTTACAAGAACATCAGTTGTAAAGTTCTTGCTAAGTTTAAAGCTACTATTAAGATTGGCAATATTTTTAACATTATTAGCACCTAAACTCACTCCCTGATTATCTTGACGAGTCAAAGAAAAACGCAGACTGGCATTATCAAATGCCTGTGAGATAGCAACGTTAACATTTGAATTATTTGCTGATCTGAATAAACCCTTGTAGTTATCAATTTGAGCTTCGTATGGTCTAATTTGACCATCCCAAGCTACAGTAGGTTTACCGTCGAATTTAGGCCCGAAGTTAATAGAATAGCCAAGAACACCTCTGGTTTCCTTAGTTCCATTTCCATCAAGGTCCTGATAAATAAAGCCCGTTTCATCCTGTCCACCATTGCTTACATTTAGAGGTGCACCAGGGCCTCTTACGTTTTGATATCTAGGTAAAAAAGCAACGTTATCAGAGCTATAATTAGCACTAAAATCAACACTCATTCCTTTTTTTCCTTTACCGCTTTTAGTTGTAATTAATACCACTCCATTTACAGCTTCCGAACCATAAAGTGCAGCTGCAGATGCTCCTTTTAAAATTGAAATATTATCAATATCCTCAGGGTTAATATCTAATAAACCATTACCTCTAAGGCGTTGATCATCCCAATAATTACCGTTATTAACTTCACCATCACGAATTGGAACTCCGTCCATTATGATCAATGGTTGATTTTTCCCTGTAATAGTATTAACACCACGGATTGTTATATTGGATGCACTGGTTGCTCCACCTGGGGTTGTAGCTATACGAACACCTGGGGCTTTACCGTACAATGCTCCTGCAAAGTTAGGTGAGCCTGCACGAGTAATTTGGTCAGACTTAATCGTTGATGCTGCATAACCTAAGGCCTTTTGTTCTCTCTTTATGCCCATAGCGGTAATAACAACTTCACCTAAGTCTTTAGCATCTGATTCAAGTGCGACATTAATAGTTGTCTGCCCCGTATAGGTTACTTCTTTGGTTTTATATCCCAAAAAATGAAATACTAATGTTGCTTTAGCCGGTACATTGTTTAAAGTATACTTTCCATCAACATCTGTGGATGCTGCCTGGTTTGAGTTCTTAATACTTACGACAACTCCTGGCATACCTAGCCCGTCAATTGCGGCTGTAACCGTTCCGGTTACTTTGCTTTGAGCCATAGTTACCACTGAGAACAGCAGCAACGTCAAAAGCGAAAAGCCATTTTTTAAAGTAAAGATTGATCTCATAATTAAAAATTAGATGATAAAAATTGAATGATAAATCGATTTAGCAGGTGTTTAAATGATTATTTAATGCATAACAGTTAAAGTTTTGTTTTGATGCTGAATCTGAAATTGACTAACAAAGAATTTTATTTTGATTTATGATGGTGAAATAAAATTTATCTATTAACAAAAGCTCACTTTCAGTATTTTTGTAAAACAAATAAAACACTTTTTAATTATTTAAAAAAGTTTTGTTAACATTTATTTTACTTTTTTATGTTTACCTAATTATTTAATTAAATGAAGGCGAAAATTAAAAATTCGAAGGATGTTGGATTAAAAAATAAAATTTTAAAGCAGTTATTTTTTAACAAATCACTTTCATGCCTCGATTTAAGTGAATTGATAAATAAGAGCATTCCATTTGTTACCAAAGCAATTCATGAAATGATTGAAGATGACATGGTAATTGAGCAAGGATATGCACCTTCAAGCGGAGGCAGAAGACCATTAATGTATACATTAAAACCAGATAAAATGTATGTGGTTTCAGTGGCAATGGATCAGTTGATTACACGCATTACTATTATTGACTCTTCAACTAATTATATTACCCCAGTTAGTAGTTTGGAGCTCCCCTTGTACAACAACACAAGTGCTCTTTCTCAGCTAATAGAATTTATTAGCCTCCATATAGAAAATTCAGGAATTAGAAAAGAGCAAATTGTTGGAGTCGGCATAGGTATGCCTGGGTTTATTAATACAGAAGAAGGTGCTAACTATACCTTTTTAAACGCAGGGGATCAAAGCTTACAAAAACATTTAAGTACTGCTTTATCATTGCCTGTATATATTGATAACGATTCTAGTTTAATTGCTTTAGCCGAATTTAAGTTTGGACTGGCTAAATCAAAAGATACCGCACTTGTCATAAATGTAGGATGGGGCATTGGCTTAGGGCTGATATTAAACGGACAATTATTTCGTGGTCATAGCGGTTTTGCAGGCGAATTCAGTCATATTCCTACCTCTGATAACGACAACCTATGTAGTTGCGGTAAACGAGGATGCCTGGAAACTGAAGCTTCCATGCTATTAGTTGCCAATAAAGCCTTAGAAGAGTATAAACAGGGGACAGTTTCGAGTTTGGGAGATATAAGTAACTTATCTCCGAGAGAAGTTGTATCTGCGATTATGGAGGCTGCTAATAAAGGTGATCAATATGCTGTTGAACTTATCTTAGATGCAGGTTATGCTTTAGGAAGAGGTGTATCTATTCTTATTCATATTATTAATCCAGAAGTAATCATACTTAGTGGCAGAGGGGCGGTTGTTGGAAAAATACTTTTAGCATCTATTCAACAGGCTTTGCATAAATATACCATTCCTAGGCTTGCTGAGAGCACTGAATTATGTGTTTCAAACCTTGGTTTTGAAGCTGAAATTATTGGTGCAGCTTCTCTGGTGATTGAAAATCTAGATAAAACTCCAGCAAAGTTAAAGTCAGCAACAGTTCCCAAAGGAGCTTTAATCTCCTAAAAAATAAAATAGTTAGCTGCATAGGAGTTTCTATGCAGCTAATATATAATTAATTCAATCCCCCCTGACCACGATATAGCTTTAAAGGCTTATCCAGCTTTAATTTTAAAACAGTCATGTAAGGATCTTTCATTTTTTCTGGTACATCAATAAACACTAAACCCGGTATCGGACTCCATGAAATTTTACCTACAACTTTATGCTGTAAATGTTCCGAAGTTCCAACAACCTGAATATCTTTTATCGCATTATCCAACCCTTTAATCATAACATTGCCGGTAGTTTGTCCTGATAGAAACAGATAAACCGTAGTTGAATCTTTTGATAACGTAGAAGCTCCGTAAAAATGTCCCTGTGGCAAACCTGCTACAGTACCAAAGATTGCTTCTCCATGCTTTTTATTCCATTTACCCAATTCTTTAAGGATGTTCACTTGCTCTGGAGGAATGGTTCCATCTTCCATTGGGCCAATATCCAATAGCAGATTACCACCATTACTAACAGCATCAACGAAAATCGTTATTATTTCAAATGGCGTTTTATAATTTTTATCATTTGGTTGATATCCCCAGCTGTTATTGGTTGTCATACATAATTCCCACCAATTAAATTTAGGCCTGCTTACAGGAAAATTTTGTTCAGGTGTATCATAGTCGCCATAACCCTGCAAACGACCGTTCAATATTGCCCCAGGTTTCAAGCTCAAAATATCAGTTCTAACTTTTTGGCTTTGCCATTCATCAGCACTGTGTTCCCAATCACCATCAAACCACCATAAGTCAGGTTTATACGCTTTATTCAATTCATTTATTTGTGCCTGATAAAAGCGTTGGAAACGATGCCATCGTTGAGGATCGTCAGCAACTTTGTAGCGACTGCTGTCTTTCAGAAAACCGGGATAATCAGGATAACTCCAATCAATTAATGAAAAATATGCTCCACGTTTAATACCGTATTTATCTAAAGATTCATAAAAAGGTTTAAGTAAATCTTTTTTAGCGGGAGTATTTTTCACTACACTATAATGTTTTTCCTTAGTTGGCCAAAGCGCTACTCCATCATGGTGCTTGGTAGTAATTACTGCATAACGAGCACCGCTTTCATTAATTAAATCAGCCCATTGTTGTGGATTATAGTTTTTAGCCGTAAAGCCTTTTAATTGCTTCATATAATCGGCGTAACTGATTTTTTTATTATGAAAACTCCAGCTCTCGTCAATTCCATTTACTGCATAAATACCCCAGTGAATAAAAATACCCAATTTAGCATCAGCAAACCATTGCATTTTATGACGAATCGAATCGGGATGAGTTTTTTGTTGAGCATTACCCTGTAAGATTACAAGGCAAAAAAAGCATATTAAGAGTACTATTTTCTTCATATAATTTCTGATTAACAATTATTCAATTGCACGGTCCAGGTGAACATAGCCACCATCTACATGTATTAATTGACCGGTAGTATGACTTGATTTTTCTGACAATAAAAAAGCGGTCATGTTGGCAATTTCCTCCATAGTAGTCATTCGTTTTTCAAACGGAATTTTATTCTGAATATGTGCCAATTTTTCTTCCGGATTAGATAGGGTTTGAATCCATTTCTGATACAATGGAGTAAAGCATTCTGCCACGATAACTGCATTCACCCTGATACCATATTTCAACAATTCTACAGCCCACTCACGAGTTAAAGCATTTCTTCCACCATTGGCCGCTGCATATCCAGACGTCCCACCCTGCCCTGTTTCAGCTGTTTTGGAACCAATATTAACAATGCTACCTTTCGATTTTTTAAGGTGTGGCAAAGCAAAATGGGCCATTAAATAGTAATGAACAACATTTTTATGCAATGAGTCCATAAACAACTCATAGTTACCCGATTCAAGGCCTACTCCGTCGTTAACTCCGGCATTATTTACCAATCCGTCAATGCGCCCAAATTTTGAAACAACTTCTTTTACAGCTTGTTCGCAATTTTCAGGAGTGGTCAATTCCGCAGTAACCTGAAAAGCTTTACCTCCCAGAGACGATATTTCATTAACCAATGATTGATTATCCGTCTCATTTCTGCCAATAATTACCGGAATCGCTCCTTCATTGGTTAATACCCTGACGATACCTTCACCAATACCTTTTGCCCCACCGGTTACAATAATTATTTTATCATTTAGTTTTAAATCCATTCTTAAGGTAATAAGTTATAAAATTGAGTTGCATTAGTACCCCATAATTTATCTTTTTCATTCGAAGACAAATGATGTGTTAAATTATGAAGTAACTCATAACATTGATCATAAGAAGCAGCTAGTAAACTCACTGGCCAGTCGCTTCCAAACATAACCCTATCTATTCCAAAACTTTCAAGTACCACATCAACATAAGGTTTAAAATCAATGGTCTTCCAGTTGCTCCAATTTGCTTCAGTTACCATACCTGATAATTTGCAATGCACATTGGAAAACTGGGCAAGCGCTATAATATCTTTCCTCCACTCATCAATCTTTCCTGATTTTATATAGGGTTTTGCTAAATGGTCAACCACAAATAACTGGTCTGGATACAGTTTGACAAAACTTAAAACATAAGGCAATTGCTTCGGGAACACTAAAAGATCATATGTAAACCTATATTTCTTAAGTGAACCTATTCCATTGCAAAAAGCTTTACCAAGCAAAAAATCCTCCTGTGGTTCTGCCTGAACTATATGTCTAAAACCTTTTAGCTTTTTAAAGTTGGAGAAATACTCCAAACGCGCATCAATATCCTCAGATCGAAAATCAACCCAGCCTACTACCCCTTTAATAAACTTATGTTCTTCGGCTAGATTCAACAAAAAATGTGTTTCATCTTCTGTCTGATCTGCTTGAACAGCCACACAGCCGTCAATCATATTAGCAGCTAGCAGTGGAATCAAATCGTCAGGCATAAAATCACGCTTAATAACAGACATTTCATCTGTTATCCAAGCATGATTTTTAGTATTATATTTCCAAAAGTGTTGATGGGAGTCGATAATCATGAGTTGAGATTTAAATTGCTGTTAATTAGAAAAAGCAACCACTTCTTGTTTTGAAGTGCCCAAGCCATCTATTCCTAATTCAACTACATCTCCGGGATTTAAATAAACAGGAGGATTGAATCCAAGTCCAACACCTGCCGGTGTCCCAGTTGAAATTACATCACCAGGCAACAAAGTCATAAATTGGCTAACATAGGAGATCACCGAAGGTATATTGAAAATAAAATTAGCAGTCGTTCCATTCTGCATCATTTTTCCATTTACCTTTAACCATAAGCTTAATTTGTGTGGATCGCTAACTTCATCTTTAGTAACCATCCATGGCCCCAAAGGAGCAAAAGTATCGCAGCCCTTTCCTTTATCCCAGGTACCTCCCCTTTCAATTTGAAACTCACGCTCACTCACATCATTATGTAAACAATATCCTGCAACGTAATCCATTGCATCTGCTTCATCTACATAACTGGCTTTTTTTCCAATTACAATTGCTAACTCAACTTCCCAATCTGTTTTCACTGAATTTTTAGGAATCATTATATTATCAAACGGTCCGCATAAGGCAGTTGTTGATTTCATAAACACCACAGGTTCTTTAGGCGGAGTTGCACCAGTTTCTTTAGCATGATCTACATAGTTTAAACCGATACAAACAATTTTTGAAGGACGTCCAATTGGCGATCCCAATCGTTCATTAGCGCCAATAACAGGTAAATTACCATCATTTAACTTAATAAACTCAGCTAATCTATTTACGCCATCAGTTTCAAAAAACTGTTCATTGTAATCTTCTCCAAAAGCAGACGTATCGTAATATTTATCATTGATAAACACTCCGGTTTTCTCCTTACCGGCTTCTCCAAATCGAATAAGTTTCATTTATATTATTTTTCTTAAGCTTAATATTATTCTACAATAACTTCATTAACAAACAACCAAGCAGGGCTTCCTTCACCAGCATTTCCTTTGGGAATAGGGCCATAGTTCGAAGCGATCACTTTAAGGAATCGGGCAGACCCGCTAACATTTAAAGAAATCAATTGCTCTCCATCATTTGGTATTTTGAAATCCTTTTGTTCCCCAATTTTTACAAAATCGACACCATTGTCTGAGGCTAAAACTGATATGCTAGAAGGCATATAAATCCAACTTGACGGCTTACTGAAAACACGCACAAATACTTTATTTATGGTCTCTTTCTTCATAAAATCAATAGTACCTTCAAAGTTTTGCCCACTCCATCCAAGCCACTCATCATCATTAAACCTGCTTTGACTACCCAAGATGCCATTATTCCAAGCGTGTTCACCACCTTTATTGTAATTTGCACTTGCCTGATTTGTAAGCATTGAGGGTTTACCAGTAGACTTGGTTAATAAGAAGGTCCGTTGCACCTTATCAACCAATCGATCATTATAAATAACTCCAACTATTAGCTGGGAACTTTTTGTAATGTTAATTGGCCCCCTATATGGTGTTGATTTTTTTGTGGGATTAGAACCATCTGTAGTGTAAAACACATCATAACCACTCGGAATTCCATTTACTGAAGCCATTAACGTACCTGAAACAGAATCAGTATAGGCATTTACTTTAATATCAAACAAATGTCTTGAGTAGTTAACCGAATGTTTATCCAAACGTTTAAGATGCGCTAACAATCTACTTAAAAACTGGTCATAGGGTTGTTTATTGGCTGACCAGATAACTTCGGCCAGGGCAATAGAACGTGGGAAAAACATGTATTCAGCTTGTTTATAGTTAGGCACATATTCAGTCCATAAATTACCTTGAGCACCATAAATCAATTTTCCTTCTTCTGCAGATAATTCAGCCGGAATCGGTTTATAATTGTACACCTTTGCCAAAGTTGATAAACCACCGAAAGCGGCCGGTTCAGCAGGATCATCAGACTGATAATGATCGAAATAGCAATAACCATCAGGTGTCATAATAACTTGATGTCCTTGTTTTGCGGCTTCAATACCTCCTTTTTCTCCCCTCCAGCTCATTACTGTCGCGTTAGGAGCTAAACCACCTTCCAAAATTTCATCCCAACCGATAACTGACCTACCTTTAGCATTAACAAACCTTTCAATTCTCTTAATGAAATAACTTTGCAATTCTTCCACTGAAGTTAATTTCTCGTCTTTCATACGTTTCTGACAAACAGGACATTTTCTCCAGTTAACCTTTGATGCTTCATCTCCGGCAATGTGAATATACTTGCTAGGAAATATCTCCATCACTTCAGATAAAATATCTGTCAGGAAAGTAAACGTTGAATCCTTGGTACAATACTCATCCTGAATTTGAGAAGGATATGAAAACGCCTTTCCAGTACTATCTAAACAAGTCAGTTCAGGATAAGACGCCAATGCTGATTTTGAGTGTGCCGGCATTTCAATTTCAGGAATAATGGTAATGAACCTTGATTGAGCATAAGCCACCAACTTTTTTAATTGCGCCTGAGTATAAAAACTGCCATAAAGCGTATCATTTTGTCTTGATTGATAATCATAAGTGGTATTCAATGGAGTTCCTTTACGATAAGCACCAATGGTCGTTAGTTTGGGATATTTTTTACTTTCAAATCTCCATCCTTGACTATCGGTTAAATGCAGGTGCAGGGTATTCATTTTTTGCATTGCCAATAAGTCTATTAGCTTCTCCAAAAATTCATACGGCATATAGTGACGTGCAACGTCCATCATCAATCCCCGATAAGCTAAAGCCGGTGCATCTTCAATTTCAACTGCGGGAACCTTCCATTGTCTATTACCAACGCGCTTTTCGTTTTCAATATCTGCCGGTAACAACTGTAATAAAGTTTGAACTGCGTAAAAAACTCCAATATCCGCTTTAGCTTTAATATGAATAACCTTAGGAGAAATACTAAGTTGATATCCTTCTTGCTGTATAACCTTTTCAGTTAATTCAACTTTTACTACATTGTTTTTAACAACTGCTGTCTCTTCCTTTAAAGAAATTCCTGCGGCTAATTTAAACTTGGTTACTAAAGGTTCGATTGCTGTTACTAACCCCTTATTCCTTTTATCGTAGACGATTTTTGTATGGGACGAAAAGACAAAGTTACCTTTACCGGTTTCAACTTTCTGAGGGTAGGGAATGATATTGATATTTTGACCAACAAGTTTATTAGAAACTAAAAACAGTGTCATCAAAATAAACAGTCCAAATCTGTACACTTTATTTGTCATATTGCTATTTATTAGAGCCAATTTAAATAATAATAGAATCGGGCTTGCGATATTTTGGTATTAGTTATTCAACTTAACGAAACCACCGTCAATTGGGTAATCACAACCGGTTACAAAACCTGCTTCATCCGAACATAGATACAAGGCCAATGCTGCAATTTCATCTGGAGCACCCATTCGTCCAATTGGCTGACTCTTTGATAATTTATCAAAAATCAGTTCCTCTTGTCCAGCATAATTTTTAGCTATAAATCCATCCACAAATGGTGTATGTACGCGAGCAGGAGAAATACTGTTACAACGAATTTTATCTTGAATATAATCGCGTGCAACTGACAAAGTCATTGCATAAACAGCACCTTTACTCATTGAATAAGCAAAACGATCAGTTATTCCCACTAAAGCCGCAATAGATGCCATATTTAAAATAGCGCCTCCACCATTATTTTTCATATGTGGAATAGCCGCAAACAAACAGTTGTAAGCACCTTTTACATTCACATCAAATACTTTATTAAAATCAGCCTCACTTGTAGTATCTGCTTTGCCAATGTGTGCAATCCCTGCATTGTTTACCAAAATATCAACATTGCCAATTTTATCGAACACATTAATTACTTCCTGCTGATTAGCTACATTACACGAATGCCCAAAAGCTTTACCTCCTACTGCTACTATTTCTTCAATGGTTGCTACGGAATTTTCTTCACTTAGTTCTAAAATATGAACCGTTGCACCTTGCTTTGCAAATAATACACTTATTGAACGTCCAATTCCGCTACCGCCACCTGTAATAACTGCTATTTTGTTTTGTAATGAGAACATCGAATTTTTATTTAAAATTTTCTATTATTTGAGCTTTAAAATTTGGGATAATTACTCTATAACAAACCATGTACAACTCTCTGGTTCCATGGTACAGCTTAGTTCAATTTCATAATTTCGGTTAAGCTGATATGATCTGCTTACCCCTCCCTTTTCTTTTAGATTGGCTGAAGTTGTTAACCCGGTATAATACAAAGGAACATTTATCACTCTTGTAATTTTTTCCTTCATCGGATTGTACAACATCATTAATCCCTTTGTTTTTAAATTAGGATTCACATGTAAAATTCCATCCCAATCCCTTCCATCAGCTCTACGTAAATGGATAATGTCTGAATTAAGAATTTCACGGTGTTTTTTATACCAACTAACAACATTTACTACGGTTTGCTTTGTGGTTTCTGTATCATACAATCGTGGACCGCGGTAACAAGCTTGCACTCCTGCACCATAATATTGCATCATGAGTTGTTCATAATCTTTCAAGTGTTCAGAGAGTGGTTCCAACACCGCCTCTGAGCCGCCACCCTGATAACGAGTAAGTGGAACAAAACCCCAGCCCATTGAAGGTGTTTTTTCCCAGGTACCATCAAATATATTTTGACGATTTAAAATTTTCTGATTCTCCCTTGGTAAAGAAAAATTCACTTCCCGATAGCCAATAGCTATTTTATTTGTACCATCCAAAAAATACCAATCGGGTGCATTGATATAAACACCCCTTTCATTCAGCCAGCGATACAATTCCTTCTGAATTTCCATTTGCCGCCATTGCGAATCACCTAGCCCTTTATGTCCAGGATGTGTAACGGAAGCACAAACATCACCAGGATAAGGACCGTCATTTTCCCAGATATCAAAACCGGTTTGTGTGAAAAAGTATTTTATCTTATCACGATAAGACAATCCCCATTTACTCCCAAAACATGGTGCATTGCCAAAAAAAGCGCCGCCTGGTTTTCCTGTTTTGGCACTTATTACATCATCTTCAGCACTAATTTTCCTACTACTGAACAGTGAGTAACCGCCAATCTGGACTCCTCTACTATGAGCATAATCAGCTAATGTTTTCCATTTTGCTATATTAGTCGCAGATGAATCTTCCATATCCAAGTGACTTCCGAAACTGAGAATCAATGCTTCATAGCCAGTGGCAGCACATTGATCAATTGCAGTACGAACCTGATCATCATTTCTACTTACCAAATGCATAAATATTGGATTGGCTGTAGTCCAGGGTGCCACTGTTCGATACATTTTGCGAATAGCCAATCCTCGTCTTTCCCTGTCATAACTATCCATCAGTAATTCATATGAACGAACTGAATTAAAATTTTCACCAGGCATTAATTCAATATCAGGTGCATTTTCAGGATATACTTCCAACAAACAAGGAGTTTGATAATCATAATTTACCTGGGAAGTGTATGCTGAATCTATTTTCCAATGTGTGGTTTGATCACTAATACTATACCGCATTGCATTGTTGAATGCATAATTAGTTTCAACATAAATCCCTTGTGGTTTTTGCATAACCTGCGGTTTCCCCACCACAGCACTTTCTTCCTCTACAGTTCCTAGTATTTCATTTACTACACGATTGATTTTAAATGAAGAGCTACCTTTATTTTCTATTGTAAGAGATTTTACGATTAAAGGAATACCATCATATAATTCGTAATTGACTTTTACCGACAAACCCATTAATTCAGTAGCCCCAGGCCTGTACAAAAATGAAAGCATCTTTCCGGATGGTTGTTTTTCATTGGCCGCCCAGAATTTATTGTTCCATTTTATGTAAGGCCTAATTGGATTTACCTCAATTGAAACAAACTGAAAGTCTGCCGCCGAACTGGTAAACTTATTCAACCATTCTGGCAGAAGATAAGCATTCTCCTTTTGACCAATTAGCCCCCCGACATTATATTCCTTTCCATTAATGGTCAGTCTAGCTTCAGCTTTTATTGAACGGAGCAGTTGTTGATTATTAACCAGATTAGTATAATCAATACAAGCTACA
Source organism: Solitalea lacus (assembly GCF_022014595.1). Classification (NCBI taxonomy): domain Bacteria; kingdom Pseudomonadati; phylum Bacteroidota; class Sphingobacteriia; order Sphingobacteriales; family Sphingobacteriaceae; genus Solitalea; species Solitalea lacus. Next base: position 2,340,128 of record NZ_CP091740.1, on the reverse strand, counting down.
TTGGGTGCAATAATGAAAGCTCTTTTAACCAAACCATTACTCAGAATAAGCTCTTTGTTGCTATCATTCTTATAAACAGCTGCCTTGTATGGCTTTGCATTTAGTAACCAATCTGTTTGATTTGAGTCATGAACCTTATCATCGAAAACAGGTAATTGCTGAATGCTTGTTTGTGCCTGCGACTGAAATACAGAAAACGACAGAAACAACAGGAATAGCTTATTCAATCGAGTAATCATAATGAAACACCTCTTTTCCATGGAATAAAGTCGTCTTGCCCTAACAGTACTGATTTAGGCAAAATCTCTCCACTTGCAGCCTTAATGCAATACTCCAGAATCTCCTCTCCCATTTGCAATAATGATTTTTCGCCAGTAATTACGCCACCGCAATCTATATCAATTATATCACTCATTCTGTTGGCAAGCGTTGTATTTGTTGACAGCTTAATGGTTGGACAAATGACATTGCCGGTAGGAGTTCCCAAACCTGTTGTAAATAAAATCAGAGTAGCACCACTTGCTGCTTTACCAGTAGTGGCTTCAACATCATTGCCTGGGGTACAAACCAAATTCAATCCCGATTTTATTACAGGTTCCGTATAATCCAATACATCAGCAACAGGGGCAGTACCGCCTTTTTTTGCTGCTCCTGCGGATTTTATAGCATCTGTAATTAAACCGTCCTTAATATTTCCAGGAGATGGGTTCATATAGAAACCACTGCCAACAGCTCTTGCCTGAGCATCATAGGCTTTCATTAATCGAGTGAATTTTTCAGCCGCTTCATAAGTTATGCAGCGATCAACCAATTCCTGCTCGGCACCAAAGAGTTCCGGAAACTCAGCCAAGAGAACTTGCCCGCCTAATGCTACTAATAAATCAGAAGTAACACCAACGGCTGGATTTGCTGAAATACCCGAGAATCCGTCCGATCCACCACACTTAACACCAATACAAAGTTTACTCAACGGTTGAGGAGTTCTTACAACCTTATTCGCTTCAATTAAACCAGTAAACGTTTGCTGAATAGCCTCGGCAATCATCAATTCTTCAGAAACAGCCGATTGTTGTTCGAAAACAAACAGAGGCTTATCAAACGCAGGGTTACGTTTTTTAATGTCCTGCTTTAGTAAATCAACTTGTAAATGCTGACAACCTAAACTTAAAATGGTAACCCCTGCCACATTAGGATGATCAGCGTAAGCAGCCAAAAGCTTGCTTAGCATTTCGCTATCTTGGCGAGTCCCACCGCATCCTCCTTCATGATTCAAAAACTTAATACCATCCACATTCGGAAACAAGCGATCATGGATAATTATGTCTTCCTCCCTCAATAACTCTTGCGCAGAAACAGCCGAAACGTTTTTATCGTCCTTATAAAGATTTATTAGCTTACTAACTGTATTACGATACTTGTGCGAAGGAGCATAGCCCAATTGGTGCAGTAAGGCATCCTTGATATAATCCAGATTTCTGTTTTCACAAAACACAGTTGGTACAAACAGCCAATAATTAGCAGTTCCTACCCTTCCATCACTCCGTAAATACCCTTTAAAGGTTTTGTTTTGCCATTTGCTTACATCAGGAGCATTCCAATGGATATCCTTTTGTTTTTTGTAGTTTTCGTTAGAGGCATGTTTAATATTATGTGTATGAATCAATTCACCTTTTAAAATAGGTTGAGTTGCCTTGCCAACCAAAACCCCATACATAATAATCTCATCACCAGCACTTAAATCCTGCATTGCAAACTTGTGCTTAGCCCCAATATTGTTCTGCAATACGTAATATTCATTCTCAAACTCAACAGACTCGTCTTTAAGCAAGTCCGTTAGAGCAACCAGCACATTGTCAGTCGAATGAATATGTAATACTTTATTTGACATACTTATTTTTAAACCTCAGTAGTTTTATTATTCAATTTAATTTTATAACCATTCCAACCATACCAAGCCACTACAATAAAGCAAGCCAATGGAACAACATAGGCAGTAGCTATTGAATATTTATCGGTTAAAAGTCCCATTACATATGGAACCAAAGCACCTCCTACGATCGACATAATGATAAAAGAAGATCCTTTTTTGGTATGATGACCTAAATCCTTAATTCCTAAAGCAAAAATGGTTGGGAACATTATTGACTCGAAAAAGAAAATTGCCATTAACGAATACACCGAAAGCCAGTCGTTAGCCCAAACCACCGCACCACAAAGCAGTATATTAATCAGAGCATAAACTGTTAGGAGCTTATTAGGAGCTATTACTTTCATTAAACCGGTACCCGCAAATCGGCCTGCGGTAAACAAAATCATAGCAACCGAAAGCAAGTAGGAAGCCTTAGTGTTATCGATTCCGCTTCCAACTTTAGTGCAATAGTTGATAAACAAAGCAGCAATACCAACTTGAGCAGCGACATAGAAAAACTGAGCAATTATTGCATTGGTAAAATTAGAATGTGCAAACAAAGGTTTTTTATCCTGTAGCTCGGAAGAAACAACTTCACTTTCCTTGATTTCAGGCAACGGCGTGCGGAAAAACAATGCTGCAATTAACAACACTACTCCAGCAATTAGAAGATAAACAAGTTGCACTGATTCCAGACTGCCGGTATTGGTTGTACCAAAAAATAAATTTGCACCTATAATTGGGCCGATAAATGAACCTACTCCGTTAAAGCACTGGGAAAGATTTAAGCGAAATTCAGAAGTTTCTGGCTTTCCTAAAACAGTAACATATGGGTTTGCTGCTGTTTCTAAGCAGGTTAAACCCGATGCTAAAATAAATACTGCTAACAAAAAGAAATTAAAACTCGATTGCTGGGCTGCCGGGTAAAACAAAAATGCTCCAAAAGCATACAATAACAAGCCCAAAATAATTCCCTTTTTATACCCAAACTTATTCATAAACAAACCCGCAGGTAGTGCTATTAAAAAGTAAGCTCCAAAATAGGCCGCTTGTAACAAGGTTGAACGGGCAGTAGTAATGTTAAGCGTTTCTTGAAAATGTTTGTTCAGTACATCTAATAATCCATAAGCCATGCCCCATAAAAAAAATAGGCTGGTAACCAAAATAAGTGGTAAAACAAAGCTTTTTGCGCTTCCTGTATCGCTTTTTACTTTTAAGGTTTGAGTTGATAATTCCATAAATAATTGGTTTAAGTTATAGTTGAAATATTTTTCTCATTTCAATCCATTTTTGTCCAGGATTAGCGGTTGGTAATGCTTGCTGATAATTCCACATTAATGTTTCCCATTCCTGCACTTTGGGATTATTATTATCCATTGCGCTCTTTTTCTCAAATGAAAACTGTTCGTTAGCTTCCAAAATCATAAACAATCGGTTTTCGATACGATAAATTTCCAAACGCTCAATTCCTGAAGAAGTGATGCTATTCAAAATTTCAGGCCACACCTGTTCGTGATACTTTTCGTACTCAGCTATTAAGGATTCATCGGGTTTCAGGTCGAGAGCTAAACAATGTCTTTTTAACATCTTATTAAAATCGGTTATTACAGATAATTAAAATACCAAGCAACAAAATTTCTGTCAGGGGTAAAACTTTAGTTTGTTTCAAAACAACAAATATTAAACTACTACCACATCAAATTACCAAACAGAATATCTGCTTTATTTAAAGCAGCAAACTATAAGTTGGCAATCACAAAGAAAACCGATTTAAGCGGAATAAATTTTATCATTTTGCCTAATGATTAAGCGATATTAACATGCCTGCTTTTGTAAAATAGTAAATTGATGTATATTTTATTGATTAACATTTTTTACTTTAACGGCCGCAAAACTTCAAGACATATATGAAACCGCAATTATTGAAAGTAGCCGTTAATCAAACCAACTCGTTTAGTGCCCGTCACGATACAGTACCCTACATGAATAATCGATGGCATTATCACTCAGAAGTTGAGCTCATTTATTTTAGACAAGGCAATGGTACTCAGTTTATAGGTGATAGTATAAAGCGTTTTCAGTCAGGAGATGTTGTGTTAGTAGGAGCATATCTTCCGCACTACTGGCGTTTTGATGATATATATTTTGAAGAAAACTCAAATATTACCGCAGATGTGCAGGTAATTCACTTTTGCGAAAACTTTTGGGGTGATCAATTCTTAAATCTGCCTGAAAATAAACTAATAAAAACAACCCTTGATAAGGCAAAGAGGGGAATTCAGATTAATAATAAAACTAAAGCGGGTGTTGGCGAACTCATTAACCAGATACTTAACACAGAGGGCCCAAAAAGAATTATGCTATTAATTGAAGCCTTGATGAACATTGGTAATAGTAACCAACAAACATTATCATCCATTGGTTTTCGTCATGATTTTGAACAGGCTGAAAATGACCGCATTCATGCCATTTATGATTACTCTCTGACTCATTTTAAACGCAAAATTCAACTGGAAGAAATTGCCAATATTGCCAATATTAGTCCTAATTCATTTTGCAGGTATTTTAAATCTAGAACCACCAAAACTTATTCTCAATTTTTAAATGAAATACGAGTTGGTTCGGCCTGTAAACTTTTGATTGAAAATAAAATCAATATAAAACAAATTTGTTTCGAAAGTGGGTTCCACAACTTTGCAAGTTTTCATAAGCATTTTAAGCTGATTACCGGAAAAAGTCCGTTAAGCTATCAGAAAGAGTTTCTGTTGAAGGTGTAGTTTTCATCCCAATTGTGGTCACTCCTTCCCCCTTGTCCCTCTTTTTTCTTATTTACAATTATCTAGATTGACGATGCGACTATTGATTAATTAACTAATTTTCAATAAATTATTAATTAATTAATAGTTATCGAAATTATCATGAAGTTACGTCTATCTAAAATTCTGCTTGCCTATTTATTTTCCCTTCTGGCAAATACCTCCTTTTCCCAAACAGTTACTAACAAATATTTTTCAGTGGGCAGCTATGGAAGAATAGGAGTTGGATTCTCCCCTGCAATTGCCGGGAATGTAGGCAGGTCACTCAATTTAAACGGAATGGGAAGTATCGGTGGTAGAATGGAAGAACAAGATTATTTGGAAATGATTGGTGCGCTACATTTCGCCCCTAAAATTAATGATCAAAAAACCCAAATAAATATTCAAACAAGATTAGCATTATACACCACCCAAGGACAGTTTATGGGAAATGTAACGAGTCAGAGCTTTGGTGGAATTACCTTTTCTTTACCCGAAATGTATGCAGAGGCAACTAACATTATGGGAAGCAAATGGTCAGTATGGATTGGAGCTCGGTTACTGCGTTATAATGATATTCACATTGCCGATCATTTTTATTTCGACGACCATTCATCACAAGGATTTGGCATTCAATATAAAAACACTTCCCTATCGTTGTTATTTCCCGGAGCTGTAGATACTACAAGTTCACTACCCCCCTATTTCTATTTAAACATTGTAAATGGCACTCCAACTTTAGGGCTAAGGCAGCGCACTGTCATAATTGGAGAACATGAATTTAAACTCAATGAAAAAAATACACTTAAGCTGTTAGGAGAATACCATCATTTAGCTGATGCAACACTTGAAGATAAAATAACACCACTAAACTATCCATCCGACTATGGTTGGGTTATCGGTCTCAAACATATCGCAACTTTGAATACACCCATCCCAGGTTCCTTTAATCAATTTGCCATACGTTATGGAAATAGAATTGCCAATGGAGGCGACGGTGGTGGCTCCAAAACCTGGCTTACCTATGGTGCTCCTAACTTGGGCACTAATAATTTTCATGAAGCTTATTCTTGGGCACTTATTGAACATATTATGTTTAATCCGGGAAATAAATTCTCTATTAACGGCTACGGACTTTATACCAAAAGCCGTGGGGCCGCCGATAGTCTCAATAAAGCCCCAGATTATTTGGGAAGATCACTGTTTAATCGTAAAACCGATTTTGCAGTTGGGGTTAGAACTTTTGTTTATTTAAAGGATTGGTTTCATTTAATGAATGAAATCAGTTTCGCCTCAAGAAAAGATGGAACACAAGATGCGGCACAAATGATAAAATTTGGAATAATTCCCACTTTCGTTCCTACGGCTAAGCGCGATCCATGGGCGCGTCCCCATTTACGATTGGTTTATACGGTAGCACATTATAATGATTTTGCTAAGAACAACTTATATTCACCCTACTTGCAACAGATCGGTAATAAAAGCTGGGGACATTACATTGGCATTAAAACCGAATGGTGGTTATATTAAATTTCCACTCTAAGATTCAATTGGACTTATCTTAAATTTTGACCGTATTCATTAGTTTACTAAAATTGGTTGGATCGATGCCTAAGTAATTGGCAAGATATTTATGAGGGACGTGCTTTAAGACATGAGGACTCCGATTAAGTAGTTTTTTAAACTTTTCCTCTGAAGAGAAACTCTGAAGCTCAACCATTCGTTCCAGTAATCCACTTAAAACATAGTGAACAGCTTTTTGATTGAACATTTCAAAGGCTGGATGCTTCTTTTGAACCGCCTGAAATTGTTCATACGTTGTTTTTAATAACACTGAAGCAGTTATAGTTTCAAAATAGTATTTTGATGGCGATTGAAGCAAGAATGAATCCAAAACGCCGGCAAAGGAATAAGGATAAGTAAAAACCAATGTTGCCTCCCTGTTTTGCTCATCGAGATAAAATACCCGCTGAACACCTTCTGTTACGAAATAAAGGTTACGTTCCGTTTCTCCAGCTTCTGATAAAATTGTTTTCCGTTTTACGTTTTCAACTTTCCAAATTCCCTGAATATCCTTCCAAGCTTCTTCCGATAAATTTACTTGCTGACTTAAAATAATGTTTTTAATATACTGGGTAAGTTCAGTCATTAATGTTTAAATAAAGTAATGCAATGTTGCCTCAAACATGACTATAGTGAAACCATGTGCTACGCTCACCTGTTGTTTTTATAATAATTACAAACCGGGTTCATTAGGCACTGCTCACATTTAGGATTAGTAGGACGACATAACTCTCTACCTAAAAAAGAAATAGCCATCCCTGCATCCCAAAGTTCAACCGGAAGAGTATCCATTATTTGCTTTTCAATTTTCTTTGGATCAGTCCCTGAAGCAATTCCTAACCTTGGCGCAACTCGAACAACATGCAAATCAACTATTACACCTTCAGCCGGTTTGCCAGCTTCTCTCAATATTACGTTTGCAGATTTTCGTCCAATTCCTGGCAATTTTACCAACTCCTCAAGGGTTAATGGAATATTATTATCCTCTTTAATAAGCTGAGAAAGTTCCATTAACCATTTAGTTTTATTGCCAAAATTGCGCACCCCGCTGATAAATGGAAACAATGCATCGGCATTGGCTCTTGATAAAGATTGCATATCAGGAAAAGCCTCAAATAGCTTTGGAGCAATATTATTGATATTCCTATCGGAGTCTTGCGCAGATAGAACAACCATTACCACTAACTGATAGATGTTTTTATATTCAAGTGGATGTTGTTTGTTTTTGTATTTATTGATTAAAGGTTTAATCGCCTCAACCCAGTCGATATTTGCTGACATAGTGGTAATATATGCTAAAAGAATTCACCTCTAAACTAAGAAACGAATTTTAAATATTGGTTGCTTATTGGTATTTCATAGGAGCATAATTTAGAAGTCTGCGCCATAATCCAATTTGGCCAATGCAATATGCTTCACGATGAGCCATATACGTAATAAGTTCATAATAAGGTATTGTCATTTCAGGCATCTCAAACAAGCTGTTCAATTTTTCCGTAGAAATATTTTCCAGTAAATCCTTCAAAACAGGAGTTACGGTTTCCCAATCTTGACGATAATCACTTAATGTAGGATAAATTTCATTATCCTGAATTCCTTTATAGCCCTCAAATAGTTTGTATGAAGCCTTAGTAATTAGCTTCTTTTCACTATCTCCACTAAATAAATTAACCATCTCTAATCTTTCATTTACCAAACTTCCGGCTAGCCAAGCTACATGATTTGCTTTGGTGTTTAACCTGTTGTGCGCATCGTTGTCGGAAATACCTTCAATAACGTTCCGATAGAGTTTAGTATGTATGTCATACAAAGAAATAATGGCATACATGCGGCTATCTTTAACTGATAAAGTTTCCATAATTATTTCGATTTGAATTTGTTAATCAATAGCTAATTTAAACACCCGTGAACCAAACCACAGGGTGCAGATACGGCAAACTAAGGTATTGCTTACGACAGATAATCTATCAATAACAAAAATTGTCTACTTACTTATCAAAACATTAAAGGGTTTCCATTCTTCAATATGATCACTAACTAACTTTAAAATTCCAAGAATTGGCAGTGATAATACCATACCTGAGGCACCCCAAATAATTCCTCCAATAATAATTGCAATTAATGAAGCCCAAGTATTTATCTTTAATTGGGCCCCTACTACCATCGGAAATATCAAGTTAGCTTCAAGGTATTGTACAAATGAAAAAATGGCAATCACACCTATTGGATACCAAATGGAATCAGTGCTTAACCAAGCTATTGAAATTGGCAATAATGAACTTATAATTATCCCAACATAAGGTATAATGGTCATAATTGCAGTAAGCATACCAAAAAGAATTGCATGTTCTATGCCAAGTAGTAATAAACCAATACTGTTCAATACCCCCACAATTATATAAACTACAATCATTCCTTTTACATAATTAAAATAAGTTTTAATTGTGCTATCTAGAATAAAGTAGAGCTTTTCTTTGAATACATCACCTGTCAATAGCTCAAGCGCTTTAACGAAGGTAGCTCGGTTGTATAGAAACAAAGCCGTAAACACCGGAGTAATGAACATCGAAAAAAACATTCCTAAAGTTGAAGAAATTGTTCCGCTTAAAAATGACCCAACGTTTTTGCTGATATTATCCATCATATTCTCCAGCCAGTTACTTTGCATATCAAGAGTAATGCCCCAATGAATAACTAACCATTGTTGCACCTCGTTAACAAGCGATTCCATTTTTTCCATAAATGCCGGTAGTGATTCATTAAATGCCTGAGCTTCCAAAACCAATATCCATACTAACATGCTTGACAAAATGAATAAAATTAGAAGTGATAAAGCGATTGCCAAGCTTCTTGGCCAGTGTCTTTCTTCTAACAGGCGACAAACTGGAAGTAAAATGAGGGCAATTAACAACCCGAAGCACAGCGGTATAAACAGTGCTTTTCCTAAATAAAGTATCAAACCCACTAATACACTTATCTGCAAGTATTTCAGTATAGTAGATGTATTAGTATTGGATGAATGCATGGAACATGTGTTAATTAACCCTAATCATTATTTAATTTAATGAAAATCAATACAATTTATCACTAAACCTCATTTTTTTATTCCAATAACAGATTCATTTTTCTCATCCTCTACTTTGTTTTAAAGCCTTTTTTTGCTTTAACACCAACGATATACCTTAAATTTCCTATGTTTGAAGTATAATCTAACTTCTTTGATGAAGCACATTACTATTTATCTTATTCTAGCAATTTTATTTAGTATAATTTCGTGTACGCAAGATAAAATCTGCAGTGATACAACTCCTAGCCCTGGAATGGTTGTTGAATTTTATTCTGATACAGCATTGCCTAAACAACCCGGAAAAAGAGACACTTTTAAATACTTTCTTCCAGACACCCTAACTATTTATGGTATTGGAGCAGTTGATAGTGCGTTAAAAAAACAAACCAATGTTCAAAAATTTATATTGCCTGTCAACTTTGATGCTACTGCTTCTGATTACGTTTTGGTTATGAAAAGTAAGGCCACTTCAACAGCGCCTAGCACCTTAAAAAGAGATACTCTGAAAGCAAAATATGAACTAAAGCGTGAATTTGTCTCGCAAGAATGTGGGTTTAAAAATGTGTTTCCGAACGCTGAAATTACCACTTCAAAAAATCGTATCAAGAACTACTCACAATTACAAAAGGACATTGTTAATGAAGCATCGACTACTCTTAGGATTTATTTTTTGTATTAGTACTTGTTTATTTTTTGAAAAAACCAGCATAGCTCAGGATGCTATTAAAACTAGAGTTCCTAATAATGACACGTTGACTTATAAACTTCCTCCTTCCTTTTCGTTTGGAATTGATATAAGTTATCCTATTCGTTATGCTTTTGACAATGATATTAAAGCATTTGAAGTTGTTGCAGATTATAGGTTAAATAACAAATGGTTCCTTGCCGGTGAAGTCGGTTATGCCGATGCTACCCACATTAACGATTACTTATCGTATCAAACTAAAGGGCCATATTTAAAGCTTGGTGGCAACCTTAATATTGTAAAATTTGAAAAACCGACCAATAATTCAGTATTCTTGGGAGCAAGAGCAGTTTTTAGTAATCTATCGACTGATGTAAATAATTATACTATTAATCAACCTAGCTGGCCTGCCCAATCAAACGGTTCTTTTTCGGTTGAAAACACCAGCGTTTACAGTTTAGAGTTCCTTTTTGGTGTAAGAATGGAATTGTTTAAGAACTTTTTAATGGGTTACACAGTTCGAGGAGCATTTCCAATTGTAAATAATAAACCGGAAGGATTTGATAATCTTTATATCCCTGGACTTGGTTTTAAGCGTAACTTCATGTTCAATTTCAATTATACTTTGAGTTACATGTTGCCATTGGGAAAAATTCAGCATAATGTACCTCTTCCTAAAAAGAACCGAAAAAAGTAATAATGAATCTAAAAGACAGGTCCCTTCTGTTACGAAAGGACCTGTCTTTTGTTTAGTTTCCTAAATCTTTAACAACCATTTGAATGGTATGTCTGCTTCTCACCTCCAATAATACATCTTTATTGATAAGAACCCTGTCTATTGTTTCTTGGTTATAATGTCGAATGGTGATCAGTTCTAGATTATCATTGTATTTTACCTTATAGTTTTTCTTCAAGGATTCAATCAACCCTAGAGTTTTACGCTCATCAAAATCAACACTCACTGAAAAACTAATTGCCGAATTATGCATAGTGTTTATTTTAACTCCGGTTGCATGAAATAGCTCAAATATATCGCTGAGGTTTTCTTCAACAATAAACGAAAAATCAAGTGGGGAAATTGAAATCAGAACCTGCTTTACTTTAAAGATAAATGACGGAATTAGGGTTTCAGGCAACTCATTGCTAATAATCGTTCCACTTTCTCCCGGCTTAATAAATGATCGAACATGCAACGGAATTTGTTTATTTTGAAGCGGCTTAATGGTCTTAGGGTGAATAACAGTAGCGCCATAATAAGCCAATTCAATTGCATCCAAATAAGAAAGCTGATCAAGTTTTTGGGTATTGTCAAACCACTTAGGATCCGCATTTAAGACCCCGGGAACGTCTTTCCAAATGGTCATTCTCTCTGCATCTAATCCATAAGCAAAAATAGCTGCGCTGTAATCAGACCCCTCCCTGCCTAATGTTGTAGTAAAATTCTCAGAAGTCCCTCCTATAAAACCCTGAGTTACAACAGTATAATCTTTTAATATATTGGGTAATTGTTCTTTAATCAATGAAGTTGATAAAGCCCAGTCAACCTTACCTTCACGATAAGTATTATCTGTTTGAATATAACTACGTGCATCAACCCACTTTGTATTTAATTCCGTTGCATTGAGATAAGCAGCTACAATTTTAGTTGAAACAACTTCCCCGATTGAAACAATCTGATCATACACATAATCAAAATCATCATGTGGTTCATCTTCTATAATCCAGTCAATCTCAACAAATGTATTTGAAATTTCATCAGTTACTTTCTCAAGACATTTTCCGTCAAATAACCCCTTAATTATATCAAAATGATATTTCTTAATTTCTTCAAAAATAGCATGTGTTTCATCTGCCTTATTAAAAAATGCTTTAGTTAAACGTTCTAAAGCATCAGTTGTTTTTCCCATTGCAGAAACAACTATCAACAATTCCTTGGGGCCATATTCTTTTACAATTTTACTAAGGTTTCTTACTCCGTTTGCATCTTTTACCGATGCTCCGCCAAATTTGAATATTTGCATTTAAGACTATTTTGTTTTATTTAAAAAACTGAGTGAAAGAATAAAAATGGATTAATTTTATGATTCTACTTCCAGGCTGCAATTTATCCATTCAGGGTCAAAAGCAGTATTATATTTCTTATAAAAGTTAATTGCGGGTTCATTCCAGTTAAGTACCTGCCAAACTATTCCATTAAAAGCCTTTTCCTTAGCTTCAACGATCAACCTGTCAAATAAAAGTTTACCAATTCCATTGCCACGCATCTTTTCAGTTACCAAAACGTCTTCCAAATACATGCGGGCACCTTTCCAGGTTGAATAACGGACATAGTACAAAGCAAAACCAACAACCATTCCATCCCGGTCTGCAACAAAAGCTTTCCAAACAGGGTTAGGTCCAAAACCAGTCTCCTCAAAATGAGCAAGAGTTACAGTTACCTGATCTGGAGCTTTTTCATAGACAGCAAGTTCTTTAACTAGTTCAAGTAAACGAGGACAATCAGTTATAAGAGCTTCACGTATTATTATTGACATTATTGATATATATATATGAGGTCCCAAATTAATTATTATTCTGCCCGGTAAGAGGCTTCTTACTGCGCTCACCAAAAATGGCGCTACCAACCCTTATCATTGTACTACCCTGCTCAATTGCAGTAAGGTAATCGCCTGACATGCCCATTGAAATTTCTGCAAACTCGGGTTTGTCTCTAAAAAAAGCTTGTTTTAGCCCTTTAAAAAGAGTGGCTAATTCATAAAACTCCTCTTTGATTTGCTTTTGATTATTGGTGTTGGTTGCAATTCCCATCACTCCTACCATGCGTATGTTTTTTAGTTGAGCGTATTCATCCGACCGCAGCAATTCAATCAGCTCATCATAACCCAAGCCGTATTTTGTTTCTTCATCAGCAATATAAACCTGAAATAAACAATCAATTACTCGGTTATTCTTTTGGGCTTGCTTATTAATCTCTTGCAAAAGTTTCAAACTGTCAACCGAATGAATTAGATTTACAAACGGGGCAATGTACTTCACTTTATTGGTTTGAAGATGTCCAATTAAGTGCCATTCAATATCTCTTGGCAGCAATTCGTGTTTTTCAACCATTTCCTGCACCTGATTTTCACCAAATATTTTTTGGCCCGCATCATAAGCTTCCTGTATTTTTTCAATTGGCTGCGTTTTAGAAACAGCTATTAGTTTGACATTTACAGCGCCTAATTGCTTTTTAAAGTCGTTGATGTTGGCAGAGATGCTCATTATATATAATTTTACGGATTCATAAAATCAAAAAACATTTCCGAATGACGGCTGTTTTTTTGATGGTTTGCAAATTTACAATATGGAAAGTGCTTGTTCAACATCATTGGGTATATCGTTAAAAAAGAAAGTAAACTTTATAACCCCTTTTCAGGTTAATTTAGTTAAGCTTGGTTCAGGTTTGCTATTGATTCTTACAATCTGGAGCTGCTCAAACAAAAACAAACCTTCTGATTTAATTCCAAAGGAAAAAATGAAAAATATTCTGATGGATATGCATTTGGTTGAGTCGAGGTCATTTAGAATTTCAAATTCTGATTCTGCCAAAAGGGTAACCAAAGCTTCCTATCAGTTCATCTTTAAAAAGTATAAAATTGATACAGCCCAATTAAGAAGTAGTTTAGAATATTATTTAAGCGAACCTGAATTGCTCGACAATATGTATGAGCAAATGATCGACAGTCTCTCAAAACGACAAACCAAATTGGTAAAAGAAGATCGTAAAGACATGAAACCTGCTGTTGATTTAAAACTTGATTCAATTAAAAAGGATTCTATTAAGCTTAAAAAACAGCTTAAAGAACGACAATTAACTAAAGATTCTATTAAAAGGGATGCCGAAAACATTAAACGGAGATTTAATGTTAAGAAGCACCCAGTAATGTAAATATTTATAAAGTGTTATACCCCGAGAACGTAGGAGAAAAACTAGGATTTAACGAAATAAGAGAGTTATTGCGCCATGAATGCCTTAGCACAATGGGTAAAAATCTGGTTGATAAAATTCAGTTTATTACCAATTATGAACTGCTTAAGAAATTGCTCTCTCAAACTGCCGAATTCAAAGAAATCCTATTGAATGACGCCCCGTTTCCTTCATCCAATTATATCGATATTCAATATCTGGTCAATAAAATAAGAGTTGAAGGAACTTTTTTATCTGAAGAAGATTTTTTCTCACTCACCTTAGTACTCACCACCGTTTTTCAAACCATTAGGTACTTTAAGGAACGTGAAGAGTTATATCCTCATTTACAGACTTTATTGGAAGGACTGGTAGTTGAGCAAAAAATTCTCAAAGAAATCGATGCTGTTATTGACCCGAAAGGAAAAATAAGGCCCAATGCTTCTCCAGAACTGCAAAAGATTATCAGAGAAATAGCTTCTGCAGAAAGCGAATCGAGAAGAAGACTGGATGCCATTTTCAAAAATGCGATTAAGGAAGGCTGGAGTGCTGATGGCAGCTTGACCATTCGTGACGGTCGATTGGTGATTCCTGTTCTTGCTGAACATAAGCGCAAAATGAAGGGACTCATTCATGATGAATCAGCAACTGGGCAAACCATTTATTTAGAACCTGCCGAAGTTTTTGAGCTAAATAATAAGGTTCGAGATTTAGAATTTGAGAAACGCCGGGAAATCATTCGTATTCTAACATCGTTAACAAATGAAGTTCGCCCCTACTCATCTTTGTTATCTACATATCACAACCTTCTGACAAAAATTGATTTCATTAGGGCTAAAGCTTCATTAGCGATTAAGCTTGATGCAAGCATGCCTATTTTGAAAAATGAACCCTATTTCAAATTAAGTAATGCCCGTCATCCGCTATTATACCTTAATTTTAAACAAAGTGGTCAAACGATAGTACCATTAAATATTAAAATTGATCTAAAGGCCCGGATAGTTTTGGTGTCAGGCCCAAATGCAGGTGGCAAGTCAGTTTGTATGAAGACCGTAGGCTTGCTTCAATTGATGCTTCAAGCAGGAATGCTTATCCCCGCCGATAACTTCTCTGAAGCGGGCATTTTTAAACGAATTTTGGTAGATATTGGAGATGACCAGTCTATTGAGAGTGATTTGAGTACCTATAGTGCGCACCTAACCAAAATGAAAACTTTTGTTGAGATGGCCAGCTATCATTCTTTGATCATGATTGATGAGTTTGGAACCGGCACTGACCCTCAGTTTGGCGGTCCAATAGCTGAAGCCGTTTTACAAGTACTCAATCAAAAAAAGGCAAAAGGCGTAATTACAACCCATTATTCAAATCTTAAACTGTTTGCAAATAATACCGATGGGCTAGAGAACGCATCCATGTTATTTGATAATACACATATGCAACCTATGTATGTATTACAAATGGGAAAGCCAGGAAGTTCCTATGCATTCGAAATTGCACAAAAAATTGGTTTGCCTGAACAGGTTTTAAAATTGGCCAAGGTGAAAATTGGTGACCAACAAAAGAAAGTAGATACGCTTTTAGTTGACCTGGAACGTGAGAAAAAGCAACTTTACGACACCAAGATTGAAATAGAAAGACGGCAAAAACGCTTAAATGAACTTCTGGAAGAAAACAAGAAACTGAAAGAATACTACGAGGAAAATCGTAAAAAACTGGTTAATGATGCTAAAATCCAAGCTCAAGATATTCTTAAGAATGCCAATAAGCTTGTAGAAAATACTATTGCCGAAATCAGAACTACAAAAGCTGAGAAAGAAGCAACCAAGCAAGTGCGTCAGAAGCTTGTTGAGGAGCAACAAAAACTACAACTGAAACCTGCAAAACAAATTAAAAAGAGAGAATTAGAGCCTATTGCTGTGGGTGATTGGATAAAACTTATAGATTCTGACACAACAGGAAAAGTAATAGAACTAAACAAAACCAATGCTGTTATAGCCATTGGAGAATTGATGTCAGTAGTAAAACTTAATCGCTTAGAAAAGATTCAAAGTAAGGACAAGGTACAAAATACCAAATCAACTTATGCTGAGTATCAAATTCAACAGCGGAGTAATTTTAGCCCTGAAATTGATGTGAGGGGAATGCGTGGTGAGGAAGCTTTATATGAGATCGAAAAGTATCTTGATCGAGCCGTAATGATGAGCCAAAGCTCATTACGAATTATTCATGGCCGTGGAGACGGTATTTTGCGTAAACTAATCCGGGACTACCTTAAAAAATACTCTGCTGTTAGTCATATTGAAGATGAGCATCCTGATAGAGGTGGTGATGGAATTTCGATAGTAAACTTAAAATAACCATTACTATTGTCAAGTAGTTAAAAAGTCCGAAATGCAGATTGCATTTCGGACTTTTATTTTATTTATTTAATTGTGTATCTGATTCCTAAAAACGCTTTTATACCTTGCAACGGAGCATAATTATAAGACGGATCAAAAGCATAACCATAAGGATTCGTTATCGGATTGGGTGTACCATTTTGGAGATAATACTTTCCTCCTGGCCTATCAAACGGATCATCCGGGTGTAGAATTGGATCTTTAGGAACAAAATTAAGCAAGTTTTTGCACCCTCCGTAGATCTCTAATCCATTTTCCATTTTTTTAACAAGCTGCAAATTCATCAAATTGTACATTGGTGATTTTGCCGAACGATAATCATTAGGTACTACAGGAAGATACATTGGCCCGTTTACTTTGCCAGTAATATCAATAGATAGTTGCCAAGGATTTATAGTATAGCTTATAGCATAAGTTCCTGAAATTTTGGGTGCAAATAATTGAGGTGCCCTTACTTTGTTATTACTTTGATCCACATTCGTTTGATAAACATCCATGTAAGTTGCTCCAAGCATAAATTTAAGTCCATTTGTAAAACTTAAATCCGTATTTAATGTAATACCTTTTGAAACAGCATAACCATTTAAGTTGTCATAGATAATTTTATTAGGGTCGGTTAAGAAATCACCTGTAATTTTATTGGTAAAATAGGTATAAAAAACACTGCCGTCTAAACCAATAAATCCACTTTTATGATTAATGATTGTTGAATAATTAAGATTCACATTCCATGAACGTTCAGGTAATAGGTTATTCTTAATTTGAACTTCACGGGCACCGGTTAATGCAGCATGGTCTTCAGTAAATAAGTTAACAACGCGGTAGCCATTTCCGGTACTTAGACGGAAGGTATTACGATTGTTAGGTGAATATTTGAAACTTAACCGCGGAGTAAAAATGCTACCATGTTCATTGTGATGATCATATCGTAAACCGGCCAAAATGCTTAGTTTTTCACTGGATTTCCATTCATCCTGGATAAAAATCCCGGGTAAAAAGGATTTTGACGGAGCGTTAATGCCACTGAGTCCTTTGGTTCCGGTTGTATTATCATCGTAATAAGTGTAACGGAGTGGTAGCCCTGAAAGAAGTTCATGTTTGCCAAATGTTTTCGACCATCGTAATTGCATAAAAGCTACCTGCTGATTAGCATAGAACTTAGTGGTACCGTAATAAGAGTCTTGCAAATGATAATTGTACGAATAATCCAAAATGAAATGCCTGGGGAGTTCAATATTTCCCAATAGCTCAAAGCGATTAGTTTTTATTGATTCACCGTAAATACTGTCACTCCCTCGAAAGACTTCACTCCAGTTAGTTTCTCCACCCCATCTGTTTTCATAAACGTAGCGTGTTGCTAAATTAGCAGAGCGGTTGGATTTTAATGGAATGGTCCATTTGTTAAAAATTGAAGCACGGTTCTGCAAAGTTACATCTGTAAAACTGTCATTATTCTCATCATATCTACCGGAATAATTAAAATAATTGAGCCCGATAAGAGTACTTGCTTTCCCCACCTTTAACTTGGTTGCAATATCTGCATTGTACTCTCCATACCCAGTACCCGATAAATCGGTATTTAATTTAGGTGATGACTGAGGGTCTTTGGTGATAATGTTAACCAAACCACCCACCGCTTCAGAACCATAAAGTGTAGAAGCAGGCCCCTTAACAACCTCTATCCGTTTAACCATGCTATTGGGTATTCCAGAAAGCCCATATACAGTAGCTAAGCTACTTACAATTGGCATCCCGTCTATCAAAATCATGGTATATGGACCTTCCATTCCATTTATATGAATATCTCCGGTATTGCATACGTTACAGTTCAATTGAGGCTGAACACCATTAATCATTCCCAATGATTCAAAAATGCTTGGAGTAGGATTTTTCTTAAATAATGCAGGTGTATAAACCTCAACTGGAATTGGGGATTTTAACTTCGATACTTCTTTCATTGTACCGCTTACCACTACTTCATCCAACATTTTAGAAGTAATGGGGCTTAATTCAATATTTAGCGTAATAGTATCATTTGGTTTTAGATTGATTTCTTTAACAACCTCTTCGTACTCAAATAAATTAAAGTATAATTTTTGTTTCCCTACAGGAAGGTCAGGAATTAAATAGTTCCCGTTGGCATCGGAAAAATATGCATTATTAAGCCCCAAAACATTGATTTGGACTCCTTCTAAGGATTTTTTATTTGATTTAACAACACCCCTAATGCAAGCTTTTTGAGCAAATAAAACTGAAGAGCTCAAGATCAGGATAGAAGTGATTAAGTAAATGTGTTTATTCATTCTGTGAAAGACCAATAATTTGTTTACGCAAATGTAAATAAATTATTGGTTCGACTAAAATATAAATTTAGATTAGTCTAAAAATAAAATTGAACACATAAGTCTTTACAACATACCCATCAAAGTTTAAGGGTCACCATTTAACTTAATTTATTAGTAAAGAATGGGGAATGACATAACGTACGATTATATTAATGGCAGTTATGAATTGTTAGTAAGCTAACATTCGACTATCACATCTTTATGCTAGATACTTTGATTTAAATTTCCAGATAGAGCCTAAGCAGCGATATAGCATGAAAAGTGTAAACGCAGCCCATATACCATAAAGCTTCATATCTAAATAATCGAACACCCAAAGTGATGGAATAAATGCCAAAAAGGTAGAGCCAATCAATAAATTTCGGAGGAATACAGCCTCTCCCAAACCTTTAAAAATAGCGTCGTATGAAAAAGCTAAAGCATTAATTGGGAGCATCAATATAAGTATCCAAAAAGTTTGGTAAAACACTTTTAAAACACTGGGATCACTTGTAAACACCTTCCCAATAAGGAAGTAACCTATACCACATACGGCCATAATAAATAGAGCTATACCCACAACAATTTTAGACAAATCAATCCCCAAAAGCCATAACTTTTTAAAGTCCTTAGATCCTAATAATTTTCCAGATATTGCATTTCCGGCATTACCGTAACCATCAATTACAAAGGCAATAAACAAAAAGAGGTTGGCAATGATAGCATGAGCAGCTATGTATTGCTTACCATATCCTGTTGCGTATCTATTTGCCAGATAGAACGAAAAGTTTAGTGCAGCTGCCCTGAAAAACAAATTAACACTTAAACGTATTAAATGAAACAACTCAGGATGAACAATACGACCTGGTATTAATTTGAATGGCGTTTTAGTAATAAAGAAATAAAGTGCTACCAAAAACATAAGCACCTGTGTAATTAAACTGGCATATGCAGCCCCTTCAATGTTCATTGGTTGAATAATACCTCCCACCCCAAACACAAGAACAATATCAAGGAAGATATGTAAAACCCCTCCAAATAAGCCAATATACATTGACCAGAGTGTATTTTGCAACCCTCGGAATACTCCATAAAGGGTAAACGTAATTAAACTGAATGGAAAGCCCCAAACCCTTATTTTAAAGTAATCAACGGCGTAACTTAGTATTTTACCATCGGCATTATATAGTTTAAATATGTCAACGGTAAAATATTTGGTTACCAATGTAACTGTAGAACTAAGTAATAAGCTAAAAATAAACGTTTGTACAACCAGGCTATCCAGTTCGTGCAAACGCTTAGTTCCTAAATATCTCGAAACAATGGAAGAGATAGCTGAACTGGTTTGAGCCAAAATCCATGTCATTGCAGCAATTAATGAACTGGCAACACCAACCGCCGCAATAATTTCTGTTTTATCAAAGGGGATGCGGCCAACAATAACCAAATCAGTGAGGGATAATACGGGCTCTACTACACCAGCTAGTAAAGCAGGAATAGCTAAGCGATTAATTTCTCGAAAACTAATTTTATCAGCTACAGAATTGATATTTGCTTTCAACTAAAGAGAGAGTTTTTCGTCACGTTCAAAAATAGTATCAATAAACTGTGGATTTTTTGCTGCTGCAACAGCCAGCTCATCACAACGTTCATTTTCCGGATGACCAGCATGCCCTCGTATCCATTGGAATTTAACTTGGTGTTTACGATAAATCCTTAGAAAGCGCTCCCATAAATCAGGGTTCTTTTTGTCCTTATACCCTTTCTTCTGCCAGCCAAATACCCATCCTTTTTCTACTGCATCAACTACATATTTTGAATCAGAGAAAATAAGCACCTGTTGATTGTCGGCTTTAAGTGCTTCCAAACCCACAATCACAGCTAACAACTCCATACGGTTATTGGTAGTTTTACGAAATCCTGCAGATAGTTCCTTGTAGTGTTTACCTGAACGAAGAATCACTCCATATCCGCCAGGACCGGGATTACCGCTTGATGCCCCATCGGTAAATATTTCAATCATGTATTAAATTTGGCTGCAAAAATAAAAGGAATAATCAATTTTGAGTGAATGAAAAAATACCAGAAAATTAAAGTAACTCATTACATGGGATTTAGGAATAACATTAAAAAAAATCCTATTAATATTTTGGATAAATAAATCTGATTGCTACTTTTGCAGTCCCAAAACAAACAAACACACGGTGGATGTAGCTCAGTAGGTTAGAGCACCAGATTGTGGTTCTGGGGGTCGCCGGTTCGAGCCCGGTCTTCCACCCGAAATTAATGGCAGCCTCAAAGGCTGCTTTTTTCGTTATAGCTCCCATCAAAACAATCACGGATCAAGGGATCAAGTACAAAAGTTGGGGAGTAGGGAATAAAAGTTCATTTTTGTGCATCCTAAAAAACACCATGCACGAGTCCTATAAAGCCCTGATCCCACTGATCCTTCCTGAATCCATTGAGGAATATTTTGAATTAACCGAGGTGGAGAAAAAAGACGCCGCTATCCATATCTATTTAAAGGAAGTCAACAAGACCCCTGAAGAGTATTCGGCAAACAAATTGCACTCCAAAGGCTTTTTTGAGCCCATCACTTTGCAGGATTTTCCGGATCAAGCGGAATTGTTGGGGGAGAATGAAAAAACTATTTCCTTTGCAACTTATGCAAGGTGAAGATTTCAGTTTAATCCAATTAATACTTCCTAGCGGGATCCTGGATTATTTTATCATTTCCAAGGTTGCTCACTCGGAGAAAGCAATTCATATTCATTTAAAGGAAAAGAATGAAGTACCGGATGAATTCCGTCATGAACGTTTAATTTCCAAAGGTTTTTTTGATGAAATTCAGGTGCAGGATTTCCCCATTCGCGGCAAAGCGGTCTATTTGTTGATCAAGCGTCGAAGATGGATCAATGAAAGTACCGGAAATACCGTGTTCCGCAATTGGGAACACGTTGCCAAAGGAACGCGAATGACCAAGGAATTCGCGGCTTTTTTAAAAGTTATTGCTCGACACCAAGCCCGTTAGCTGTAAAAGCCTGGGAGATTATTATCATGTGGATGGAAAGCTTTTAGAGGAACAATATGTTCATTTTTTAAGCGATTATATGACCTGGGATCAGCGGGAACACGCCGAAGAATGGATGTTGTTTGAAGAGAACCTGGGGGAATACATCAGTATTGATGAAACGGCCCTGTCCCAAGGAGAACTGTACACGGTCATTACCAATAAGGCTGCCAAAGGCAAAAAGGGGGCTTTAATAGCCATGGTAAAAGGCACCAAGAGTGAGGATGTCAGGAAGGTTCTGGAACGCATATCGGCTCGAAAAAGAAACAACGTCAAGGAAGTGACCCTGGACATGGCCCCTACCATGGAACGGATTGCCAAGCATTCATTTCCTAAAGCAAGTTTGGTAACCGACCGCTTTCATGTACAAAAACTGGCATATGAGGCCGTTCAGGACATGCGGATTCAATATCGTTGGCAAGCCATTGAACAAGAAAATAAGGAAATCGAACTGGGAAAGGAAACAGGAATGCGGTACATCCCCGAAGTGCTGGACAACGGCGATACCATCAAACAGTTGCTTGCCAGAAGCCGGTATCTCTTATTCAAACCGGAAAGCAAATGGACGCCCACCCAAAGGAGACGAGCTGAACTTTTATTCGAAAGATACCCTGATTTAGAAAGAGCCTATGAACTGGCCCTTCAGCTTGGAAGGGTTTTCCATTCCACCAAAGACAAAGGGCTGGGCTTTACAAGGCTTGCCCAATGGTACGATAAAGCGGAGAAAGCCGGATTTAAGTCATTCCAAACGATAGCCAGGTCCATACAATCCCACTATTTAACCATCCTGAATTACTTTGACAACCGAAGCACCAATGCTTCAGCCGAGTCATTTAATGCCAAGATCAAAGCCTTCAGATCTGCCTTTAGAGGCGTCAGAAACAACAGCTTCTTTCTTTTTAGATTATCGAATATTTATGCTTAAAAATTTATCCCCCCAGATTTTCCGCTTGATCCACAATCACTTCAAAAAACATAATAGACTATTCTATTTTCTTCAGAGGAAGGGTTGATTCTGATTCTTGCAAACGAATAAGAATTAACCATGATGAATTTAAAAAAGCACAGCAGCTTAACATAAAAAATAAAAGGCCGTCTTTTTGAGACGGCCTTTATAGTAATTTTAAACTTGACTTATTTCACAGCGTCAACAACTGCTTTGAAAGCTTCAGGGTTGTTCATAGCTAAGTCAGCTAAAACCTTACGGTTTAAACCGATGTTTTTAGTATGAATTTTACCCATGAAGGCAGAATATGACAAGCCATGCTGACGAACACCAGCGTTGATACGCTGAATCCATAATGCACGGAATTCGCGTTTTTTAACTTTTCTATCGCGGTAAGCATATTGCAAACCTTTTTCTACGGTGTTTTTTGCAATGGTAAACACCTTACTTCTTGAACCCCAGTAGCCCTTGGCTAGCTTAAGGATTTTTTTTCTGCGACGGCGAGCCGCAACAACGTTAACCGATCTTGGCATTTTTTACGTTTTTTAGTAGTCAGCGTCCTTGTGGGAACTTATGAACCGATTTCAATCGGGTCGTGCTGAATCCCTGGTTAATTAATTAATTTGATAACTCTCTGTTGATAAGATAATTATTTACCAATACAAAGCATTCGTTTAACGTTACCCATATCAGCTTTATCAACTAAAGCAGCTTGAGTAAGGTTACGCTTTTGTTTTGTGGTTTTTTTGGTCAAAATGTGGCTTTTGAAAGCACATTTTCTTTTAATCTTACCGGTTCCAGTTAGGCTAAAACGTTTTTTAGCGCTGGAGTTGGTTTTCAACTTAGGCATTACTCGTCTTTATTTATTTAGTTTAAAATTATTTCTTATTCTTCGGAGCAACGATTAAGAACATACGCTTACCTTCTAATTTAGGCAGTTGTTCTACCTTTCCTACTTCCTCTAAAGCTTGCGCAAATTTCAACAAAAGTATCTCACCTTGTTCTTTATAAACAATGGCACGCCCTTTAAAGTGAACGTAAGAACGCACTTTTTCACCTGCCTCAAGGAATTTAATAGCATGTTTTAACTTAAACTCAAAATCGTGGTCATCAGTATTCGGTCCGAAACGAATCTCTTTGATAACTGTTTTTTGAGCATTGGCTTTAATTTCCTTTTGTTTTTTCTTTTGTTCGTAGATGAATTTATTATAGTCAACTACTCGACAAACAGGTGGCTCAGCATTAGGCGAAATTTCAACCAAATCCAAACCCAACTCCTCAGCAATTTCCATCGCCTTTGCCAATGGATACACACCTTGTTCAACATTCTCACCTACCATACGAACGGTATCTACACCGCGAATAAATTCGTTTATTCTGTGTTCTGCCTGTTTTTTGGTTGGCATAGGCCGCGGTCCACGTGGACCTCTGCCAAAACTTTGCTGTGCTATAGTAACCTCCTAATTAAATTGCTGTTTCATTTTTAATTAATTCGACAAACTGATTGATGTTCAGCGAGCCTAAATCTCCGGCTCCGTGACGACGAACTGAAACTGTATTTTCTTCCTGCTCTTTTTCGCCAACAATCAGCATATAAGGAATCTTTTTAATCTCGGCATCTCTAATCTTCTTACCGATCTTTTCATCCCTATTATCGATCAAGCCGCGAATATCGTAAATATTTAAATCTTCTGAAAGTTTTTTTGCATAATCAGCATATTTTTCACTGATAGGCAAAATAATGTATTGCTCTGGTGTTAACCACAATGGGAAATTTCCAGCGCAATGCTCAATCAGTACGGCAACAAAGCGTTCCATCGACCCAAATGGAGCTCTGTGAATCATTACCGGGCGATGCTTTAGGTTATCGCTTCCTGTATATTCCAGCTGAAAACGTTCTGGTAAGTTATAATCAACCTGGATAGTTCCTAATTGCCATTTCCGACCCAATGCATCTTTCACCATGAAATCAAGCTTCGGCCCATAAAATGCAGCCTCTCCCAATTCCACAACAGTTTTTAAGCCCTTCTCAGCTGCAGCTTCAACAATAGCCGCTTCTGCACGCTCCCAGTTGTCATCAGAGCCAATGTATTTATCCTTATTTTCCGGATCTCTCAATGATACTTGCGCTATATAGTCTTCAAAACCTAATGCTTTGAAAACATACAACACCAGATCAATTACTTTTTCAAATTCTTCTTTTACCTGATCAGGACGACAGAATAAATGCGCATCATCTTGAGTAAACCCACGAACGCGTGTCAACCCATGTAATTCTCCACTTTGTTCATAACGGTATACCGTACCAAACTCTGCATAACGTACCGGCAGATCCTTATAAGAACGAGGTTTGGACTTATAAATCTCGCAGTGATGCGGGCAATTCATTGGTTTTAAGAAGAACTCTTCATCTTCATTTGGGGTACGAATTGGCTGGAAAGAATCCTTACCATATTTTTCATAGTGCCCTGAAGTTATATAAAGTTCTTTTTGGGCAATATGAGGGGTAATCACTTGTTCATAACCTGCTTTAACCTGAGCCTTGGATAAAAACTGAATTAAACGCTCTCGCAAAGCCGCACCTTTAGGCAACCATAAAGGCAAACCCACTCCTACTTTCTCCGAAAAGGTGAACAACTCTAACTCTTTGCCCAACTTACGATGATCACGTTTTTTGGCCTCTTCAATTAAAGTCAAATACTCTGTTAATTCACTTGCTTTAGGGAAGGTAACCGCATAAACACGGGTTAACTGTTTATTCTTTTCGTCGCCACGCCAGTAAGCTCCTGCAACACTCATTAATTTAGCTGCTTTGATAAAGCCGGTATTAGGAATATGAGGGCCTTTACAAAGATCAGTAAAGTTACCTTGCTGATAGAACGTAATATTTCCATCCTCAAGACCATCAATTAGCTCCAGCTTATATTGATCGCCTTTTTCGGTGAAGTACTTAGTTGCATCATTTTTTGATACATCAGAACGTTTATATTCCTCTTTGGTTTTAGCAAGTTCTATCATTTTCTTCTCAACTTGTTCAAAGTTGTCAGAAGAAAATTGATGATTACCAAAATCAATATCGTAGTAAAATCCGGTTTCAATTGCCGGACCGATACCTAATTTTATTCCAGGATATAACGCTTCCAATGCTTCAGCCATTAAATGCGCTGAAGAATGCCAAAAGGTGGATTTACCTCCCTGATCATTCCATGTTAATAATTTAATGGTCGAATCATTGTCAATAGGACGAGTAGCATCCCAAATTTCACCATTAACTTCGGCAGCCAAAACATTACGGGCCAATCCTTCACTAATGGATTGAGCTATCTGTAAGCTGGTTACCCCTTGTTCAAATTCGCGGACTGAGCCGTCGGGAAGTGTGATTTTAATCATTAGATCTTTCTTAATTTACCTACAAACGTAATTTTTGAAGCAAGGCAAATTTAACTTTTCATTACCGTAATCAGAAAATAATTAGCCGGTATTATTATAGCAAAAAACCAATTTTGACTTTTTGGCAGAAAATTTGCGCTATTGAAACAGATACGCTCCTATAACCCAATTCTTTCTTAATTTACATTATCCAAAAACCAGCCGGTTATGAGCCAATTAACCTTTCCGCAATTTGATATAGAAAGAATCATGATTGCAAAACCAAAGTTACTCAGCAATTCGCAAAAGGAGGTTTTGGATCAAATTCCGTTCGCAATTTATGATGTTGATGAATTGGGCATTTGTCACTATGTAAACTCTGAATGTGAACGATTGACTGGTTATCCAAAGCATGCATTATTGTTCAATAATTGGCGCAATATTATTCATCCCGATGATTTGACTTACGTATTATCAACCTTATCATCCAGTGCACAAAAAAAGACAGATTATAATTTATCGTACAGAATAATACATCCTACCGGTCATATTAAATATATACATAATGATATGCGTATGGTGGCCGAATCAATCAGCGGACGAGTACATTATTTAGGAACAGCAACAGACATTACAGATCAAAAAACAACAGAGGAGAAAATAAGAAGAAACGATGCGCAATTACAGGCCCTTATACGTTCCCTAAATGATATAGTTTTTGAAATAAACGATCAGCTTGAGTATGAAAATGTTTGGGTGAATGATGAATCCATCTTATTTACATCTCGAGAACAAATATTACATAAAAAAATTAGCGAAGCCGTGCCCAATGAATTTGGTCGTAGAATGGAGTCAATGGCTAAGCATGTACTTGATTCAGGCGAAACAATTAACTGTGAATATCCGACCCACCATCATGGACAAAATTTATGGTATAATGCTAAAATCTCATTAATCCATGATGATGTTCAACAATCAAAACGTTTATTGATTACCATACAAGACATAACAATACAGAAAAACTTTGAGAAAGAGCTAATCAGGGCAAAAGAAGCAGCTGAGCAAGCAGCAAAAGCAAAAGAAGAGTTTTTATCCGTAATGAGTCATGAAATTCGTACTCCAATTAACTCAGTTATTGGAATTGCTCATTTGTTACTTGATGAATATAATGATACCGCACAGCATGAGTCACTGATGATCTTAAAATCCTCCGCGGAAAATTTATTGGGTTTAGTCAATGAAATTCTTGATTTCAACAAAATAGAAACCGGTAAAATCGAACTGGAAAAAGTTAGTTTTAACCTTAACGAATTAATAAAGAATGCATCAAAACCCTTTGATTTAAAAGCGAAAGAAAAAAACATTTATTTCGAGGTATTTGTTGACGAAAAAATACCGGGAGTTCTTATTGGAGACCCTATTCGAATTAATCAAATTTTAAATAATCTATTAGGCAATGCTTTAAAATTCACAATTGAAGGCGCTGTAAAATTAAATGTAAGAGTGCTTTGTGAAACAGAAAATGAAGTCGATATTCAATTTGATATTTGCGATACAGGAATTGGAATTGCAGAAGCTGATCTTGAACGAATTTTTGAAAGCTTTACGCAAGCAGAATCATCAACTACGAGAAAATTTGGAGGCTCAGGTTTGGGCTTAGCTATCACCAAACGCTTATTGTTACTTCACAACAGCCAAATAAGCGTTAACAGTAAGCTTAATGAAGGGTCTGTTTTTAGTTTTAACATAAAATTCCAGAAACTTTATTATGCACTATCTCAACCAACCGGCCAATCCAGAAATATATCTAAAGTTTACAATTTACAAGGAATGAAAGTTTTATTAGTAGAAGACAACCAAATGAATGCCTTGGTTGGACGTCGTTTTTTAACCAAATGGAATATAGAAGTTGATATGGCTGAAAACGGTTTGATTGCAGTAAACAAGTGCAGGGACCAACATTATGATATGATTATAATGGATTTACAAATGCCTGAAATGGATGGATTTCAAGCAAGCAGAGAAATCCGGAAATTTAATCCCAATATTCCGATTATTGCTTTTACAGCTGATGTAATGCCCCATATAACTGAAAAAATTAAACAATGTGGCATGAACGATTACTTATCCAAGCCCTTTATGCCGGATATCCTCTTCAATAAGATTTCTAAATATTATAGTGCCAATAATGCTATAATCAAATAACCAAAGTACCTTTTAGTTATCAATCAAGTAAGGCTCGGGATCCACATGTCTATGATTGTGGTTCTTACTTAATATTTTTTGTCCAACGTGACTTAAATAGGCAGAGGATGCTCCCACTAAGGCTCCAGCCAATACATCGCTGGGATAATGCACACCTAAATAGCAACGAGAATAACCAACCAATGTTGCCCATGTATATACAGGTACAATAACCTGCCATTTGGGATAACTAAGACTTAATGAGGTAGCGGTTGCAAAAGCTGCAGAAGTATGACCTGATGGGAAAGAGTAATTCCCTTGTACACTGGCAGGGGTAATAAACGGATAGCTTTCATAAGGCCTATTTCTATGGACGATACTTTTCAAAGAATATGTAATTCCTTCCGAAACAGCTAAGGAAACACCCATTTTTAAGGCAGCTTGTTTTTGACTATTATCTTTAGAAATCACTCCTGAAATAAACAATCCGGCAGGGAGTGCAATGCAAATTGGACCAGCGGTATTAGTAATAAATGTAAGCCCTTTTTGTTCTATTGGATTTCTGTGTTCTTGTAACTCCAGCAAAGTCTCAACATCAACATTTTGAGCAATAGAAAATCCTGAAATCAATACAAACAAAAAAATAAGTATTGAAACTTTTATATACATGGTGCTGTTTTTCCAAAATTAGCAATTAACTAAACACCAATCAATTTCGATACTTATTTTACTTGAATATTATTTCAAATTGGCATCAATAGAATATTTACCAGGTCCAGTAAAAAATAAGGTTCCAAAGGCTACCAAATAAAGTAATGACATTTCCTTTGTTGCTAATGAATCTGCTTTTTGAACTATAAAAAAAGCAACGCCCATTGTTATAATTAGAAAGATAACTGCCAATCTACTGGCAAGCCCCATTACTAATAATATTGAACAGAAAACCTCCGCAAATATTGCAGCTAGCAATGAGTATTTCGATCCAATCTTTAATATATCAGGAAATTTGGAGGCATATTTAGAAAAGTTCATCAATTTGGGTAAACCATGCAATAAAAACATGCATATACCAAAGCCTGCTCTAAATAAGAGCAAACCCAAATCGAGAGCTATAGGTTTTACTGAAAACAAAAATTTCTTCATTAGTTTATGTTAAATTATGGATGTACCTAAGTCTACCAGCCGCTTGCAAGTACGTCGGCTATATGCATGGTTCTTATTGGCAGATCATTTTTCTCAATGTAACCTTGCAGATGCATTAGACAGGAAGTATCAGTTGAGATAATATAATTGGCACCTGTTGCAAGTGCATTGTTTATTTTTTGTTCGGCCATCGCCGATGAAATGGCTTCAAACTTAACAGAGAATGTTCCACCAAAACCACAACAAACCTCCACATCATTCATCTCAACTAACTCTAACCCCTCTACATTTTTCAACAACTTACGTGGTTCATTTTTAATTTTACATTCTCTTAAAGCTCCGCATGAATCATGATAAACAGCTTTTCCGGGTAGCTTCGCTCCTACTTCTTCCTTCTTTAACACATTAACTATAAAATCGGAAAGTTCATAAATCGAATTTTGAACTGCCCTACATTTATTATGAGAAAGCGCATTGGTAAATAAATCATTATAGTAATTCTTCACCATACCTACACAAGATCCAGAAGGCCCAACAATGTAGTTTTGAGCTGTAAAATCATCTAAAAATTTGCTTCCTACTTCTTTAGCTTCATCCCAAAAACCCGAGTTAAAGGCTGGCTGACCGCAACATGTTTGATTATCATTATAAGAAACCTTGCATCCCAGTTTTTCTAAAACTTTTATTGTGTTAAAGGCAGTTTCGGGATGTATTTGATCAATAAAACAAGGTATAAAGAGCTCAACTTTCATTTTACTTTGAACAATAATTTTTAATCGGAGAGGGTAATTAAACTTAATTCATTGAGGATCTTACTGCTTTTGAAATTGCTTGCAAGACAGGCACTTTTACTAAGCGGGTCAACAAAAATAATCCAACGATAAATATCATGGTGAAAAATAATACCGATCCACGCATACTACCTGTAAGAACTTCTATATAACCATACAAAAATGTTCCAATAACTAAAGAAACTTTTTCAGTTACATCATAAAAACTAAAGTATGAGGTAGTGTCAATCGTTTCAGGCAAAAGCTTTGAATAAGTTGAACGAGACAATGCCTGAATTCCTCCCATAACCAAGCCCACAAAAATGGCTAAAAGCATAAACTGAGTGGCAGTTTGTATAAAATAAGCCATTGATCCAATGCCTATCCAAACAATTACAGCCAAAATTAACGTTTGAATATTCCCAAATTGAGCGGATAACCATGAGAATAAATATGAACCACCAACGGCAACCAACTGGATTATAAAAATAGTCGCAATAAGTTGTGAATCTTGCATTTTAAGCTCTTTGGTTCCGAATAACGTGGCAACATACATAATTGATTGTACGCTCATGTTATAGAAGAAAAATGCCAATAAAAACTTTTGCAAACGAGGCAAATGCTTTAATTCATTCCACACTTTTTTTAATTCCCTATAACCATTAAAAAGTTTGTTTTTAGTAACTTTTTCTGTGTTAGGGGATTTAGGCATATGAGCAAAAGTAATTTGTGCAAACCCAGCCCACCAAAGTCCGACCATTAAAAACGATAGTCGTGCCGGAAAATCACCAGAAGGAATATGAAACACATCAGGAAACTGAATCATTGCCAGATTAATTACCAAGAGCAGTACGCTTCCTATGTATCCGTAAGAGTATCCCTTTGCAGAGACTGCATCCTGTTCATGAGGCAAAGCAATTTCCGGCAAATAAGCATTATAAAAGACAATGCTACCCGCATAGCCAACACATGCAAGAATGCTACAAATAATACCTAATTCAATCGTATTACGATCAAAGAAAAACAGTCCAACACATGCTAATGAGCCCAAATAACAGAAGAATTTCATGAAACTTTTCTTACTTCCACTATAATCTGCAATACCTGAAAGTAGCGGGCTTACTAATGCAACAATTAAAAAAGCAAAGGATATGGAATAGGAATAAAGAGCTGTATTTACAAAATCGATCCCAAAAAATTGAATAGTATCATTACCATTGTGGGTAGTAACAGCATTGTAATATACCGGAAAAATTGCCGAAGTAATTGTTAATGAATAAACTGAATTGGCCCAGTCATACATTGCCCAGGCTCTAATCGTTTTCTTGTTTGATTTAGTCAACATAATGTTTGACTAAAGTAATAATATTTAAAAAATATACAGCAGTTATATTAAAAAAGCAGTCGATAATCTTCCAATTTTGTTAGTATAATGATAATTATAGACTGCTTTTTCTATTTCAATTTATTCTGCTTTCTCAACTGAAGACGCTCCCTGAGCTTGCTTATTGATTTTAGCTGGATTGCCTTTATAACGCACTTTACTTGCTCCGCTTGCCGAAACATTTAATTCAGAAAGTACATTTACTTCTGTATCACCTGCGCCACTAATATCTATTGTACATTTATTTGTAATCAGGCTAAATGCTCTTATTTTAGCAGCCCCTGAGATAGCAATATTACAATCAGCTGTTTGTCCTTTAAATTCGATTTTACCAGCCCCACTTATTTTCGCATCAATTGATTTTGTATTAACATTTAATATAGAGTTTGTCGCTCCTGAAGATTTAAAATTAAGATGATCAACTGTAAATTGATTCATCATTTTAACGTCTACAGCGCCAGACACCTCAACGTTTGTCAATTCCTTTAAATGGATTTTCACAATTACTTTATCATTTATGCAGAAATTCTTGTCGTTATAAACGCTGAGCCGGTCACCGCTTACAGTTGTTTTTATGTATTCCTGTATGTTATCATCTGCAATAACTTCAACCTTTTGCATGGAATCTTGTGTGAGTTCAACAGTGTAAGCACCACTTAATTCAAGTTCATTAAAATGGGTTAACAACCTATTGTTAATTATAACATTACCAGAGCCTTTAACACAAGGCCCCTTACAGGCTGATAGAAAAAAGACAAATGCAAAGAATAAAACGGTAGTAATTCTCAATTTCATATTCTAAATAGTGTTGTATTATATTAAGGTGTAAGACGAAGGTAATTCTTTAAAAGTTACAATTCTAAACCTATTAAATGCTTTTTATTATTTAAAAGATAACCTTTATTAAAAAACATATTTTTAAATATCCTGGATTGAAATTCTATTTACCAATTAAAAACATAAAAAATCAACTAAATCACTCTCTGCATGAATTGGCTTATTACCACTTTGTTCGCTTTAGCTACGGCTCCTACTGAATGATGGGCCTGTAGTACTGATTGAACGAGTTTCAATTTAAACTCAAGTGAATACTTTGTTTGCTTGTTCATAAAAATGCCCCCAATAAGTGTCTAACTTTTTGGGGGCATTCTATAATTCAACAACCCTTTCTTTATTAAGCACATTTATTTTAATACAGATATTGATTAGTTGAAATTGAAACGCTATTACCGGCAAAAACGATTTTAGATGCTGTGTTATTAATATAATTAAATTGTTCTTTAACAATGGCTTTAAAACTACAAATACCATTAATTTCAGCATTGTAGTTATTCACTATAAAGGACGACCCATCCACACAAGCGCTTCTATCAGTTCTGATATCATGAGAATTTGCCCAACCTTTTACATTCAGACTTGAACAATCCATTAAATGCGAAGATAATTCAAACACAGCTAAACTTAAGTTTGCCACACTTGCACCTTCAAGTTTAATCGACAAGCTTAATGCTGAAAAAGTTGTTAACGATTCAATTTGAGCATTATCTGTTAAGCTTATATCGCTAAGATCTTTTGCAAAAACTAAAACTGAAGGTGTTTCGGCTGTGGGGTCAACTAATGATTTGATAACCAATTCACCATTCTTTAGTGCAAAACTTACCTTTTGAGCTTTGAATTCTTCTTTTGATAAAATGGTAATTTGATCCTTCTCTGCATTGGTAATTACTACCCGGACATTACCTTGTACTTTTAGCTTTGAGAATTGTTTTAATTGTTGTGTGGTTTTAGAAGGTTTAACACAATTGTCTGCCATGGCATTACCTGCCCAGAAAAAGGTCATTGAAGTCACACAGGAAATGATAAATAATTTAGAGAGCGTTTTCATTGTTTTAGCGTTTTTTATGATTTTAAGTTTCAGACGTTAAATAGTTTTATCAGGTTACAGTTTGTTTTTTTATCACCTATAAACCAGTTATTTACCGACCCAAAATTGTTTAAAATATGATAACCTAAACAGCGTAATTATACCTAAAGTTGATCTCATACAAGGGAGTATTATTACGTTTAAGTAGGAGTAGTTTTGAAACTATTATTAAAAAAATGCCGTTAGAAGCAGCATTCCCAACGGCACCCGAGCATTTCATTTAGAGATGCGATTAGTTTTTAACTACCTTAACATCTCCGTAGGTACTGATGTTATGAATATCTTTTAATGTAATCCAAAGTGTAATTTTTTTCTTATTAACTCCATTGGTAAAAACATTCAATTCATTATCTACAATGAATGACTGCACCATACCATTTAACTCCTCAGGAGCATCAACTACTACCTTTTGCTCGTCACCTTGAGTCAAGATTACTTTAAAATTGCCACTCACTTTGACTATTTCAAAAGGAGCAACGTTCATATCTCTTTTAATTGCAGTTACTTCTTTCTTTTCTTTTTTAGACTTGATTTCGTCATTTAAAACTGTAAATGACATTAAGTTCATCGATAAAAGTACAACTGCTACAGCCGCACCTAGTTGTTTGATCATTTTTTTCATAATTTTCAGGTTAACGTGTTATAAGTCGATTATTTATTTTTTGTTTATGACTCAAATTGATAACCCAAAGTTGCAGATGAAACTGGGCAAAATTGTAACAATAGCAGTAACATGCTAACTACTTTGCTGTAAAAACGGGGCTACGGAGAAATAGAAAAATTACAGAGAGTTAAGATTTTTTAACATTTGGGAAAGATGCTATTAACAAAAATACTGTAATATGAAAAACAATCAGATACTAATAAAGTAGGGTCAAAACACCATTATCCTCCATATAAAGTGTGCCTTCATCTATTAGCAACCTTATATAATCTGTTAAGTTATCTTCAGAGATAGAATTAAATTGGGAACGAATAGCTGAAAACTGAACAGGACCAGCAGAAAGAATGGCAACAATCGAGTTACGAAACAACTCTAAATCAATCTCTTTTGTCTCCAGTTTTTTACGAACAATACAAATATCACACACACCACATTCACTAACCTCACTTTCATTAAAATATTTCCTTATAAAAACACTCCTACAAACAGACGTTTCTTCGGCATAATTCAACATTTGTTGAAGCTTATCCAAGAGATTCTCTTTCCGCTCCTCAATATAAACTTTATTAATGAACATTGTTTTAGCATCAGCACGGGGAGTGAGAAAAGTAACTCTGGGCCAATCGGATTGTGGCAGATAATGTATAATGCCCAATTCATCCAGCTTTTTCAAAAGTTGAACATAGGTGGAGTAGTCTGTATTGGTACGATAAGCCAATAATTTTTCATCTATTGGAACATACCCATCAAACAAACCACCATAAGAACGCAGAATAATTTTTAAAGGAATATCAAACTTAGCATTAGCTATTTGAAACTTATACAATTCTTCATTACTAATTAAAAAACGAATACGAGAAGGAAGAGAAACGCTTTCAGAAAAATTCAGGTATCCTTCTTTCTCCAAAAACTTTAAACAATTTAAAACATTTAAAGCCTTTAAGTTAAATCGAGAGCAAAACTCATTAACATTTAAATCATAACTTAAAAATTCTCCGGCACCAATTGCCAACTGAAAGTAATTACCTAAAGCCTGATAAGTCGCTCTTATATCTTCTGCTTCAGGAAAAGCAGCTAATTGCTTTTCAATCATTTCATTTTTATCAGCATTACAATACAGTAAAACTGCAAATGCTTTTTTTTCGTCACGACCTGCCCTTCCTGCTTCCTGGTAGTAAGACTCAATGCTATCTGACGGCTCAAAATGAATCACAAACCGGACATCAGGTTTATCGATACCCATCCCAAAAGCATTGGTAGCTACCATTACCCTAACCTTATTATTAATCCATGCTTGTTGTTTTTTAAACCTTTCGTTTGTAGGAACTCCAGCATGATAAAACTCAGCACTTACCTTATTCATCCAAAGAAACCGAGCAAGTTCTTGTGTTTCCCGTCGGTTACGAACATAAACGATTCCACTTCCAGGTACCTTTCTAACAATCTCAAGTAGTTTTTCGTGCTTATTTTCCGCATTTCTAACCACGTATGTCAAGTTCTTACGCTCAAAACTCCTTGTAAATACTTTTGAGTTCTTAAACAGGAGTTTCTCCTGGATATCTTGTTTTACTTTCTCTGTTGCTGTTGCCGTAAGTGCTAAAAACGGTTTACCTGGCAATAACTCCCTTAAACTGGCTATTGTTAAGTATGAAGGTCGAAAATCATAACCCCATTGCGAAATGCAGTGCGCTTCGTCAATAGCCACAAAGTTTACTTTCATTTTTCTTAACCGAACTTTCACAATTTCGGTTGATAAGCGCTCGGGAGAGAGATAAAGGAACTTAACATCGCCATAAATGCAATTATCAAGTGCTATATCAATTTCACGATAACTCATACCCGAAAATATAGCAACAGCTTTTATATCTCTTTTTTTCAGGTTTTCAACCTGATCTTTCATTAAAGCAATTAACGGAGTAACCACAATACAAACGCCTTCTTGCAATAATGCAGGAACTTGAAAACAAATAGATTTCCCACCACCGGTCGGCAAAAGTGCCAATGTATCAATACCATTCAAAATGGAATTAATAATCTCCTCTTGTAACGGTCTAAATGATAAGTGGCCCCAATAATGTTTTAATATTTCGTGGATGGTTTGCATTATGGCAACAATCTTTCTATTGACGATGAAAATACTGTTTAATCGTACTCAGTCCAACACTGAAAATTTCTTTGGTGTGCATTATACTGATAATATGAAACATAAATAATTCTGGTTTTTATATTGAAATACGAAAAGATTGGTTTCCAGATGCCTATGATACATAGGTATTTTTTATATTTAATAAAATGAAAAACACACTTCAACAAGCAGCAAGTCAGGCACTACATGAAGAAATACAGTTAATTAATATACATCCTGTCAATGGAGGTTCAATTAATAGTGCCGCTAAATTAATAACTAGCAACGGAATCTATTTTATAAAATGGAATGACGCGTCTGAGCACTTATTATTTGAAGCTGAAGCATTCGGATTAAAACTTTTGAAAAAAAACATCCCAGAATTAATTCCTGAATTAATTGGTTGGGGTGTGATAGATTATACTGTTTTTTTGATGCTAGAATGGATAGAACCTATTTCGCAACTTTCAAATTACTGGAAAGACTTTGCAGAAAAGCTATCAAAACTACACCGTTCATCAAATTCATTCTTTGGTCTCGATCATAATAATTTCATTGGTAGTTTACCACAGTTTAATAATGCCACTAATTCATGGGTTGATTTTTTCATAACCAACAGATTACAGACACAAACAGAATTGGCTTTCAATAATAACCTTCTGAATAACAATCATCTAAAATTAATTTATAACTTATATAGTAAACTTTACAACTTACTTCCAGAGGAACCTCCTGCTTTAGTGCACGGTGACTTATGGAATGGAAATGTATTATGTGGTAGCAATGGCTTGGCTAGAATTTTTGATCCATCGGTTTATTACGGTAATAGAGAAGTAGATTTAGCCATGACCACTTTATTTGGAGGATTTGATCCTGAATTTTATTCAGCTTACAATGAATACTATCCTTTACAACCTGATTATACCGAGCGCTTTCCAATTTACAACCTGTATCCATTATTGGTGCATTTGAACCTTTTTGGAAACAGTTATTTAAGTCCAATTGAGGAAATTTTAAAAAGATATGCCTAAACAACAAACGCAACAACGTAATTTTAATCAAATTTTCGAGTTATAAATATATCAAATCAACCTGATCAAGTATTCCTTGCATTTAACAATACCCTAACCTTTTAGAAATTAAGCTTATGAGCAATATCAAAACCATTATTGTCTCGAACCGTTTACCCATTAAAATTAGCATATCAGGGAATCAAATTAACTACCAAAGTAGTGAAGGTGGACTTGCCACAGGACTGGGAAGCATTTTTAAAAACGGCGACAATCTTTGGATTGGGTGGCCGGGAGCTTTTATTTCTTGTGAAGGTCAACAAGCCGAAGTGACTCAAAATTTGGCCGAACGAAATCTTATACCAATTTTTTTAAGTCAGGATGAGATTAACATGTATTATGAAGGGTTTTCTAATGAAACTTTATGGCCATTATTTCATTATTTCCCTTCTTATGCAACTTACAGTGAAGAAAATTGGGAAACATACAAAGCTGTAAATCAAAAATTTGCCAATACAATCATAAGTAATAGTAACCCAGACGATAAAATTTGGATTCATGATTATCAGTTAATGCTGGTACCGCAAATGGTGAGAACGAAGCTCCCAAAGGCAAAAATTGGTTTCTTTCTCCATATCCCTTTTCCTTCATTCGAAGTGTTCCGATTGTTACCATGGAGGGAAGAACTATTGCTTGGCGTATTAGGAGCAGACCTAATCGGGTTTCATACCTTTGACGATTCTAACTATTTCATTAATTCTTGCCAACGCGTTTTAGGAATAACTAGCATAAATAATCAAATATTACTTAATGATAAGCCAATTATTGTTGATGCGTTTCCGATCAGTATTGACTTTCAAAAATACCATAACCTTGCCTGTGACCCCTTACAAAAAAACCACGAGGAAAATATTGCAAAAAGAAAGGGAGCAGCCAAGCTTATGCTTTCTGTTGACAGACTGGATTACAGCAAAGGACTTATAAACCGATTAAAGGCTTTTGATATACTGCTTGATAAATTCTCTGAATACCTTGGTAAAGTGGTGTTTGTGCAACTTGTTGTTCCATCAAGAGATACAGTAAAACAATATAGTGAATTAAAAGAAGAGGTTGACAGATTGGTAAGCAATATCAATGCTAAATATGGAACCTTATCATGGCAACCTATTCAATACTTTTATCGGTCTTTTACAATTGATTTACTATCTGCATTATACAAAAATGCTGACATTGCCCTTGTTACTCCCATGCGTGATGGAATGAATTTGGTAAGCAAAGAATACGTTGCCAGCAAAATTGATGAAACAGGTGTACTTATTTTAAGTGAAATGGCTGGTGCCTCCCGAGAATTAAACGATGCGCTAATCATCAACCCTAATGATTTAGAACAATATGTAAATGCACTAGTAGAGGCTTTGGAGATGCCGAAAGAAGAACAAATTCGGCGAATGAGGGCTATGCGAGAAATCGTTTCAAAATTTAACATTCAACATTGGGTTAAAGTATTTATGCAAAGGCTGGATGATGTGAAGTATATTCAACTGAAACTTTCTGTTCGTGAAATCTCTCCAGTTATTAAGGACATGATTAAGGAGCGTTATTTAAATCAAGAAAAACGCCTTTTATTTTTAGATTATGACGGAACATTAGTTGACTTTCACAACAACCCACTTTTAGCTTGGCCCGATGCTGATTTATTTGAGCTGTTACAAAAGCTTATTAATGACCGCAAAAATACGGTTGTATTAATTAGCGGTAGAAAACATGAAACATTAGAGGAATGGTTTGGTCATCTGAACCTGAATATTGTTGCCGAGCATGGAGCATGGATTAAAAGAAAGGGAAAAAACTGGCAGCACCATGAGATTGAAACAAATTGGAAATCTGACGCTTACTCCATTATGCATACTTTTGACGAACGTACCCCCCGTTCATTTATTGAAGAAAAGAGTTATTCAATTGCTTGGCATTACAGAAATGTTGAGAACGACCTGGGAGAATTAAGAGCAAAAGAATTGGTCGAAAACTTAAAATATTTAACCGGTGATAAAGGGTTGCAGATTATGCAAGGCAACAAAGTTATTGAAGTAAAAAGTACTGAAGTAAATAAAGGAAAAGCAGCTAAGAAATGGATAGATCATCATCATTATGATTTTATTCTAGCCGTAGGTGACGATTATACAGATGAAGACACATTTAAAGCTATGCCTAAGCACGCTATCACAATTAAAGTAGGTGGCACAAGCTCCGAGGCTAGTTTTTACCTCCACTCTCCTACCAGTGTCAGAGAGCTCTTAAAGTCACTTTGCAGCTAAATGCTATAAAAACCAATTACAAAAAGTCGGGTTTATCAACTTTTCGTGAAATACGATAGGCTGCATTCATTAGTCCTACATGACTATATGCTTGTGGAAAGTTACCCCATTGACTACCGTCACTAGAAAGTACATCTTCGCTTAGTAATCCCAAATGATTGGTATATTTTAACAAACTTTCAAATTGCTGAACGGCCTCTTCAATCCTATTTACACATGCTAAAGCCTCAACATGCCAAAATGCAGTGATTAAAAAAGTAGTTTCAGGTACCCCAAAATCATCTTTATGCTTATACCTGTAAAATAGACCTCCCGGAGCTTTCAATTCCTTTTCGAGCTCCATTAAATGTTTCTTAGCTTTATCACTTTTGGGGTCTAGATAATTCATCACGATCAATTGCAATGTACTGGCATCCAAATGTGATACTCCTTCTGCCTGAGTATAAACTTGGCGAACAGGATCATAACACGCTTCAATATGCTTTTGGGCTCGCTCGGCTAGGGTAATAGCTATCTTTTCAAGGTGGAAGCTTTTAATATGCCTGGCAATTTTTATTGCTGCCTGACAACCAGCCCACTGAAACAGATTAGTGTAAGTATGACGTTGGGTCAAATGCCTAAACTCCCAAATACCAGCATCCTTCTCGTCTATAGTATTTTCAATCTTTCGTAATAAATATTCTAACCATCGTGCTGAGTCATGTCTTTCAGCATAAGTAAATCGCTTGTCTGTATAAAGAGGTAATAACGAAAGCAACATTTGTCCGTACGCATCATTTTGAATATGTTCTGAAGCCTGGTTACCTATACGAACAGGCTTATTACCCAAATACCCTTTAAGATCCACTTCTCGCTCAGTTAAATTGGCATCACCGGTTATGCTGAACAATGGCTGATAACGTCCTTTCTCATTCTCCGAAATATTAGCCAGATAATGAAAATAACGTTCCATCTCTTCAAAGTGCCCAATATTGTTAAATGCCTGCAAAATGTAATATGCATCCCTAAGCCAGCAGAAGCGATAGTCCCATGTCCGTCCACTTTTATGGTACTCCGGCAAACTGGTAGTACTGGCTGCAATTACAGCTCCGGTATCTTCGTACTGATGAATTTTCAGTGCTAATGAGGATCGGATTACTGACCCTTGATACATATTCCCAATACCAGTATTTTTTATCCATTGTTGCCAATACACTGTTGTACGACGCAAAAAATCCTCAACTGTACTTTCCAATGGTGCTTCCATTGGCCGACCATAAGTAAGAACAAGGTATTTTATTTCGTTTAAGGCCGAATATCTTCCTTCAAGTATATGACTTAACGGAAAATTGGTAGTCAGTCGAATAGGATTTTCTAACCCATAATATTGCAAATGATTACTACCGCTATAAACTTCGAGTTCTTTGTCTCCGTAATCTTTTGTTGGTCGACAAGTTACCTTCACCCTTGGATTGCCAGATAAGACCTGAACTTTACGAATCAAAATTAATGGACGATAATATCTTTCATATTGATAAAATCTGGGAGCAAAGTCTGTGATTCTATATATACCTTCCGTACATTCTACTTCAGTGCACAAAACATTGGTGTTTTCAATATAAAACTGTCGTGAGGTAAATGGGCCTTCTGGTAGAATGGTAAATGAGCCTCCTTTA
Organism: Solitalea lacus; assembly: GCF_022014595.1. Lineage (NCBI taxonomy): Bacteria > Pseudomonadati > Bacteroidota > Sphingobacteriia > Sphingobacteriales > Sphingobacteriaceae > Solitalea > Solitalea lacus. The sequence goes on along the minus strand of NZ_CP091740.1, from coordinate 2,298,881 downwards.
TCCTTATCAAGTAAACTTCCAAAAACAAAGCTACTATCGAACCTAGGCCAGCAAAGCCAAGATATATCTGTGTTAATGTTTACATGTGCAATAAATGCGCAATTACCGACAATACCTGATTGATAGGTGTGTTTCTGCATAAACAAGAACTTTTAGATAGAACAAAAGCATTTTAATAGTGAAAACGCTTTTGTATTAAGTTAAAGTATATTTAGCAGAAAACAGAGGAGAAAATTAAATAATGATTTTGCTAAACCGTTATCTTACTTGTGGAAATAGTTTTCTGGTTGAGCCAATAAAACCCGGAAAAAGTTAATATGCAGATACCTCCTACTGCATACCAAAGCACATTAAATCCATAAGTTTGAACCACACGGGAACCAAATGTTGGAGCAATTACTTGTGCTATGGAATAAGCGATAGTATATAAGGCAGCATACTGCCCCCTGTTATTATCAGCACTTCGATTAATCCAATAGCTATTCATAAATGGCATGGAAAGCATTTCACCAAAAGTAATCAGCAAAATAGAAAGTACTACTAGTTGTGGAGAAGGCCCAAAAAGATTAAACACAACAAAGGAAAGACCTGTAAACAAAACGCCTTTTGAGATATAATATAATGGATGATTTTTCCCTTCCAGTTTGAATACAAGAACCATTTCAACAAAAGCGATAACTAATCCATTAAGACCCATTACTAATCCAATTTGCCACTCATCTAACAGCACTACTTCTTTATAGTATACTGGCAGAATACTAAACATTTGAAAGAAACAAATAGCATTCAGAGCAACAAGAAAAATAAAGAACAGGTAATGTTTATCCTTATAAGCTGATTGATTAACATTCTTTTCTGGCTTCTCACTTTTTACATTATCTATTTTTTCAGTTTTAACGGGAGGCAAAAACGATTTGAGTAGCAATGCCGCTGCTATACAAGTAAAACCATCAACCCAAAACAAAAGGTTATAATCTATACTTGCCAATAAACCACCAACTGCGGGGCCAATTGCCCACCCTAAATTAACAGCAAGTCTATTTAGGGAATAAGAACGGGTCCGTTTTTCAGGCTCACTATAATAAACAACTGCGGCTGCATTAGCCGGCCTAAATGCCTCTCCAATAACACTTAAAACAAAAAAGCAAGCACCAATTGCCCATATTGATTGCATTTGTCCGAGGACAAAAAACATAAATCCATTCAAAAACAAACTCCAGAATTGTAACCTCGAAAATCCGAATTTGTCTGTCAGCTGTCCTCCGAAATAAGCCCCTATAATGGCTCCAGCACCAAAGCAAGCCATTACCATGCCGGCTTGTTCAATTGAGTAATGAAGATTTTGGGTAAGGTAAACCGTCATAAAAGGCAACACCATAGTTCCTGCGCGGTTTATAAGCATTACTAAAGCTAGTAACCATGTTGAGCGCGACAAGCCTCCATAGGCGTTTTTGTAAAGAGTTAAAATTGACGATGCCATACTTCAGGTTAGTATAGCGAATATGCTTATTTAAGTTTTAGGATAGGAATAAAAAGTCGTAAGGTATGAAGAATATTACAAGAAAATATTTGAAGCAAAAATGCGCTAACGGCAATTCTCACACTATTTCCAAAGCGGTTTCATGCTTAATTTCCTTTAAAACAAAACTACTTTGCAGATTGGCAATATTGGGAATTTTAGACAAGCGTGTAAGAACAAACGCATGATAATCATTCACATCACGCACAGCAATTTTCAATAAATAATCGTGGTTTCCTGCTAAACACAATACCTCAAGCACCTCTTTAAATTGTACAATTGCATCCTCAAAACTAATCAACGTTTCCATGGATTGTTGTTTTAACGTAACTGTACACAACACCAAAAGTTGCTTACCAACTTTTTCACGGTTAATCAGAGCCACGTACTTTTCTATATAGCCTTCTCGTTTTAACCGATTAATACGCTCATAGGTGGGAGATGAACTTAAACCTATAGCTGAAGAAACATCCTTTACGCTTAATGATCCGTCCTTTTGCAGGAGGTTAAGTATTTTAATATCCAATACATCCAGCTTTTCTGTCATCAGTTTTCCTGTTTAAAGTTGAAATATGCCAAAATTCAGAAAAATATATTAGACCCCAACACAAAATCGGGAATTATCCCCAAATTTATAAATTATCAAACAAAATATTTCACTATCATCTAATTTTGCAGAAAATTAACCTTTATTGATGATGTATAGTTTAAACACTGAAGATGCTACACAATTGCAAAATTACATGCAGAAAGCTGTAGAGCGTTCAAAGTATTTTTTAGGGTATCCAATTGCTACAGACTTTGATTATTCAGAGCTATTTCCATTGTTGGATTTGCCATTGAATAATGTTGGTGATCCTATGGTTGAATCAACTTATGACTTAAACTCTCGCTCATTAGAAAAAGAGGTATTACAGTTCTTTGCAGATTTGTTTAATGCCCCCAAGGATAATTGGTGGGGATATGTTACAAACGGTGGATCGGAAGGCAATTTATATGGATTATATGTTGCGCGCGAACTGTACCCTAACGGCATAGTATACTATTCAGAATCAACTCATTATAGCGTTCAGAAAAACATTCAATTGTTAAACCTGAGAAGTATTGTAATCCGAACGCAAGAAAACGGAGAGATTGATTATGATGATCTGAAACAAATGGTTCAAATGCATCGTGATCAGCCTGTAATTATGCTTGCCAATATTGGTACAACCATGACAGAAGCAAAGGATGATTTAAGTAAAATACAGCAGATTTTAAGAGGCTTGGCGATTAAAAGCCATTATATTCATTGCGATGCAGCTCTTGCAGGAACTTACAGTGCGTTACTTGAGTTAAAACCAGGTTTCGACTTTTCATACGGAGCAGACAGTATTGCAATAAGTGGACATAAATTCATTGGCTCACCTATTCCTTGTGGTTTAGTATTAGTTAAGAAAAACTATAAAGAACGTATTGGTCGCTCAATTCCGTACATAGGCACAGTTGATACTACCATTACCGGTAGCCGCAATGGTCATAGTCCAATTTTCTTATGGTATGCTATCAAGAAAATAGGAAAAAACGGTTTAAAACAACGTGCTTTGGAGAGTTCAGCAATGGCAAATTACACCATTGAACAAATGAGAGCAATGGGTGTAAAAGCTTGGCGCAATCCGGATGCTCTTACGGTTGTTTTTCCTCAACCCTCAAATGCTTTACGTCAAAAATGGCAAATAGCTACCGAAAACGGACAAAGCCATATTATTTGTATGCCGGGCGTACAAAAAGACAGAATTGATGCTTTTTTAGCGGATTTAAAAGCCGAGGTAAATGCATTTAAAGTTTCTGAAGAAATTCTAGAAACGGTTTAATTCTACCAATATTTAAATCTCCATATACGCAAGTAGTCGGTTGCTGATAACTCAGCAGCCGATTTTTATTGTAGGGCAGTTATTAACAATCAAAGCCTTTTAAGATAACAGGGTAAAAGTAAAAGAGCCCAGATTTAGAATTATCAATATTCTAAATCTGGGCTCTTCACACTTATATTACCCTAATTTACATACGCTCTGGAACCTCGATTCCTAACAAGTTAGAACCTCGTTTTAACACATCACCGGTTAAAGCCGATAAAGCCAAACGGAATTTTTTAACTTGTTCATCTTCATTTTTCAGAATTGGGTTATCATGATAAAATTTGTTATATCCTTTTGCCACTTCATATAAATAATTCGCCAAAGATGCTGGATTATATGTTTCAGCTGCATCATTAATAACAGACGGGAATTTATCTAACTGCTGGATTAATTCACGTTCATCTTTATTAATTACACTTGGTAAGGTACCCTCAAAACCAAATTGTTCACTTTTACGAATTACAGATTTGATACGAGCATAAGAATATTGAATAAAAGGCCCAGTATGGCCTTGAAAATCAATTGATTCATTCGGATCGAACATAATTCGTTTCTTAGGATCAACCTTTAGCAAATGATATTTTAATGCTCCCAAACCAATCTTTCGAAAAAGCTCAGTTTTCTCATCTTCAGTAAAATCTTCAACTTTACCTAGCTCCTCTGTGTGCTGACGAGCTGTGTCCATCATCTCCTGAATCAAATCATCCGCATCAACAACAGTTCCTTCACGTGATTTCATTTTACCGCTTGGAAGGTCAACCATTCCGTACGAAAGATGGAACAACCCTTTTGCCCAACTTTTACCAAGTTTCTCCAAAATGAGGAACAAAACCTTGAAGTGATAATCTTGTTCATTACCAACCACATACACTGATTTATCCATATGAAAATCATTGTATTTCAATTCTGCTGTTCCTAAATCTTGTGTCATATAAACCGAAGTCCCATCTGAACGCAAAACAAGCTTTTCATCCAAACCATCGGCAGTTAAATCAATCCATACAGAGCTATCTGGCTTGCGAAAGAAAACACCTTTAGCCAATCCTTCTTCAATAAGATCTTTTCCTAACAAATAAGTATTCGACTCGTAATAATATTTATCGAAGTCAACTCCCAAGTTTTTATAGGTTACATCAAAACCGGCATACACCCAACTGTTCATCATCTTCCACAAATCTATAACTGCAGAATCTCCCTCTTCCCATTGCTTTAACATTTGTTGTGCTTCAAGCATTAAAGGAGCTTTTTTCTTTGCCTCATCTTCAGCCAGTCCTTGAAGCTTTAGTTCATCAACCTCTTTTTTATATTCTTTATCAAAAATCACATAGTATTTACCAACCAAATGATCTCCTTTCAGACCACTTGTTTCAGGAGTTTCTCCATTGCCAAACTTTTGCCATGCCAACATCGATTTGCAAATATGAATCCCTCTGTCATTCACCAAATTCGCCTTAACTATTTCATAACCGGCAGCACCAATAATTTGTGCTACTGAATAACCCAATAAGTTATTACGAACATGACCTAAGTGTAATGGCTTGTTGGTATTAGGTGACGAGTATTCAACCATTACTTTTTTTCCATTGGCAGCAGAAAAACCAAAGTTTGCAGTTTTAGAACTATCAGCGTAACGATTAATCCAGAAGTTATCGTCAATAACAATATTTAAAAAGCCTTTAATCACATTAAAATCAGCAATTTCAGCAACGTTTTGCTTTAAATATTCACCAATTTCCTGAGCTGTAACATCAGGTGATTTTTTTGAAAGTCGCGTAAACGGAAACACCACCAATGTTACATCACCTGCAAACTCTTTGCGGGTTTCTTGTAATGTTATATCTGAAGAAGTAATACTTTGATTGTAGAGTGTTTGAACCGCATCAACGGTTTTCTGAATAATAAATTCCATGCGCCAAAATTATCAAATCCGTTTGAATTACGATATGGTGATTACTATTCATTTTTAAATTCAACGGATGTGGTACAAACACAGTATCGATTAAAGTTTTTAAAAAATTTTGCCATTATTTTTTCTATTAGGGATTTCGATATTAAAACATAGTTTAAATGATTTAAACTCATAAAATGAACCGAAAGTCAATGCAATTTAATTTAGCAATTGGCCCTGAGGCTATCAAAATGGCTTTTTTATATCATTTTTTGATATAGCTTTGCATATCAAAAACCCTTTTTATGATTTCAAATAATGTAGAAAATAGTATAAATGTAACATCCGAAATTGGCACATTGCGCCGTTTACTAATCCACAGCCCCGACAGTGGATTAGGTAAAGTTGTACCCTCAAAAGCTCAAGATTGGTTATTCGAAGATATTGTGCACTTAGAGACAATCCGTAAAAAGGAGTACGACTATTATGTTAAAATCTTACTTTATTTTCTAGATCCACAAAAAATCAAGGGTAAATTAGCCCAAATTAATGCAGAATCATCAAACCGTAATTTCTTTAAACCTGAAAAGCCAGAGTTCCATAACTCTGACAAAGTAATAGAGCTTCAGGTTTTACTTACCGACATTCTGGAAATTAATGATATTAAACTCAAAATTGTAGCCTCTGTTTGTGCATTAGAAAACTGTACTTACGATCTACAAAATGAATTGATGGATCTATCTGAGGTTGATTTGGCCAAAACACTAATTTCAGGTTCCATGGACGAAGACCGAATGATTTTCGCTCCTATCCCTAACTTCATCTTTACTCGTGATATAGGTATTACCATCAATAATTATATTTTACTTAACAAGGCGGCCAAACAAGCACGCGCTCGAGAATCCGTACTGTCAAAATACATCTTCTTCCACCATCCAATTTTCGCTGATTATAGAGATAATATTATAGAAATACCAGAACATTTTCACCATTTCTTGTTACCGAATGAAGAAAATCAGGATCGGAAAATAACACTTGAAGGTGGTGATGTTATGGTGGTAAGCAAAGACCATTTGGTAATAGGTTGCAGTGAAAGAACCTCACTTTATGCCTGTAATCAGGTAGTAAAAACTTTATTTAAAAAGGAAGTTGTTAAAAAGGTTACGGTTGTAAAAATCCCTAAAAAACGTGATTTCATGCACATTGATACTGTTTTCACGCAGGTTAAACGAAATGTATGGGTGATGTTGGGAACTTTAGGGCGAAAATCGGATGCTATTAACGTTCGAATGACTGAAATAATTGAGGAAATGAAAGACATCCGTAAGGAAGATAAAACTCAAATTATGCAGTTTAAAATTGAAAATCCATTAGAGCCTACTTATTTTGAGTACCTTGAGGATTTGCTGGATGATATTAGCCGAAATGATTTAGGAAGCACTGAAGAAACCAAATTTATCTACTCAGGTAACAATAAATTTCCATATGATGCTCGCGAACAATGGACAGATTCATGTAACTTAGTATGTATAAAAGAAGGAGTGGTTTTAGGCTATGATCGTAACGATAAAACCGTTGAAGCCTTTAAAGAAAACGGATTTGAGACTATACATGCTCATGATTTGGTTGAAAAGCTAGAAAACGGAGAGATTGACACTGAAACTATTGCCGATACCATTATTTTAATGCCTTCTGCCGAACTTTCTCGTGCTCGTGGCGGTTTTCACTGTATGAGTATGCCAATTTTAAGAGACAACGTATAAACTATTAAATTATGAATGGTGGTAAATGGCTTTCCTTTTGTTGGCCCTTCATAATTTAAAATTCATCATCCTTAATTTAAACAAAATGCAAACTACCAATCACATATTAATGATTCGTCCTGTTCGTTTCGGTTTTAATGCTGAAACGGCTGTAAATAATTCTTTTCAAAATCCTCACGCTCAAGCTGCCAATACTCAGGAACAAGCACAACAGGAATTCGATAATTTCGTTCATGTTTTGGAGGAAAACGGAGTAGATGTAACCGTAGTTGAAGATACCGATACACCGCATACCCCAGATTCAATTTTCCCGAATAATTGGATTTCGTTTCATAATGATGGAAACATCTGTTTATATCCTATGCAAGCTGAAAACCGTCGTTTAGAGCGCAGGAAAGACATTCCTGAACTGTTGAAACTAAAGGGTTTCGAAGTCAACAACATAATCGACTTTAGTGACTACGAAAAACAGGAAAAATTTTTAGAAGGAACCGGCAGTATGGTACTTGACCGAATTGATCGAGTTGCCTACGCCTGTCTGTCACCACGCACGGATATGACTGTTCTGGAGGAGTTTTGCAAAAAGATGGATTATGAATTCATTGCGTTTGATGCAGTTGACAAAGCCGGAAAAGCAATTTATCATACCAATGTGATGATGTGTATTGGAACTGATTATGCCGTAATCTGCCTTGATTCAATTCCGAACGCAGATGAACGTGAAACAGTTGCTAATTCATTAAATGCCTCAGGCAAAGAGATTATTGAAATCACCCTGGAGCAAATGAATGAATTTGCGGGTAATATGCTTGAGTTAAAAAATAACAAAGGAGAAAGTTTACTGGTAATGTCGGAGCAAGCTTACAAATCCTTAGCAACTTCGCAGGTCGAAAAACTTAGTGAACATAGTAAGATAATTTATGCTCCAATTTATACAATTGAAGCTAATGGAGGAGGCAGTGCAAGATGCATGATTGCCGAAGTGCATTTACCGCTCTAAAATCACTAAAAAATCAGTCAGTTTGAGAGAAATTACCTTTTTCTATTTTAAGCCATTAACTAACTGACAAACAGATAGTTGCAAAATTGAATCTGCAATAAAAAAGTCAGTCTTTTTTGAAATTGTACCAAAGTAAAAAAAAACTGACTTTTGCTTAATTTTTTTACTCCAAAAATTACATTTTTGCAAAAAATTATAATAGATGCAGAGCTACCAGGAATTTCTTGACTTAAGCGTGGGTTTTCCACAAGATGGTTTTGATATTATCGATGATGAATTATTCTTTCATGATATCAACCTAATGGAATTAATTGAAACTTATGGCACGCCACTACGCTTCACTTATGTCCCTCTAATTTCTAAGAAAATTCAACAGGCCAAATTGTTATTTCAAAAGGCAATAATCAACAATAATTACAGAGGCCAATACATTTATTGTTACTGTACCAAAAGTTCTCATTTTAGGCATGTAGTTGAAGAGGCCCTTAAGAATGATATCCACCTCGAAACTTCTTCGGCATTCGATATGCCTATGATTGATTCATTGGAAAAAAGAGGCATTGTTAACAAAAACGTTTATGTAATTTGTAACGGTTACAAAACCACTCAATATAAACAATACATTGTTGACATGATTCATGATGGATTTAAAAACATCATGCCAGTTCTAGATAATAAAGAAGAATTTTTCTTTTACGACGATGAGTTGGAAGAAGAATGTAACTTAGGTATACGCATTGCATCGGAAGAACAACCTGATTCACAATTCTACACTAGTCGTTTAGGGATCCGTGCTGAGGATGTGATTGATTTTTATCACCAGCGTGTTGAAAAGAATCCAAATTTCAACATCAAAATGCTGCACTTCTTTATCAACTCTGGTATTCAAGATTCTCCGTATTACTGGAACGAGTTAGAGAAGCACGTAACCTTATACTGTAAATTCAAGAAAATTAATCCTTCCTTGACTATGCTTGATATTGGAGGAGGGTTTCCGTTTAAAGATTCATTGGTATTTGATTTTGACTATGAATACATGACCAATGAAATCATCAAGCGTATTAAAGAGATTTGTGCTGAACACGAAGTTGAAGTACCTGACATCGTTACCGAATTCGGTAAATATACTGTTGCTGAAGCCTCTGGTATTATTTACAAGGTTTTGGGCCGTAAACAGCAAAACGATCGTGAAAAATGGTTAATGTTAGACGGAAGTTTCATTACCAACCTACCTGATGTTTGGGCACTCAACCAAAAATACATCTTATTACCAATTAATAACTGGGACGCAGAATATGAACGAGTAAACCTTGGTGGTATTACCTGTGATGGTCAGGATTACTACAACCAGGAAGCTCATATGAACTCAGTTTATATGCCTAAAACACGTAAAGTTCAGTATTTGGGCTTTTTCCATACCGGAGCGTATCAGGAAGTATTAAGTGGCTATGGTGGTATTCATCATTGCTTAATGCCTACTCCAAAGCATATTTTGATTCGTAGAAACCGTGATGAAACGTTTAACTATGAGGTATTTGGAGAGGAACAAAACTCTAAACAAGTTTTAAAACTATTAGGATATGTACAGTAGATAGCTAATTGCTACTCAAAATACTTATAGTTAGCGCCCGATAATTATCGGGCGTTTTTATTATCAAGAAGCACATTTTAATATTTAGAAAAAGAATAAATCATCTTTTTTTCATAATTCATCTTTATCTTTCGCCCAACCAAATTAAGCAACCAAACAAATGAATAAAATTATTCTTATTGCCGTTAGTGGTATTTTTTTAAGTGCTTGTACAGAAACGGTTTATGTTGAATCTCATAAAAAACATGGCCCTCCACCCCATGCCAAAGCTTGGGGTCATAAAAAGAAGTATAGAGACTATTACTATTACTACCCAGGTGCTAATGTTTATTTCGATATTTCTTTTGGAAAGTATGTTTACCTAAGCGGTGGAAGTTGGATTAGAGTAAGCTCACTTCCTTCATCAATCGTAATTTCTAACTCTGAACGTGTAAGAATTGATTATACGGAAGATGATGTATATCGCTATAATTCTGATCACCGTTCAAAATACAAATCAATTCCTCCGGGTCAAGCTAAGAAGATGAGTTACAGTGAGGGGAATGGAAATGGAAATGGTAATGGCAACGGTAATGGTAATGGAAAAGGTAAGGGAAAAGGTAAAGGCAAAAATTAGATAACGTTCTAACGCAGTACCGATTTTGGTTCAATGATAAAAAATGCGCATTTTCAATGCGTAATTTTAAACCTAAATATTTAATCATGAAAAAATCGGTACTGTTTATTTTATTATTACTTTCCTTTTCTACCTTAAAAGCACAAACAGACTACCACCCTACTCCAGAGAATATCAAAGCACGTCAATGGTTTGAACAGGCTCGCTTTGGCATGTTTATTCATTGGGGAGCTTCGAGTGTTCTTGGTGATGGTGAATGGGTAATGAATAATCGAAATATTAAAGTTGAAGATTATAAGCGATTGATAAAGTTTTTCAACCCTGTTGATTTTAATGCGGCGAAATGGGTAAGCACTGCAAAATCAGCTGGGATGAAATACATCACCATAATTACCCGCCATCATGATAGCTTCAGCAATTGGGATACTCAACAATCAGACTGGAAAATCACCAATACCCCATATGGTAAAGATGTTTTAAAACAATTAGCCGACGAATGCCATAAACAAGGAGTTAAACTTTGCTTTTATTATTCAATTTTAGACTGGTTCCGCGACGATTATCAATATGAAACCGGTAGAACTGGAAAAGGTACCGGAAGAACAAAAAAAGAAGATTGGAATAATTATATCAACTTTATGAAAGCTCAGCTTACTGAGCTGCTTACCAATTATGGGGAAGTGACCACTATATGGTTTGACGGACATTGGGATCAACTTGACAATGACAAGGATAAAGCCCAAAAATCTAAAGTTGACTGGCATTACGATGAAATTTATAGTTTAATTCATAAGCTACAACCTCAATGTCTTGTGGGAAACAACCATCATTTGAGTCCTTTGCCCGGAGAGGATTTCCAGATGTTTGAGCGTGATCTACCTGGCGAAAATAAAGCGGGATTGAGCGGTCAATCCGTATCAAGATTACCATTAGAAACTTGTGAAACTCTAAACGGTAGCTGGGGATTCAACATCACCGATAAAAAGTACAAATCAACAAAAGAGATTGTCCACCTTTTGGTGCGTGCTGCTGGTTACGGATCTAACTTATTGCTTAATATAGGTCCAATGCCAAATGGCGAAATTCAACCCGAATTTATTGATCGTTTACAACAAACAGGTAATTGGTTGAACACCTATGGTGAAACCGTCTATAACACATCAGGAGGGTTTGTAAAGCCACAAGAATGGGGTGCAGTAACCCAAAATGGATCTAAAACATATATCCATTTATTAAACCCTAAAGAAGATCATATTGCTTTAACTTTACCTGATAAAGTAAAAAAAGTTTATTGGTTTGATAATAAGCAACCAATAAAGTACAAGAAAGAAAAGTCAGGCTCGATAACGTTTGATATAACTCAAAGAAATCAAGAGAGCATAGATAATATTATTGTGATGGAAATGGCGAAATAATAGCTACAAAAAAGTCCCGCAAGTTGCGGGACTTTTTTATTTAATTTCGTTGATATTAACTGTCAAACTTATCAAGCAGCTTTAAAAAAGTCGCGAAATCTTTTGGGTAATCAGCGCTAATTGTGGTTTCCTCTCCATTTAATAACTTAAAAGTAACTTCTCGAGCATGCAAGGCAAATCGTCGAATTAAAGGCTGCTCTTCTTCATTTTTCGACAATCGATATCCTTTTTTAAAGGTTGACAAAAACGGATATTTTCCTCCATACATTTCATCGGCAACAATTGATGCTCTTTGCGTTGCCAGGTGAATCCGGATTTGATGCATTCTGCCTGTTTTTGGCTGGCACTCAACCAGAGTAAAATGCTTGTAAAATTTAATGGAATTAAATATGGTTTCTGCACGTTTGCCCTCGTACTTATCAATTATCACATTACCTTTTCCGAAGTTGGCGATAGGTAAATCCACCATTTTCTCTTCAAAATTATGAGTGCCATCAATTACTGCATGGTATATTTTTTTTATCTGCCTATGCTCAAACTGCATTGAAATTGATCGATAAGCTTCAGGAGTTTTGGCAAAAATTAACGCACCGGATGTTTCTTTGTCTAACCTATGACAAATTTGAGCATCTTCCCAATAACTCTTGGCTAAACGCAACATATTGGGTTCGTTTCCTGAACGTTCATCAACAGAAGCAATAAATGGTGGTTTATTCACCACAATTACTTCATCATTTTCAAAAAGTATAAGGTCTTTAAAAGAAGGTAATTTCATGAAATAATCTGTCGCTCGTATATAAAGTCGACAAAAATACAAAAAAGTAGAGTGTGAATGCTTAATAATGCACAGATAATGCCTATTAACCTTTTCTCAAAGTAAACCCAAATGTTGTTCCTACGCCAATACTGCTTCTAACATTAATGGTTTGGTTATGTGCCTCAATAATATGTTTAACAATAGCTAAGCCTAAACCTGTTCCACCTTCAGCTCTTGATCGACTCCTATCAACACGGTAAAAACGCTCAAACAAACGAGGCAAGTGTTCCGGTGGAACTCCTATCCCATCGTCAGTTATTTCAACCAAAATGTTCTCGTCCATATCATAAAGTCCTACAATCGTATGCCCATTAGGATTTCCATACTTTATAGAGTTAGAGATAAGGTTCACCAAAACCTGTCTGATACGCGACTTGTCGGCCTCAACAATAAACGGCACATCTGTACCGGCTTTAAAACCGAATGAAATACCCTTATCATTGGCCATAAATTCCATTGAATCAAAAACATCCTTTACTAAATCATAAATATCGAATGTCTCCATTTCCATAGTCAGATAGCCTGATTCTAACTGAGAAATCGATTCAAGATCTTCCACCAAAGCCGCCAACCTATCTGTACTCCTACCTGCCTTGGTTAAAAAGTGTAAATTAACATCCGGGTCATCAAGTGCGCCATCAAGTAACGTATTGATATAACCTTGAATGTTAAAAATGGGTGTTTTCAGCTCATGCGAAACATTTCCTAGAAACTCTTTCCTAAACATTTCGTTTTTACGCAGCTGCTCAATTTCCACGGTTTGATCTTGTGCCCATTTTATAACATCCTGAGTCACTTCTGAAATAGGGTTTTCTGATCCTCCAAATAAAGGGGGAAAATCAGGGTCTGCTTTACCTGTTTTTAGGTGATGAATGCTCTTATAAATAAGTTTTATTTTTCTGTAGATGAAAAATTCCAGAGCATACAGTGTTAAAACAAAAGAAAAACCAAAGTTTAGCGCAACTTCTAAAACAACCTCCCAAATTGAGGACTTAAATAAAATTGATACCAGCCCTACAGCACAGGTTAAAATAGTAGCAGTTAAAAAAGCAATTACACGAGGTGTAGGGTTTTTTATCATAATTCAAATTTGTATCCAACCCCTTTTACGGTTGAAACATAGTCATCTCCTAACTTTTCTCTTAATTTTCTAATGTGTACATCAATAGTGCGGTTAGTAACAACTACTGAGTCTTCCCAAATGTTTTTAAGAATGATTTCTCGTGTATAAACTTTACCAGGTTTTGAAGCTAATAAATAAAGCAGTTCAAATTCCTTTTTAGCCAATATAACTTTTTTACCTTGCTGATAAACAACGAAAGCTTCACGATCAATAACCAGATCACCTATTTCAAGTTTATTTTCATAGTTATCATCGCTATACACATTGCGGCGTAAAATCGCATTGATACGGCTAATTAAGGCTCTTGGCTTAATTGGTTTGGCAATATAATCATCAGCGCCAACATTAAAACCGGCTATTTCTGAATACTCTTCACTCCTTGCGGTTAAAAACACCATGAATGTATTTTTAAACTCCGGCATACTGCGCATTAAACGACAAGCTTCAATGCCATCCATTTTAGGCATCATTATATCCAAAATGATCAAATCAGGCTGTACTTTCTTGGCAACTGTTACTGCTTCCTGACCATTATTAGCTAAGAATACTTGATAACCCTCTTTTTTTAAATTGTATTCTATTAACTCTAAAATATCCGGCTCGTCGTCAACAATTAGAATTTTTTGTTTTGGTGTTGTCATATCTGAATTTTCCATAAAAGTAAATTGCTAATTGAACGAATTTGTTAATCCTATATTAAGAATTTGTTAAGAAGTAAAAAAGAGTTAATATCAGTTAATAATTAATTGAACAATTTCTTTAAAAAACCCTCCAATTCAGCCCCATGAAGATTTTTGGCAATAATTTTCCCTTCCTTATCCAAAATAAAGTTGGTCGGAATGGATTCCACTCCATAGCTATCTAAAGGTTCTGAATCCCATTTTTTAAGATCAGAAACATGAACCCACTGCATTTGGTTATCCGTAACAGCCGATTGCCAACGTTCCTTATTCCTATCAAGCGAAACACCGTAAATTTCAAATCCTTTATGCTTGTAAGTACCGTATAGCTTTGTCAATTCTGGCACTTCGGCCATACAAGGAGAACACCAGGAAGCCCAAAAATCAACCATTACATATTTTCCCTGCAATGATGACAATGCCACAGGCTCACCTGTTATCGATGGCAATGAAATTTCAGGAGCCATAAATCCTTCTGCATTACCTATAGGCATTCCATTTTTTGCAACAGTAACTTTTACTGATTCTTGTTTCTTACCCGAATTGCATGAAACAACAAACAAGGCACAAACTGCCAAAATGAAAACTTTAAACTTCATAATTCAAAAATAAAAAGACTTTCTAAGCTTTACCACTTAAAAAGTCTTTATTTAATATAATGAATTAAATTAACGTTATTTATATCTTTCGAGACGCTCTATCACTAATTTATTAGCCGATTTAGGATCAATTTTACCTTTCGACAATTTCATAACATCTCCCATAAACAAACCAACCAGATTTTTTTTCCCTTTATGGTATTCCCTTACTTTTTCAGGGTATTTAGAAAGTACTTCATCAATAAAACCTAAAACATCGTCATCATTTGTCTCAATTAATACACCCAATTCTTGAGCCAGGAGTTCAACTTCCTTCTCTGGGTTTTCAATAAGAAGCGGGAATATTTTCTGTGCTGCTACAGAATTATTCACTTTTCCTCCATCAATTAAATTAATTAAAGCAGCAATTTGATTAGGTTTTACTACAAACTCATAAATTTCAATAACCTTATCATTCAGATATGATTTTAAAGCTCCCATCATCCAGTTGGCTGCAGCTTTATAATTTGAAGTATGCTTTATTAATTCTTCAAAATACTCGGCAAACTGTCGGTTTTCCGTTAAAACTGTGGCATCATAAACAGAAAGTCCGAAAGTTGAAGTATATTTTTGAATCAGTTTTTCTGGTAATTGCGGTAAACCAGCTTTAACATTTTCAATATAAGCATCTGTTAAAACCACCGGCAATAAATCAGGTTCAGGGAAATAACGGTAGTCATTAGCCATTTCTTTGGTTCGCAATACTGATGTTTCGCCAGTATTGGCATCAAAGTTTAATGTATTTTGAATAATTATTCCTCCTGCCTCAATCACCTCAACCTGACGTTTAAACTCAAATTCTATGGCTCGTTGTACGTTTTTAATGGAGTTCATGTTTTTGACCTCACAACGGGTCCCATATTCAGTCGCTCCTTTTAAACGTACCGAAATATTAGCATCACAGCGCATACTCCCCTCTTCCATATTACCATCACAAATGTCAAGGTAGCGCAATAACTTTCGCATTTCTGTAAGGTATTGAGCTGCTTGTTCAGAACTTCGTATATCAGGTTCAGAAACAATTTCAAGTAAAGGAATTCCTGCACGATTCAAGTCGATATAAGAGTTAAACGGATCCTGATCGTGCATACTTTTACCTGCATCTTCTTCCATATGGATATGATGCAAGTTTATATGGGTACGAGATCCATCCTTTAGCCCAATTTCTACATAACCTCCCACACTAATCGGCTTTGCATCCTGACTGATCTGATACCCTTTGGGTAAATCGGCGTAAAAATAATTTTTGCGGTCAAATGCATTATACTTATTAATTGCGCCATTGGTTGCTAAACCTAACTTAACCGCATATTCAACTACGCGCTCGTTTAATTTAGGTAAAGTACCCGGATGACCCAATGAAACGGCACTTATATTACGATTAGGCTGCGCTCCAAATGCAGCGGAATCCGCACAAAAAATTTTTGTTTGAGTGGATAACTGGGCATGTATTTCCAAACCCACCACAAGTTCGTATTTGTCGTAAATAGTTGTTGACCTCATAGCTATTCACAAAAATATAAGAATTTATTAAATTAATAACAAAATTTAATATTTGTAATTATTTTAATAACAAAATCAATATTTCATAAAGATATTATTAACACAAACTCTGATTTAATTTCATTGCGAACAACATTGCTAATTAGCTGCAGAATAATGTTTATATTGCCGCAACTATCTAATAATGCTTTGCAATCTACATGCTTAAACAAATTACAAACAGGTTATTAATTGCCATTACTGGGGATAGTAGTAGGTTTTCACTGGAAAACCGAATATTCAATCTCACATGCATTGTTACAATATTTATAGCTTTTATCGGAGTCCTGATTAATACCTATAACAATCTAGACCCTCGCTTAAACCTTGTAATTATTATTGCCGAAACAATAATGCTGATTCTATATTATTTTTCGCGGTTTAAACAGCAATTCCAATCAACCCTAGTCATCTTCATTTTTAACAGTTATCTTGCTTTAGGAGTTATCTGGTTTTTCAATGCCGGCAGTGAAGGTCCGGTTGTTTATATTATCACCTTCTTTCTTATTGTATTTATTTCGATTATCCGGGTAGAGTACCAGTACTTTTGGATTTTCACCTGCATACTCTTCACTATATCACTTTTTACAATAGAATATTACAATCCTGATTTAATTGTTCCGTATAGCACAAGGGAAGGGAAATTTATTGATCTTATTGGTTCATATATTCTAGTAACAATAAGCATTGTTACAATTGTGCTTTCAATACGAAACAATTATGAATCCGAACGCAATAAAGCTATTCGGCATAAATCGGAAATCACCAAACAAAATGAATTAATCAGCACACAATACAAAAAACTTGAAAATCAAGACCTTATAAAGATAAAGGTTTTCTCAATCATCTCACATGATTTGCGGGGTCCATTAACTTCATTACAAGGCTTGTTAAATCTGTTTAATGATAGATTAATTGGAACCGAAGAGTTTAAGGATCTTTCAGCCGAGGTGACTGAACGGGTGGGGCAAAACTTGCAATTATTAGATAACTTGTTATACTGGTCTAACAGCCAGATGCTAGGGTTAAAGGTTGACGCAACTGAAATTTCATTATCGAGCTTAATGGATGAATTTCTCCATTTATTAAGACCTGAAGTCGAAAGCAAGCATATAACCATCGAAAACAGTGTTGGAAACAATCTAATTGCCTACGCAGACATAAACATGATCAAAGTGGTTATCAGAAACCTTCTGTCAAATGCTATAAAATTTACACGACCATTTGGACGTATTAAAATCAGTGGCCGTATTGATAATAAAGCTATTATTTTCTCTGTAGAAGATAATGGTGTTGGTATTAGTCATGAAAACCAGATGAAACTTTTCAGTATGGATCATTTCTCAACTAAAGGAACGGCCAATGAAATAGGAACTGGTTTAGGCTTAATATTGTGCAAAGATTTTGTTGAACGTAATGGCGGTAAAATTTGGACAATAAGTGATTTGGGCAAAGGAAGTGTATTCAGCTTTTCATTACCACTTTATCAAGTTATTTAGAACTAAGATGAGCCATTCGAATAAAAATTTATTTAGAACCCTCTCAACTAGCTTTAGTTATGCTATCAATGGAATAATGCAATGTTTTTCAAGTGAATTAAATTTCAAAATTCATTTAATTGTTACACTACTTGTTTGTCTTGCAGGGCTTATGTTAAAAATCAATTCTATAGAATGGTGCATCATTATGCTGTCTATTGGCTTTACCCTGGCTATGGAATTAATTAACACGGCTATTGAGAAACTGGCAGATACAATTAACCCAGAATTTGACAGCAGAATAGGAATTGTAAAAGATATTGCTGCAGGAGCAGTATTGATAACTGCCATAAGCGCTGTTATAGTTGGTTTGATAATATTCCTTCCTAAAATAATATAGCCCGATGGAATTTCCATCGGGCTATATTTCACCATTACTTTAGTTATTGTATGAATTGCCTTGCTTTATCAAGAGCACGTTGCAAGCCGGACACATCCTTTCCTCCTGCTGTGGCATAAAAAGGTTGACCTCCGCCTCCACCCTGGATTTCTTTTCCTAACTCACGTACAATCTGCGATGCATTCATTTTTTTGTCTTGCACCAGATTGTCTGAAATAATTACCGAAATGCTGGGTTTACCGTCTATTTCAGCGCCAATCACCAGGAACAAATCTGTAAGTTTCTCCCGCATTTCGAACGAAAGATTCTTAATTGCTTCAGCTGAAGGAATATCAACTTTAACAGCAATAAAATTAACTCCGTTAACTAATTCAACCTGCTTAACCAAATCATCCTTCAACATTGATGCTTTTTGGATAATCATTTGCTCCAGTTCTTTTCTCAAACGGTTATTCTCTTCTAAAACCGATTCTAATCCTTTAACAACATCCTTAGGGTTTTTCAACAGGGTTTTCACCTCATTTACTATAGCTTGTTGCTGATTATACAATTCTTCGGCTTTTGTTGCTGTAATTGCCTCAATACGACGAACACCCGCAGCTACAGCACTTTCTGCTACAACTTTAAACGAACCGATTTGTCCCGTTGCAGGAACATGAATACCACCGCAAAGCTCATTTGAATAAGTTGGATCAAATGTAATAACGCGAACAAAATCACCGTATTTTTCACCAAACAAAGCGGTAACGCCTGAATCAATTGCTTGTTGATATGGAACTTTACGTTGTTCGATTAACTTAATATTCTCACGAATTTTCTCGTTTACTATTCTCTCAATCGCTGCAATTTCCTCATCCGTAACTTTGGCAAAATGAGAAAAGTCGAAACGCAAGTATTCATTATTTACCAATGAACCTTTTTGATTTACATGGTCACCTAACACTTGTTTTAAAGCAGCATGCAATAAATGTGTTGCAGAGTGATTATTAGCTGTATCCCTACGTTTATCCGAATCAACTTGAGCAACAAACACTTTGGAAGGATCATCTGGCAAATGATCAACAAAATGAACTATAAGGTTATTTTCTTTCTTAGTATCTGTAATATGGATGATTTCGTTTGCGTTTTCCAACACACCGGTATCTCCAACTTGCCCACCACCTTCAGCATAAAAAGGAGTTTTGTTCAACACTAACTGATATTGTTCTTTTCCTTTAGCTTTAATTTTACGATATTTTACAACCTGTACTTCACTTTCCAGTCGATCATATCCTAAAAACTCAGTTTCTGTGTCCTCCCCTACCAAAATCCAATCACCGGTATCAATTGCTGTAGCAGCTCGAGAACGCTCCTTTTGTTGTGCAAGACATTTATTAAAGCCGTCCATGTCAACTATCAGCTTATTTTCGCGAGCTAAAAGCTGAGTTAAGTCGATTGGGAAGCCGTATGTATCATATAATTCAAATGCAAACTCTCCTTCAATTTCTTTATGATCAGCAATATAACGCTCAAAACGCTGTATACCACTCGCTAAGGTCCGTAAGAAAGAGGATTCTTCTTCTTTAACGACTTTCTCAACAAATGATTTTTGTTCCTTAAGTTCTGAGAATACTCCGTCAAATTGATCAACTAAAAGAGCAACTAATTTATAAAGGAATGGCTCTTTTAAGTTGAGGAAGGTATATGCATAACGTACAGCACGACGCAAAATACGGCGAATTACGTATCCTGCACCTGTATTTGAAGGCAACTGACCATCAGTAATTGTAAAGGCGATAGCGCGAATATGATCAGCCATAACACGCATGGCAATATCAGTTTTTTCTTCTTTACCGTAAGGAATTCCACATTGCCCGGCAATGAACTGAATCATTGGTTGAAAAACATCTGTGTCGTAGTTAGAACGTTTACCTTGCAAGGCCATGCACAAACGCTCAAAACCCATTCCTGTATCAACGTGTTTAGCAGGCAATTTTTCCAACGAGCCATCGGCTTTACGGTTAAACTCCATAAATACGTTGTTCCAAATCTCAACAACTTGCGGATGATCATTGTTTACCAACTCTTTGCCATCCTTTATGGCACGTTCTTCTTCAGTACGTAAGTCAATATGAATTTCGGAACATGGACCGCATGGACCTTGATCACCCATTTCCCAGAAATTATCCTTTTTGTTTCCGTAAAGAATACGATCCTCGGCTATAAATTTCCTCCAGATCTCCTTAGCATCGTTATCTGGAGCAAGGTTATCCTTAGTGTCCCCCTCAAAGACGGTAACGTATAAACGATCTTTCGGCAATTTGTAAACATCTGTCAACAATTCCCAGGCCCACTCAATAGCTTCAGTTTTAAAATAATCACCAAAACTCCAGTTACCCAACATTTCAAACATGGTATGGTGATAAGTATCAATACCTACCTCCTCCAAATCATTATGTTTACCAGAAACGCGGAGACATTTTTGCGTATCGGCCACACGAGAGTATTTAATTGGAGAAACGCCAAGAAAAATATCTTTAAACGGTGCCATTCCCGAGTTAATAAACATTAGGGTTGGATCATTTTTTACCACCAAAGGGGCCGACGGAACAATTTTATGTTGCTTGCTCTCAAAAAAATCTAAAAATGCTTTACGAATCGATTTGGAATCCATTTATAAAATACTGAGTACTAAGTGAAATATTTAAAGCTGAAGTAATCTCAAAAAGAGGTTCCTTCAAACTACATTAACTAAATGTTTATAAGGAGCCAAAAATAAGGGTTTGAATTGTAAGGAGAAAAGAAATAACGTTTAATTTGATCCAAAGGCAGTCATTGTTTCACTGTAAAAGAACTTACAACATTTATTGAATTAAAAGTTTAATTATCAGCAACATAAAACAACTTAACAAATACAATTGCAATTGCATTAGCTCTTAACGTAACCTATCATAATAAAAAATCGTACAAAATTGCGAGCCAAACCATTAAGCCAACCAGCTACCGTGCTCAGCTTATTAATTAACCATTCTATTGATTTGCCTCTATTATGGCGAAAAAGGTAAAGTATTTTTATAACTCCAATACGCTTAAGTACGAAAAGGTAGAGCTTTCATTAAAAAAGAAAGCATTACGTGTACTGGGTTATTTGGCAACGGTAACGGTGTTTTCTGTTGTTACGGTAACTATTGCCTATAATGTAATCGATTCGCCCAAGGAAAAGAAACTTAAAAGGGAAATTGAACAATTAAGCCTTCAATATGATATCTTAAGAAAAAGGATAAAACAATTAGATGCTGTTGTTACAGATTTACAAGAGCGGGATAATAACATTTATAGAGTAATCTTTGAGTCGGAACCAATCACTTCAGATGAGTGGCAAACAGGTTTTGCCGGGATACATCATTATAAGGCGCTGGAATCTTCCAATTACTCTGCTTTAATGATTGAAACTACACGCAAACTTGATGAGTTAGCAAAAAAAATGTTCATTCAATCCAAATCATACGATTTCTTAGTTAAGGAAGTTAAGAATAAAGATAAAATGCTGGCTTCGGTACCTGCTATTCAACCGGTTTCTAATAGAGATTTAACCCGAATGGCATCTGGTTACGGTTATCGCATTCATCCTATTTATAAAACTCGTAAATTTCATGCCGGAATGGACTTTACTTCGCAGACCGGCACACCTATTTATGCAACCGGAGATGGCGTAGTAACCACTGCTGGCATTGAAAGAGGTTACGGCAATGAAGTAGTAATAAATCATGGTTACGGATATTCTACCTTATATGGACATATGAGTAAAATTGCCACACGAGTTGGTCAAAGGGTTAAAAGAGGTGAAGTAATAGGCTATGTAGGAAATACAGGTGCTTCCACTGGTCCACACTTACATTATGAAGTGCATAAAGGAGGTAAACCGGTAAACCCAATTAATTATTACTTTAACGATTTAAGCCCGGCCGAATACGAAAAAATGTTAGAACTCTCATCACGTAATAACCAGTCATTTGATTAACATGCCATACAAAGAGCGGGAAATAAAGAAACTTTACTATACGATTGGAGAAGTAGCAGAAATGTTTAATGTCAGCACTTCGCATATTCGCTTTTGGGAAAAGGAGTTTGATATACTTCAACCTAAGAAAAATAAAAAAGGTAATCGATTATTTTCTCCTGAAGATATTGAGAACCTAAAAATCATCTATCATTTGGTAAAAGAAAAAGGCTATACCCTGCAAGGAGCCAAAGATTATTTAAGAGGTAATAAAAATATAGAGGCCGATAAACAACAGGTTATAGAGTCATTATCCAATTTAAAATCCTTTTTACTGAAACTAGGTGATGAGTTAAAAGGTTCATAAACTCTGATTTAACCGTATTGTTTAATATTTTTATTTAAAAAGTTAGGAGTTTTAAAGTTTTTTTGTAATTTAACAATTACAATAACATCTTCCCTTTTATACATGATCAGAAAAATCATCTGGGTGTTTTGTCCATGTACCTCATTTGCGCAAAGGTGTATGGACAAAACTATTTTATGAGCTCTTACTCAGTACTTTAAGTATTTCTATCTCACCTTTTTATTAACCAATAAATTTTTACTCTCTTGCTATTTTAGTCTTAATTCAGGGCACTTTATCTCACTTTTAACCTCTCCCCCCCTTTTAAAACGGCTTAATGGCAATTGTAGATCATGAAAACGAAAAATGGATTGAAATAAAACTACGTGCAAGTCAAATAAGACATACTGTTCACATAAGTGAAGTCAAACCAGAAGATTTCAAGAAAATAACGACAAAAAGATATGCCTTTAATTATGGTTCAAAAATTCTATACCTAGAAGGTGATGCTATTATGAAGACTGAAAAAAAATTTATGAACCTAAAACCAGAGCAAATTTTAGAGTCTTATATAATCCCTTCTGAATTAAATGAAAAAGAAAGAAAAGAAGAAATAAGTGCATTTTTGAAATTGAGAGATAGACGAATTTCATCACAAAGTCCAGAAATGGTACTTAAGTTCAAATTGATGCAATTTAAAATTCACTTAGAAGACTATCTAAAAAGTGATAAATATATACCTGAATACAACTTTAGTTATTTTTTAAAGAATTATCTTGAAATAATCAATATCAATCAAATGATATAGATGTTAGCAAATATCAATTAAATCACTACTTAAATAACAGAAGAGAGCCAAATGAAAGCTTCATGGTAAGACTCGAAATTCATTCAAATAACAATATTTCTGCATTAAATTGGTTGAAAATAGTTGAGAAAGAGAGAGAGAGCATTTATTAGTTACTAATAAATCATTGAGAAAAGATGAAAACAAACATGTTTCTAATAAACTTGAGATTGTGCTTTAATTCAAATAGAGTTTATTAAGGTAGTATAGTAAATTAGATCCGAGCAAATAACTCGGATCTTCTAATTTTTTTGCAACTCACAATTATACTCAACTTAAGTAATCTCAAAAATAAAGTTATATAAATAGGATGCACTTGTATAAGCTGCATACATTTGATAATCATCATTTTTTTCTTCATTAGCAAAATCCGATAAAGATTTGGTTGAAAATGCTAACGGCTGTGGTTTAGAACAATTACAAGCTGCATAGAATACAGCATAAGTTTCCATATCAATTCCAATAAGTTTCCTTGAATGGCCTTGGATCTCATCTATTAGTTTTGAATCTTTTCAACTAACTAGAGACGGATTTTGAGATTAATGAGAATCAGCTTTTAAAGGTGATATATATTGCGTAAATTTTAATGTTATAAGCAAGCCATAGGGAAAACAAATTTTAATCAAGATAAAACATATCCAACTTATTGACTATCAATTAAAAAAAACGAATTTAAATAATGTTTAACTTAAAGTAAGTCATTATGAAAATAATTCGACAATTTTTGCTCAGCTTATTCCTTATAATAATCTGCAGCACAACCCTTAAGGCACAACAATTTGGAGTTAGAGGAGGATTGAATTTCTCTAAGGTCACTGGTGGAGACTTGCCTAATAAAGACAATAATAATGGATGGTACATTGGTGCTACTTATGAAATACCATTCATAATAAAAGACCTACTTTATTTGGTGCCGGAATTGCAGTATTCACAACAGGGTTTTGGAGATGTTACTCTTGATTATATAAATGTTCCAATACTAGCAAAAATATATATCGTTAAAATAATAAGCCTGGAATTAGGTCCGCAATTTGGTTTCAATATAGGTGACAGCGGTCCGGATTTAGGTTATAATTACAGCAGTTTCGATCCGGCTTTGGCAGTCGGATTGGGTATCAATTTACCTTTTAGACTTTCCATTACCGGACGCTATATAGGCAGCTTTAGCGAAGTTGTTGAAGGTTCCGATTCTAAAAACATGGTATTTCAGGCTGGTTTAGCTTTTAGATTTAAGTAATCACAGTGCATAACCTTGAAAAAAAGTTTTCGTGTTTTAACCGAAGACTTTTTTGTTTATGAATTTGCGACAAGATGCAACAACTTATTTTCTGCATAAAAGAATCCATTGATTCTTCTGCGATCATTTATAAGGACATTATAAGCTACATATACCTTTTAATAAGTAAATGCTTAAGGCTTGGTGTCTAAAACGGCAGTCAATGGGCCAGCCATTACGGTGATACCGGGCCAGTCATAACGGGAATCATTGGGCCAAAAAGATAGCCGTTATTACGGAGGTCATTGGGCCAAAAGCAATGTCGCTCCTAAAAGCAAAACGGAGGTCATTGGGCCAAAATAGTACCAGGGATTCCTTGCTTAAAATGGAAGTCATCGGGCCACTTTTCATGATTTTTAATAGCCTTGTATCTGAACTCAATGGATGCATGGCAGGACAACGAATTGATATCATGGAATTACGCAGTTTAATTTCCCTTAAACTTATGTCAATGGAAAGTAGCAATGTACCAATAGTGGAAAATAAGGATGTACCACTGTTTTTAACAGATCGGAAAACAAGGATGTACGATCTGCACCAAATATAAGAGGCTATTCTGAAGTTTCAAAGATTGATTTTCTGTTCTGCATGCGGTAGCTCTGGCCTCCGAGCTGGATGATCTCACAACGGTAAAGTAAGCGGTCCAAGAGTGCTGTAGTGATCACTTCATCACCCAATACTTCCACCCATTGTTTAGGCGATTTATTGGTGGTAATCACAAAAGATGTCTTTTCATGCAGAGCATTTATGAAGTGGAAGAAAGCGTTCGCTTCGACTTTGGTTTCGGAAATGATCATGATGTCATCAATCACAATGAGCTGCGCTTTTGATAACCGCCTGTACTCTGCTTTAGCCAGGGTGGAGATGTCTTTATTCCTTAACATGGTCATGAGCTGTTCCATCGTTCTGAAATAAGCCCGGTACCCATTTTTAAGGGCATGATGACATAATCCGGCCGAGAGAAAAGTTTTCCCGGTTCCACTTGGCCCCATTAGGATGATGTTATAGTTTTGATCCAGCCAGCTCAGTTCTTTGAGCTGCTCCAGGCGCACTTTAGGTAAGCTTTCAGCTGACGTACTGTCATAAAGTTCGAGTTGATGGCGGGAAGGCAATTTCGCTGCTTTTTCCCTTCGTTCCATATCGCGCAGCTTTCTGTTATCTAGTTCCAACTCAAGCAGCTTCCTGGCAAATTCCAGGTAGCTGATTCCCTCGACAGCGGCACGGTCTGCCAGCTGTTCTACGCCCGGAGTTACTGCGCCCAGGCGCAGTAACTGACATTGTTTTTTAATGGTTTCTATCGTATTCATTGCTTATTAGGGTTTATTGTTAAAAAGGGATTCATACAGGTTGATGTCGCTGGAAGCTGGCCTGGTTTCTGCTTTTTGCAAATGGGATGGATCCAACAGCTTGATGATCGCTTGTGGTGCAGCCATGTCCGCAGAAGACTTAGCATGTTTTTTTAGTACCTGTTTAAACGTGCCGGCATCAAAAAATGCATTACCCATGCATTCTTCTATGGCTGATTCTATAGTTGCCGGATTGGTTTCTCTTACCGCATCACGAATCGATAAAAGCTGATCACGGACGTACCGCGGCTTGAGTTCTTTTACTTTTAACAGGTAGCGCTCCGCTTTATCTGTATCTGGAAACAGTGCCGCAGTTTGGATGATTAGCTCACTAATTTTACCCGACTTGTCCCGCTTATGATCTGTATTTATAATCAGGTTGCCTTTGTTAAACGGCACCTTATGCCTGCAAAGCAGCTCTTCATTCGGACTGTAAACCTGTAGCATATCATCATCCAGACGAAGCTTCACATAATTTGCCTTTTTGCCAGTATAGGTTCCCAAGGGAAGTGAATAGGTATTCCCACAATAATTGAAGGTGTTGTTTTTCAGTACACTGCTCATCAGCCAGTCCGGCAGCAGGCTTACAGGTGCCCAGCTGGAAAGATGCGGTTTTTCGATCTGCCATTCCTTTTCCGGGACTTTTCCTGTGGCACCATGAACCATTGCATTGCCGGTCCGCGCCAGCCAGGATATGGCCTGTAACTGCAGGGTTTGGATATCATGGTAAACTCTGCCATACAGAAAGTTCTTTTTGATATAGCCGATAACATTCTCAATCTTCCCCTTGCTTTCAGGATCACTTTTCCGGCAAAAATACAACCGGTAATCCCGCTCCGTTACATAGGTCTTAAACTCCCTGGTCAAAAGCAGGTTCCCCAGGTTTTCATCGACTAGAAACAACCGGTCCTGATCATAAACCAGTTCCAGGGGAATACCCTCAAAGAATTTGAAAGCGGCTTCATGGGCCTCTACTGCTGTTTTGGTGGTAAAGGAACGGTCGGAAAAGTAAACAAACTTGTATCGGCTGCGCGATAGCACCATACTGAAGAAATACACTTTTTTTCTGCCCTGGTCGCACCTGAGGGTATACTGACCAAAATCAACCTGGCCTTGAGCCCCATAAGGTAGTTCTTCAACAGGAAAATAATCCCTGAGTTTAGGCTCCTGTAGAATGTGGTATTTTTGCCGTACCCAAATCACGAAGTTATATACGGTGCGAGAGCCAGTCTGGGGGAAATCAGGGTGGTGTTCTTTTAACCAGTCATGCAGTTGAGCGGCACTGGCAGAGGGAACCTGCAGCAGTTTCTCCTTTACAAAGGATTCATAGGGTGTTAGCAGCTTACGACGCTCCTCCTTCTGGCACAGGAAGGCCTCGTACTCCTGTTCGTTCATTTCTGCATATTTCCTGATCGTCCTGCGGTCCAGGCCGGTGAAGGTAGAAATCTGCCTGAGGGAAGATCCCTCGATTAGCATTTTGTGAATTTGGTGATACATGATCCAGTTAGTAATGGTTTTTTTATCCATCTTTGGTCAGCTAAATTGTTGTTAAACCTGACCGTAATTTGGCACTTTTTCAATGCGGGGCATGCCCCGCATTGAAAATTGATCATACATCCTTATTTTCCGAATTCACGGAAATGGTACATTCTTATTTTCCTTTTTGGTGCATTGCTATTTTCCGAAACTGGTACATTGTTATTTTCCGATTACAACTTAAAGGCTTAAGCAACCGCAAGGTAGCAGATTTTTTAAAAGTTAACCGTAAAACGGTTGACAGTTATACCAGTCGTTTCAAAGCACTGAACCTCTCTTACCAGGAGCTCATAGAGCTCGGAGAGGCTGATCTTAGGGATTTGTTTACCGAAAACAGCCAGACTGAAAAAGCCCGTTACGAGATCCTCAGCCCATTCTCTTCGTTTCATGGCCAGCGACAGTTTTAGGATTTTCTGGCTGCCGTTTTTTACCATATACCCGCCAATGGCAAACACTTTGTAGCGTAATGTTTTCAGGCGTTGTTCTACTTGGGTATTGAGCACGACCTGCCTGAAAAGGCTAATAAAGTTATAGGCCATCATCACCCAGTTCAGGGCCGCTTCGGTGGCATCAAAGTTTTTAAGATTGAAGCTGTCTGCCCCAAAATCGTATTTCAGTTCTTTGATCTGGTTTCGCAATTGGCTCTTTGCCGGTACAGATTCCACATCTGAAGTGCCGGCAGGGTTAAATCGGTGACAAAACAACTGTAGCGGTATTTTTTTTTCAAATACCCTCGTCTTCAAATAGTTACAGCGTTTTTTCCGTTGCACAGGGGCGTTCGCTTATCTGCTGGCGGATCATGACCAGCCGTTTTGAGTGGCCCAGTATCGCCGTTATAGACAGTTTGGACAGTAAATTTGCAAGGGTATATAAAAAGGCCTAGAAATTTACTGTCCGAGATGTTTGACCTTTGAAAGTTAACCCAACCCAAAGCAGTACGGGAAGCTATTCATTAGATAGCTTCCTGAAAATATTTTAAATATTAAAATATTTTTACACTTCCTTTCCCTGTTTTTAATGCTAAAACCTATCTTGATGAATTTGAAAGAGGAGTAATCTCATCAGCAGAAGTTAAATCTTTCATTAATATGATCCTTTTCCAACAGTTGAACACTACGAAATGTAAAAACAATAGCTAACATTATTGCACTAAAGAGCAAGCACCAAACTGATTTGTACAACCAAGAAGATTAGTCATAAATTAAACATTTTCTATATGCCGTTTTGGGAAATTCCTTTTACTGGCGATTTGTAAATAATTCCCCTGCCCAAGCGACGTGCAGGTTGGTTCTTCTAATAAATTAACTTATTAAAGAAATTATTGATAAATAAATACCGTAGCATTCTAACAAAAAACAGTAATGGTAATTAAAACAACACTCCTATTAGGACTGACGCTGCTCCTTTCATGTGAACAGCAAACAAATAAAAGTGAGACTGTCCTGACAAAAACAAAATCAGAAAAGAACTTAATCGCAGAGACGGCAAACCTAGATTCGACCATTTCACCATATCAACAAGAGGTGAATAAAGCACTCGCCGACCCAACGATTGACAACTATTACAAAGAAATTTATCGACAAGAAAAACTGATTATTAGGGATGACAACAAAATGCTTTCAATTACGAAGAACCTGTTTACGAAAGATAATAACAAAGACCTGTTTTACTTTATTGTCTTCACAAAATCAATGAATGGATCGGACGGTTTTTATTCGGAAGCAGTTGGACTTTCAGCTTTTGAATTTGTAACAAACTATACTGAGCAGTTCGCTGACTATTTCAATGTAGCTCCGAAATTAACAGACCACGACATGGACAATTGGGCAAATTATATTTACGGAGAAATACAAATATCACGAGAGAAGCAAGAAAATCAAGCGATTAAAGAACTTGAAAATCAACTACTTGAAAATGTAAAATTATCAAGACCAGAATATAAAGTTGTAATTGAACGATTTATAAAGAAAATACAGGCCCGAAATTAGATCGACACTTGCGCAAGTAGAAAAAGTAAAGGATAGAACAAATCATAACAATGGAAAATACTTTTAAAATAGAACAAATCACGCATTTAGTATTGGCACAGTACCATCGTTGGTATCAGGTTTATGAAATACCTTTTACTGATAATACAATTGCTAATCAAAAAGACATCTTAAGTGATGATGTAGAAATCATTTCACAAGCAGGGACATCAAAAGGCAAAAATGGTTTAGAAGAACGTTTAAAGGTTTTTACAGGTTGGAGAAACGCTCATCACGTTCAAAAAACCGAAATTAAATTGTTAGAAGATGGCAATTTATCTTTGGAAGCAGATATTCTTTATCAAAATATCAGACCTGATAATAGTAAGTATAGCTATAAACTTCACTATTCCACAATATTAAGACAAAGGGCAAATGATTTACCTGTATTTACCTTGGTTAGCTTACAGCCGACAGACCTTGTGGAAGAATTTAAATTTGATGAAGCATATACAGAAAATAGGGTTAAATCATTTATGCACTATTGGTTATACTTGATGGAATGCCCAAATTATGAAAAGTTTAAAGAATTGTTAGATCGTAATTTTGAACTCAATTTAAGTTCTGATGAACGAATTTCTGATTTTGAAACTTTTAAGACTTGGATAGATTCTCCTTTGAAAATTAAAACGAGTTCTCATATATATAAAAACTTAAAAATTGTAGAAAACAATGATGATACTATCGGTGTAAGCGTAAGCTTTGATTGGAAAGGTATTGATATTAATAACCAACAAATGATTGCTGAAACACGTCACGAATGGCAGTTGTCAAATAACATCGAAGAACGTTTTGCAAGAATGAAACAAATGAAGGTAACTACAATTAAACCCTTTCAAATAGTGGAGAATTTTAAATAAACTAACACAACGAACTAATGTGAAGTTGCTTTGACCCTATTTGCAATTCTTACATATTGGATTGTTTTTTTTAAACACATTGCCCTCATAAACAAACAATTAGATAAATAATTGATTGTCTTTTCAAGCTGTATATCAGTAACTTTATATGAGTTTTGTTTAGATTAAAATAAACCTTATATAGCATGGAAGATGTATTCGTTTCCGAATTGAGGGATCGTAGGAAGTTCAGACTATTATATCCTGAGCCTGATGTGGCGTGCGAACTACCAAATATTCCCGGTAAACTTACGTTCTTGCCTTTTATCAACTTTTTAAAGGAACGGCTTTCGACTACTTCCGACATTCAGGCCCAATTTTATAGGCACCTTATTAAACGCTTTGAAGCTCAACCTGCTTTGTTGCAAACTATTGAAGACCCAGCAATACTGGATGCAAACGAAGATTTAATTGAATTGCTGACCTTCGCCATTTTTCCAGTTGTGGGTGAAAAGGACAAAAGCATATACACCCTTGCCATTCCCAACCGTTCTGGATTTTTCTGCTATTCTGATCCTTTCAAAAAGCTTTTTCTTGATGAAAAGGAAGAGTTTGTTAAACTCCCTGCAGACATTCCCATAGACAGGTTGAGAGATAATTTTCTTGCAGCTATTTATGAATCGGCTTTCAGGAAGTATTACGGCATCCACTTAAATAATTCAGCTGGCCTGATTTGTTCGTTTACGGATCCTTCCACTGATTTAATTCGTTACTATCGTCTTTGCGAAGACCGACGATTCGTCGATGTACAATTGAATGGCGACTTGCCGAAACTTGAACATTGTGGCATTTGCTTAAATACCTTCCGCATTTTGGACATTGAGAAGTTAATGAAACAAATGCCTCTTGAAATGCTATCCCTTGAGGGATTTTCTATCTTAACCGCTGAGGATGTTACTACTGATGAATCTGTTGAGGAAATTAAGAAAATACTCCTAAGCCATGATTCTTACGAAACAACTTATCTTGAAGATTTAAAGCAGGCCGTACGGACATTGGTAGGGTTAAATGATTTGGAAGTAGGCTTAATGCCTTTTGTAAAGATCAATGATCAGTTTGTGCTGGAAGAAGAATACACTTCCCAAAGTTTGCTAGGTAAAAGATTGCATGCCAACGAGGCGGATACGGCTTTATACAATATGCTGATTGAATTTCTTAGTAATCAACACCCTGAACCTGTTGCTATAGCCAATGTGACCGAAGATTTAATTCACGACATTCCTTTCTTGTCGTCTCTTAAAGCTGATGGGGTAAAGAGTTACATAGTTTATCCGATGCAAAATAGTGATGGTTTGCTGGGTTTATTGGAATTGGCCTCTAAAGTTCCTCATCAACTTAATTTCGAGATATTAACTAGGCTCGAGCCCATCATTCCGCTCTTGTCGCTTGCGATGTGTAAAAATAAAGAACAATTTACCGGTAAGATTGAACGGCTGATCAAAGACAACTTTACAGCATTGCAGCCATCTGTACATTGGAAATTTGAAGAAGTTGCTTGGGAGTATTTAAGGAATAAGGCGGAGGATGCTTCTGTTCTTACAGGAAATGTAGTGTTTGATAATGTACATCCTTTATACGGGGCAATCGACATTCGAAATTCATCAGTAGAGCGGAACCATGCCATACAAAGAGACCTGAAGGAACAACTGAATTTAATTGGTCAAACACTCGACAAACTGGACGTACTTGTTCAACTTCCATTGTTAGAAGGATTGAAATTCAAAAACCAGGCTTTTCAAAAGGCTATTGAAGACGTGCTACTAGCTGAGGATGAAGTAAGAATTAACGAGTTCTTGGAAAATGAGGTGGAGCCTATACTTCAGCACTTGCAAAAAAGTAATAGCCAGGCCCAAGTTGTAGTTGAAAATTATTATGGCTTGTTGAATCCGCATGATGGACATTTGTATCAGTTCAGGCGTGAATATGAAGAAACACTGGCCCAAATAAACGATGCCGTAATTCGTTACCTCGAAGAAGAGGAAGAAAATATTCAGCAGTCATACCCGCATTATTTTGAAAAGTATCGGACAGATGGGGTGGAGTACAACATCTATATTGGTCAATCTATTGCTCCGCAAAAACCCTTTGACTCGCTATACTTGAAAAACCTGCGTTTATGGCAACTAAAATCAATGGCTGAAATCGCCCGGATCACCCATCATTTGGCACCTTCCTTAAAGGTGCCGTTGCAAACCACCCAGCTGATCCTTATCCATAGCCAGCCGATTGCCATAAGTTTCAGGAAAGATGAACGACGTTTTGATGTGGAAGGCTCTTATAATATTCGTTATGAGATCATGAAAAAACGCATTGATAAGGTGCATCTGAAGGATAGTACAGAACGTTTGACGCAGCCGGGAAAATTAGCCTTGGTCTATTTCAATCAGAAAGAAACTGATGAGTACCAACAATACATTAACTTTTTGCAAAGCAAAGAGATCTTAAAGTCCGGAATTGAATTTTTGGAATTGGAAGAATTGCAGGGAGTTAAAGGATTGAAAGCAATGCGTGTCGATGTCAATTTGGAAGGGATAAGAACATAGTTTTAGTTTGAAATGGAAAAAAAGGCTTGCTTTTTATTC
The DNA here is from genome assembly GCF_022014595.1 of Solitalea lacus. NCBI lineage: Bacteria > Pseudomonadati > Bacteroidota > Sphingobacteriia > Sphingobacteriales > Sphingobacteriaceae > Solitalea > Solitalea lacus. Next base: position 2,265,675 of record NZ_CP091740.1, on the reverse strand, counting down.
CAATATCTGTGGCTTACTATAGTCTTAAGGATCATATATTACATACCTTTCAAAACGGCTCCAAAAACCCGAAATTTAAATTCCATTTAATTACGATAGGAATTTTCTTACCATCTCACCTTCTAAAACAAAAAACCAGGGCAAGCGTAGATGCTGACTGTGCCGATAAAGTTTTTACGGATCATATTGTCCCTATATGATAAAACACTTTAGATTTCAAAAGATAACAGATTCAAACCTAATTGACTTGATCAAAAAGGAATACCACCTGAAGTAAAATATGCACAACGCATAACATCGCATTGCCCAAAGTCAGGGTGAGACATTGAAACTTGCACTTCAACAACATTGCTGCAGTGGTTTTCTTAAATCAGAATAAATCATGGAATATTTTTTATGTATACTGAAACGATAAGGATAGCAAACCATCTCTCCTCCCATAATAAAGATTTGAAAAAAGAGTCAATTTATTCTGAATATTTTCCATTTATGCACAAGTTGAACATTCACTAGACTCTAAAAGCCGGAGCCATTAATGTTTGTTCATTTCGGGGTATGCCAATTTCTGAGTGTTCAAGCAATTCTATATCGGGCCAAGTTAATAAAATGTTCGATTCCACTCCCTGAGAAGTATTCAATAAATCTCAATGTTTCAAGTATTTTTAATCATTTTTCACCAAAAAAATCTAAAAATATATATTTTTCACAAGATATAATTATTTTTCACGTATATTTATCATAACTCTTTTTCACATGTGTTTATGAAAAAAAAGCATTTTTCACAATCAATAAGCACTTTTCACGAAAGAACGGCCCCTGAGGTCGGGAATCTTGTAGGATATGGTGCTATTATAGATTCCTTGGATTTAACTGTGCCCATACCACGTCAATTGGCGTTAATCAGTGAAAAACGAAGGCAATATGTTACAGAAGAATGGCTAGTTTTCACTCCAAGACACCAGCCTCATGAAAACCTCTATGACCATTTAGTTTTTGCCTTAAAATATGAAGGCATCAATTTATTGTTTTTCAAAAAACTTTTTGAAAAACTAGAACCTAAAATCATAGAACAGTGGATTACCAATGAACCGCAAAGCCGGTACAGTCGAAAGATTTGGTTTCTATATGAATGGTTGATGCAAAAGCCGCTTGAGGTACCTGATTTAAAGGAGGGTAATTATATTTCTCTTGTAAATGAGGAGTTACAGTTTGCAAGTCCGGTAAGTAGTAATTCGAATCGTCATCGCATTAAAAACAATTTGCCTGGAACGGTTGATTTTTGTCCGCTGGTTCACAAAACGCCCAAATTGGAAAACTATATTCGGGAAAACCTTTCTGAAAAAACTAATTCGGTTATAAAGGGAGTTCATAAAGATATTTTGCATCGTGCATCTGCTTTTCTATTATTAAAAGATTCTAAAGCATCATTTACTATAGAAGGAGAAAATCCCACACAAAATAGAACAATTCGCTGGGGTAGAGCCATCGGACAAGCAGGAAGTACCCCACTGAATAAGGAAGAGTTGCTTCGCTTGCAGCAAATAGTTATTGAAAATAGTCGTTTTATTAAAATGGGCTATCGTACTGAAGGTGGTTTTATTGGCGAACATGATCGAAACACAGGTGAACCTATACCCGAGCATATCTCAGCGCGCTGGCAAGATGTGGAATCATTAATGAGTGGATTATTAAGTTCTACCCGACAAATGGAGGATAGCGGATTTCATCCAGTTTTAACTGCTTCCAAAATAGCATTTGGTTTCGTTTTTATCCATCCCTTTGTGGATGGAAACGGAAGACTCCATCGTTATCTGATCCATCATTTGCTAGCTAAAATGAAATTCACGCCACAGGGTATTATTTTCCCTGTTTCTGCAGCCATTTTAGAGCGAATAGACGATTACCGAAAAGTATTAGAAAATTACTCCTATCCCCTGCTTGATTTTATTGACTGGAAAAAAACATCCGGCAATAATATTGAGGTATTGAATCAAACTATTGATTATTATCGTTTTTTTGATGCTACAGCACAAGCTGAATTTTTGTACGATTGTGTCAATCACACTATCAACACAATCATACCTCAAGAAGTTTCATATTTGCAGAGGTATGATTCAATGAAGACTTGGCTAGACGATCGATTTCAGATGCCCGACAAAACTGTTGCATTACTGATTCGATTTTTAGAACAAAACGATGGCGCTTTGTCTAAAAGAGCCCGAGAAAGAGAGTTTGCAGAATTAACCGATGAGGAAGTAAAAGAAATTGAAGAGAATTATAAAGAAGTGATGTCCGAATCGTAATATGTTTTGGATGTTCAAAATTGGTTCAGCACTGTTTAAATCCTTTCAAGTGTTCAAATAATTTCTTATCAGGCCTAATGACAATAAAACACTACTTTTCTAAGTAGTCTTCCTCGATGCCCAGATATATAGCGATATCAAAAGGTGGCTTTGTTGTTATTTGCATAGGCAGTGATTATCTTAGAAACCTAGCTTCTTGTTAAGACGAGGAAATTGTTTCCAGTGCAACGATTTTTTATATGTCCACAGACTTTTGGGTCAGTATGCCCATTATCAGAAATATTGTTTTAGGTATAGACTGTAGCAATGCGCAGATCGAAAGCATTTGCCAGGCCGGTGGAATTTCTCCCCAAGAACTGGAGGATGCCGGCTACAGGCTGTCCCTGGAACAAAACTGTGCTATTATGGAAGCGGCATTGACCATTTCGGGAAAAAGGAACCTGGGGCTGGAAATTGGAAGAAAAACAACTTCAGTTGTACTGGGCATTACGGGTCATTTAATGCAGACAAGTAAAGATGTTTTAACGGCGCTTGAAAGCCTGCAGCAGTTCACCGCTGCTTTTACCCGCTTGTACAATTTCTATATTGAAGTGAAGAACCAAGATCTCTATTATTATTGTGAGCCCTTACAGGTATGGAACGATATATCGCCCGAAACCGCAAGGCATAGTGTAGATATGGCCTATGCCGGAACATTGCATGTGTTATATCTTTTAACAGGTAAGCTGTTTTCATTGAAAAAGGTGATGTACCGATATTCCAGGGTCAGTGATACAAGTTTGCATGAGCAGCTATTCAAGTGCCGGCCCACCTTCAATGAATCATGCAATTGCATTGTATTTTCCATGGTAGATATGAAAACAACTGTTATTGGCTATAATAAAGAACTGAATGAGGTTTTCAAAACATTGTTGGAAAAAGAGATGGACAAGGAAAGGAATGTGGGCGACTTTAGTGGCGAGGTGAGACAAAGCATTCTTAAGCATTTTAATTATACGTTTCCACAGTTGGAAGAAATAGCAGCACATCTGCGCTTAACGCCCCGAACATTGCAGCGTAAACTAAAAATAGAAAACACCAGCTTCAGGAAATTGAGTGATAACATTAAGCATGAGCTGGCGTGTAGTTTGTTGCGCAGCGAAAAACTTACAATTGCTCAAATTTCCTATAAGCTGGGTTATACTGAACCAAGCACCTTTCAAAGGGCCTTTCGCGAATGGACAGGCACATCGCCTAACGCTTATCGAAAAGCATTAAATTAATGGCATTAATGCTTATCCGAAAGTTTTTGCAGGTACATAAAAATCGATTTAAGCTCTTCGTCAGTAAAATGGCCAATTGATTTCCAGGGCATATAATTATTATTCAATTCTTTTCCCTCAGGTGTTTTCCCATTTCTAATGGTAGCAATGAATGCTTGCTCGTTCCAGTTTCCTACATTTCCATCGCCGGTAATATTGGGTACAGGTGGATAACCTGGAGCCAAAGGGCCGCCTCCTTTCATGTCGGGCCGGTGACAACCCTGGCAGCCCAAAGACAAATATTGCCCATAAGCTGCACCCGTTTTTTCTTCCAACTTTTCTGTATGGATGGCACTGTGATCAATCTTTTCTGCCGGTAGTACAGCAACCTGGTTCATGACCAATAACAGCCGTCCTATTGGACCTATCGAATGAAGTTTTTCCTGCGAAGTGGCAACAGGCTCCAATTGGTTGCAATAAGCAATCAGGTTAGCCAAGTCCTCATTGGTAAGGTTGGTGACCTCATGAGATGGCATCATATATAATGACCTGCCGTTTTTGTCTACACCATGCCTAAGCACACGCAGCCAGTCGACCGTTTTAAAATCTGCAATTCCGCTATTGCCTTTCGTTAAGTTTGGTGCCGTAAGTTGCATTAACATTTTATTGTCCATAAACAGCCTGCCTTCTCCCCTTTCTCCATGACAATCCTGGCAGCTTCTAATTTTATAAAGATGTTTTCCTTTTGCTATCGATAAAGAATCGGTGGGAATGTTGATCGCTGCATCTGTATAGGAATATTTCTTTTGAATCCGTTGTTGACTCAGTATATAGATGACAAGATAGGCGAATGCAAGCACCAGCAATAGAGTGATAACAGTGATTTTTGACCACTTCAACAATTTCTTAAGCAGTTTCATTAGTAATATATTGTAAAGAATGGTGAAGAGAATCAGAAGGTTGTTTCATCGATTTTTTTAGGAGGAATATACCAATGATGATTGGCCATATTATTCCAAGTATCAGGTATAGGTTCACGCCTATTTCGGATAGAATAGTTAGGTTAAACATATTACCCAATGCATCTGATAAAGTACTTATTCCAGCAATAAACGTTAGTACTCCCAGGCTCTTGTTTTCGCTGTAGATCAGTTTGCCTAAACCCATCCACCATAAAGCTGCAAATAGAACTTCCAGAATGTTCCACATGCCCACAGTAACCATGGTTGTAATAGCTTTGAACAGGTTGCTGATAATCATTTTGTTTTCAGGGTTAGCCGATGCGTAATCAGTTAATAAACTGGGCCAAACAGCTGCAAGAATAGCTGCTCCAATTGCGCCTGTTAGTACATATGCTAAACCCGAAAATGTGATTAGAGGAGACCACGGTGTTCTATACCTGTATTGCTGATGGAAATAGAATATCAAGGGCAGAAGCAAAAGGTAATAACCCAGCATATCAAGCAAATTGAACCATTTTACCAGTTGCATATTGTTTGCATACAGAATGGTGAGGGCAGGGTCGGAAAATGCTTCAAAATGATAGTTTACTGCCATCATCCCAACTAGCAGGCAGGCTAGTGAAAGCAACCCGGCTACAATGCTAATTGCGCCAATTGCAAAGCGGTACTGAAAGAAATTTTTCATGTTATATTTTTAAGCAAAAATCGAGGAAGCGGCATTTTAATCGGTTAACAGATGACGACAAAAAGCTGATATTTTGCGCCATACAGCCGAATGAGTAGAGGCGATTTGCTCCGCCCGTGCGTTTGTAATGCATGCGAAATACTGAACAGCGTATGTAACTCACCAACTACCCGTGTGCCCCTAGTTCTGAAGCCCTTAGCGGTACTTAAAAAGTGGTTTTAATGACTTGCTTAATGAAAGAAAATGATAGTTTAAGGCTACATGATCGGGAATTGTATTTGGGATAACTTTCTTCCCACAATTTGGTTTTTCACCATGTCTTTGCCTTTATAATTCTGATCGGGTTGAGGTCGCACCTTAAATACCAGTTCTTAAAACGAGCTCTGATTCAGTCGTATATTTTTCGTTAGGGCAATATTTCTTTACCACAGTAACAACAAAGAAATGCTTCCACTCTTGTTGGAGACCTAACTTCTCTTCTAAATATTTTACTCTTTTGCTCTAATCTTCCTTAATAGCTTTATAAATGTTTGATCCCCTTCCCTCCGGCTCTACTGTATGGAAAATGATACCTTTTCCCCTTTAAATATTGGCTTTTATTAATTCTACAATACTCAAAATGCCATTCAAGTGTTCAAATAATTTCTCATCAGGGCTACAAATGCAAAGAAAGGCTTTTAGAGATCCTCTAAGAGCCTTTCTTTTTCTTTGAGCCTTTTCAATGATCACTCAACTTTCGTCCTGACAAAGTGTAAAAAAGAGCTCCTTAAAATTGCTTAACAAAACCTTTTGCGAATATCGCTACGGCTTTCCCTTCTTGTTTTAATGTTCTAGGAGATGTAGCTTTCAGTTGACCAAGAGTGTTTATCGGGACAAACGTATTATACTTTTGTCTTGTTCCCATATTTGCTTGGTTTCCAATATTTGCAACGAAAACGTAATCATTGTCACCATTAATCAAATTTATTTTAACATTCTTAATTATAAAATTCGTTGAGTCGATTGTTAAAGTCGAATAGTTTATAGCCAATAATGCATCAATATGTGTATATCGAATGGTGTCAGAAAAGGATTGTTCCTTTGCATTTTTCCAAGCTTCTGTGTTTGTACTAGGTAGTCCCCACTCTCTCACAGCTAATTCTTTAGATGGAGATTCATTAATCTCCATAATACTTGATTTATTTAATGTTAAATCATCTGTTGATACAATATTGGCTTCGTTAAGCTTTGTTTTTTGGGCATCTTTTGATTCACAACTAAAAACTAGAAGTGCTAATGCTGAAAGTAAAACAGAAAGTAAATTTTTATTCATAAATATTTTAAAATTAAATCACTAAGATATAAATTTTCATTTAATGAAAATTGTTCGCTCAAATTGTCTGCAAAGTCTTCTTATGATATTCCAACGATTCGAATAATAATAATCTCCTATATGGTTCAAGAGATGACTTACACCTGTATACTTGAAGCTATCTAAGCTTTACTTTGGCCGTTCATTATTTCCAATCGATAAAAAACAATTCTAGTTACAGTAATATTCAAAGAATGCTCCCCACTTAGAAAAAAGAAAAATTTCAAAATTATATTGATTCAATTTCAACTGTTTTAACCTATTGCTAACTGGTCATGAATATGAAGAATTGTTACGATTACAAACGTGTCAATTAACCCTCGACAGATTACTATTTTACTTTATTTTGGGTGTTGTTTATAAAATTAATCTATTACTTTCGATAAAGTATTATTATAAACTTACTGTCTGTTTAATATCTTCTGCTACCTAAATCAATTTAGTAATTAAAAATTGAACAAAATCAGATTGAAAAACACAAAAAGTTTGTACAATACTATTTTGCTTTTGATGAGGATTCCGCATCACATGGCTTCTGGGTTATTGTGCAGTACAATCAATTACAATCGACATATAATCATTTCAATCACCTTGTCTTGTCAAACACAAAAATTATCTACAGTTTTATGGAGTCCGAATACGGATTATGACTGAAATTTTCGTTCGTTTCAATCTAGTGTGGAGCAGTAAATGTAAAAAATGCGAAAAACTGGACACCAATCAACTACCATAAAAATTGATATTTAAATGGAAAAACTTGTAAAATATACTGTAAAAGAACGCATAGCCTATATCACTATTAATCGGCCCGAAAAGCGAAATGCACTAAATGAATCTTTGGTTCAGCAGCTAAAGACTACTTTTTACAAGGCAGAAAAAGATCATAACGCCAAAGTGATTGTTTTGGAAGCCGAAGGTGAGGTTTTTAGTGCAGGAGCCGATTTAGCTTACCTTCAGAAATTGCAGGCAAACACGGCTAATGAAAATCTTGCCGACAGTCATCAATTACGCGAATTATTCAGTGCGATTTATTTTTCAGAAAAAATAACCATCGCAAAAGTTCAGGGCCATGCTATTGCCGGAGGTTGTGGATTAGTTACAGTTTGTGATTTTGCATTTACTCAAACTGAAGCAAAATTTGGCTATACTGAAGTGAAAATTGGATTTGTACCAGCTCTAGTCGCATTATTTTTGATCAGGAAGATAGGTGAAGGAAAAGCCAAAGACCTCTTACTAAGCGGAAGATTAATTTCCGCCGATGAAGCACTTTCTTTAGGACTCGTCAATAAAATAATTGCAGTCGAACAGCTTGATGAGGAAGTTAATCAATTCGCCAAACAGCTTTGTATCGAGACCTCAGCCAACGCTGTGGCAATAACCAAAAACCTGATTCAAAAAGTGCAGACAATGAATAGTGAAGATGCATTAATTTTTGCAGCTAAAACCAATGCACAGGTAAGAAGTACTGAAGACTTCAAAAAAGGGGTAGACTCATTTTTGACCAAAACAAAATTGACCTGGTAAAAGATTTTTTTAATTATTAAACAAAAACAATTTAGGTAGTTAAAATTACCTTTGTGTACTTATATAAATAGATGAAATTTTTAGGCGTTATACCTTCTCGTTATCAATCAACTCGTTTCCCGGGTAAACCCCTTGTTGACATCAAAGGCAAATCCATGGTTCAACGGGTATATGAACAATGTTTACTCTGCACTGATTTAGACGAAGTGATTGTTGCCACCGATGATCAACGAATCTTTGACCATGTGTTATCTTTTGGAGGGAAGGTTATGATGACCTCTGCTGATCATATTAACGGCACTTCACGTTGTGCAGAAGTCGCCCAAGCCCAACCTGGGTTTGAGGGCATAATCAATATTCAGGGGGATGAACCTTTTATCTCACCAGAACAAATTAGTGATTTGATTCATTGCTTTGATGAGCCCAACACTCAAATTGCCAGCATGTTTAAGAAAATAAAAAAAGAAGAGGAATTATTTAGTCCTAACGTGGTAAAGGTTGTTTTAAACCAGCAATTCGAAGCTATGTATTTCAGCAGATCTCCGATTCCGTTTATCAGAAATGAACAGAAAGAAAACTGGCTAAATGCTTATAACTTTTACCATCATGTTGGAATTTATGGATTCAGAAATGATTTTTTGATGCAATTAAATCAGCTTACAGCAAGCTCCCTTGAACTGGCCGAATCATTGGAACAGTTGCGGTGGCTTGAAAATGGCTTCAAAATTAAAATGGCAGAAACATCTTTCGAAACCATAGCCATTGATACCCCAGAAGATCTTGCTAAAATTTTATAAATAATAAATCCCCTTCGGTTATAGTAAGGGGATTTAACTTATTCTTTCGAAATAGTTTTTTAAACTACTTTTACAGGCTTTTTATGCTCGTCGATTGCCACAAAAGTAAATGTACCTGAAATGGCCTTTTCACGATGGGCGGAATACATTTGTTCAATATAAATATCAACACTTACCTTTAGGCTGGTATTGCCTATATGCACCACTTTACCAACTAGTTCAATAATGGTTCCTGCGGGAATAGGTTTTGAAAAATCGATTCGGTCTGATGATACAGTAACCATGCGTTTCCGGGCAAACCGTGTAGCCGTAATGAATGCCACTTCATCCATTAAGTGCATAGCTGTGCCACCAAATAATGTATCATAATGATTGGTAGTATTTGGAAAAACAGCTTTAAAAATTCGGGTTTCTGACTGACTAATCTTCTCTTCTAAATTTATCATCGGGTTTTAAGTAGTATATTTATTTGTTCTTGTTTCTCTATTAACGATCGGTATTTTATTTCTTGTTTAATTTCTAATAAACAATTCCGGCATAAACAGTCACTAAAACTACGCGCAATAATTTCCTTTTCATCTTCATTAAAGTTAATACCGTAACATTGGCATTGTACAATTGTTCCAGTTTTGCACTCAAAGAGATTATTACAGCGCTGACAGCTTTTCGGTTCGTGTGTTGCCATTATATTATTTTTTTGAAAACCACAAGATTGACTAATTCCTTTTGTTTATTAAATACTGCAAAACCATTGATTTCACAATTGTACTTTGTTCTGTTTTTTCTGTAATTCACAATAATTGCCTTAAACGGCTCCACCATACTGATGGCATCCTGAGTCAAAGATTTAATATTCGGATCGATTTTAATACCCTGAAATAAATTTAGAGGTTTACCAATTAACTCGTCAGGCAGATAACCGTTTATTGCAGTTATGTTCCTGCTTACAAATACAATATTTAAACCAGTATCTGCTATAATGACACAACGGTTATGCTTGCAAAGTTCTGTTTCAAAATCAAAATCATGTTGCCATTTATGTTCACAAGCGAACTTTTTTAATGCAGTAACGTCTTTCAATTTTGATGAGAGTCTAAAATAACCTTCCATAAAAACATCCCAGCTGTTAAGCGGAGTTCCTAAAACAGTTCTCGCATTATAGCGATTTAGCATTTTGTAGTATTCGTCTCGAACAGGCCTTTAGTAATTTTGGTACTTTAATATTGTTGACCAATACAATAACATAATTTTGATGAACAAAAAACCCTTAATAAAGCGAATTAGCTTAGGCATTCTAGGTGCTTAGGCGCCCGAACCAAATCAATATGCAAAGCCTCATTTTGAAGCTTTGTAGCGAACTCAATATTGTCTCGTAAACCTTCAAAATAAGTTGTGAGCAAAATTTTTATTCCAAAACATTTCTTCTTTATCTCATTATATGCCCATTCAAATGCTTGTTTTTCAGCTGAAGTAAAAGCAAGAGCCAGAAACGGCTCTTCAAGTTGAACCCATACAGCTCCCAGACTCTTTAGTTTATTCAAGATTTCGATATAAACCGGAACTAGTTGCTTAATAAGTTCAATCTTTTGAAAGCCGTTTTCTTTCTCTTTTCCGAGTAGTAGGTAGGATACGGGGCCAATGATTACGGGTTTTGCTTTTTCGCCTAATAGTTGCTTGGCGAAAGTATATTCACTGAATAGTTTGTTAGAAAATAATTTAAATGACTGATCAGCGGTAAACTCAGGAACAACGTAATGAAAATCAGTATCAAACCACTTGATCATTTCCATTGCTTTAATGTCTAATCCGTCTTTCTGATAACCCCTAGCCATAGCAAAATACAGGTCGAGTTCTGTATTGCCTTTTATGTCAGTAAGAATTGGTGTGTACCGTGATGGAATTACTCCCAACAACAATGACATATCCAAAACATGATCATAATAACTAAAATCGTTACAAGGAATTAAATCTATACCCGCTTGAAGTTGTAACTGCCAGTTTTGATACCGCAGATGTTGTACAGTTTGCTCAAGGTGGAACTTATCGGATTTACCTCCCCAATATTCCTCACAAGCTTTTTTAAGTTCACGCTTGGATTCCTTGAGTGGGAAACCAGGATTGTTTTTTAGCATACGCATAAAACATTGTTGAAACATTAAATAAATTAATGTTCCTTACAGTTTTCGGTATGCTTTCGGGAATTTGTGTAGATTAATTAAAATGAGCTTAAGCTGATACTTGCTTTATCAACAGAACACATCTTTTTATGACTACTGCTTTATACCGCGAAAGCATTTGTCTTACATAGTGAGGCAAGTATCCTGGCTTGTAACATTGTTATCGCCCTTCTCATTCTTTCTAAAGAACAATGGGTATGAGATTATAATAACAATTTTTACGTTACTTACAGTTGCGCGACAGCCCATGATTTGCACATGGTTCCTTATTTAATGCCAACCTAATGGTTAGTAACCTTCCTATCGAAACAAAAATGTAAAGAACTACGGAGGCAAATATAATTAGAATATGATTGACAATGGCATCATTTGACATAATAATAATAATTAGATAGTTTGATCATAGATCCTTTTAAATATTGAGTATGATTATGTATAGAAAGACCCCAAAAAAAGTTGGCAAAACCACCCTTCTTTGGGGTCTTTTTTTCCACCAATCAAGAGCAACTTTCAATAAAAGTGGGTTCACAATGCTCAAAATCCCTGCTTTAGTGCTTTAGCAGCAATACTTTATCACAATATGAACTGAATTTAAATTCAGGCAGTCATCATCCCATTATTTTTCGTACTTTTGCAACCCGTAACCAGCAGGCATCATTTGAGATTATGACTAAATACGTTTTTGTTACGGGGGGTGTTACCTCTTCGTTAGGGAAAGGAATTATTTCAGCTTCATTAGCTAAATTATTACAATCGAGGGGATACAGGGTAACCATCCAAAAGCTTGACCCATACATTAATATTGATCCGGGAACATTGAATCCTTATGAACACGGAGAATGTTATGTAACTGAAGATGGCGCAGAAACTGACCTAGACCTTGGTCACTATGAACGTTTTTTGAACGTTCCAACCTCACAGGCCAACAACGTTACTACCGGCCGCATTTATCAAAATGTAATTAACAAAGAGCGTCGTGGAGATTATTTGGGAAAAACCGTACAGGTGGTTCCTCATATCACCGATGAAATTAAAGCCAATATTCAGCGCTTAGGTGATACTGGAGAGTACGACATTGTGATCACCGAATTAGGTGGAACCGTTGGCGACATCGAGTCATTACCATACATCGAGGCTGTTCGTCAGTTCCGTTGGGAACACGGCTCTACCAATACGTTGGTAATTCACCTTACCTTGTTACCTTACTTAGCTGCTGCTGGTGAATTAAAAACCAAACCAACGCAACACTCTGTTAAAATGCTGATGGAGTATGGTGTACACCCTGATATATTAGTATGCCGTACAGAGCATCGTATGACCCAGGAGATACGTAAAAAAATCGCTTTATTCTGCAACGTAAACGTAAACGCGGTAATTGAATCAGCCGATGCTTCAACTATTTACGACGTTCCGTTGTTGATGCTGAAAGAGCAATTAGACCGCATTGTATTAACCAAGCTAAAACTTCCAATGAAGGATGAGCCTAATCTTGATTCATGGAAAGAGTTTTTAGGTAAGCTAAAAAATCCAACATCTGAAGTTAAGATTGGGTTGGTTGGTAAATATGTTGAATTACCTGATGCTTACAAATCAATTTGTGAGTCGTTTATTCATGCTGGAGCTAAAAACGAGTGTAAAGTAAACTTACAGTACATCCATTCAGAACACATCAATGAAAGCAATGTGGAAGAGAAACTGAATGGTTTAGATGGTGTTTTGGTTGCCCCTGGCTTTGGAAACCGTGGTATTGAGGGTAAAATCGATGCTATTAAATACGTTCGTGAGAACAATATTCCATTCTTTGGAATTTGTTTAGGTATGCAATGTGCCGTGGTGGAATTCGCTCGCAACGTCCTTAACTTAGATGGTGCTCACTCTATTGAAATGAATGCCGAGACTAATTATCCGGTTATCAACCTCATGGAAGAGCAGAAGGAAATTACAAACATGGGCGGAACAATGCGTTTGGGATCGTATCCTTGTGAAATCAAGAAAGGCACCAAAGCATTTAATGCATATGGTAAATCTCGTATTTCTGAACGCCATCGTCATCGTTATGAGTTCAACAATGCTTACTTACAGCAATATAATGATGCCGGAATGATAACTTCAGGTATTAACCCTGACTCAAACTTGGTTGAAATTATTGAATTAAAAAATCACCCATATTTTGTTGGTGGCCAGTTTCACCCTGAATTAAAAAGTACGGTAGCAAATCCACATCCTTTATTTGTTAAGTTTGTAGAGGCTGCTAAAACATATCATTACGAGAATAATCCAAAGAAATCTAAATAAGTATTTAAAAACCGATAAATGGATAGAAACACCCTTACCGGTATGTTGTTGATTGCTGCCATCATGCTTGGATGGAGCTACTTTATGAAGCCAAATGAGGCTGAATTAAAGCAATATCAGCACCAAACCGATTCGATTAAAAATGCTAAGGCCGGCATTAAGACAGCTCCAGTTACAGCAAACAAAACTGTAAAGTTTGCTGACTCGGCTGCTCTTCAGGAGCAATTTATTACTCTTGAAAACGAAAAAGTTAAAATAACGCTTTCAACCAAAGGTGGTCGTGTTTACTCAACCGAACTTAAAGGTCAGAAAACATGGAACGGCAAACCGATAATATTATTTAATGGCGATGAAAACCGTTTTGGTTTAAAACTGCCATTAACTACTAAAAATGTAAATACGACTGATGAACTTTTCCAACCAATCGGTTCGTCATTCAGTGTGGCCGGTAAAGATTCAAACAGCGTAACAATGCGTTTGGCATTTTCAGCTACGCAATATGTTGATTATGTGTATTCGCTTAAAGGTGATAGTTACTTGTTAAATTTCGGCGTTAAAATGGCCGGAATGAATCAATTATTGAATCCAAGTGCAAAAACCTTAAACCTAGAGTGGAAAAGTGATCTGATTCAACAAGAAAAAGATAAGAAAAACGAACAAACCTATACAACTGTTTTTTACCAAAAGGAAAATGGTGATGTAGATTACTTATCAGAGAGTAAAGACAAAGAAGAAAAACTTGAAGAGCCAATAAAATGGATTTCTTTTAAGCAGCACTTCTTCTCTACGGTACTAATTGCTCAAAACAAATTCCAAACTGGAACATTAAGCACTGTTACCGACCTTACCAAATCGAATCTTAAGAACTTATCAGCTGACTTGGTTGTTCCAATTCAATCAAAACCTGATGAGCAATTAAACTTTACATTTTACTTCGGTCCAAATCACTTTACCACATTGAAAAATGTAGGTTATGACTTGCAAAGCCAAATTAAATTAGGCTGGGGACCTTTAGGATGGATTAACCGTTGGGCGGTAATTCCTTTATTCAACTTCCTGGACAACTTCAATTTAAACTATGGTATTATCATCCTTATTTTAACAGTTGTGTTAAAATTGGTTTTATTACCGATAACTTATAGTTCATATTTGTCTCAGGCCAAAATGCGTGCATTAAAACCTGAAATGGATGCAATTAAAGCTAAAGTTGGTGAAGAAGATCAAACCAAGTTACAACAGGAATACCTGAAGTTATACAAACAAGCTGGAGTAAACCCATTAGCTGGTTGTATTCCATTGTTGCTTCAAATGCCAATATTACTGGCGTTCTTCCGTTTCTTCCCTGCTTCTTTTGAGTTACGTCAACAACCATTCTTATGGATGAATGACCTTTCAACTTATGATTCAGTGATTAATTTTGGAGTGAACATACCGTTCCTTGGAAACCACTTAAGCTTAATGTGTGTATTAATGACTATATCGACATTAATTTACACGTGGATGAACAACCGAATTTCGGGAGTTACAGGTCAAATGAAATACATTGGTTACATTATGCCGGTTGTATTTTTAGGAGCATTAAATAGTTTTCCAGCAGGCTTGAACTTCTATTACTTCTGTGCGAACATTATCACTTTCTTACAACAATTTATCATCCGTAAGTTTGTTAATGATGATGCAATTCATGCTAAGATTCAGGAAAATAAAAAGCGTCCTGGAGCTAGTCAGAAGTCTAAATGGCAAATGCGTTTAGAAGAAATGACAAAACAACAACAAGCTGCTCAACAACGTAAAAAATAAAGTTCTTCCTTTTAATAAAACAACAAACGCCGTATCAGAACATGATACGGCGTTTGTTTTATGGTGAATTTGTATGAATAAAAGGGGCATAAGAACGAACTCATGCCCCTTTTTAAATCTTGAAGATTGCTTTATAATACCATTTCTGGAATTTCACCTTCAATAATTAATTTACCAGCGGTTGAATTTATAATATGTTCAACAGAAACTCCAGGTGCTCGCTCTAATAATTTAAAACCACCTTCTGGCAGTACATCGAACACACCCAATTCCGTTACAATCTTTTTAACACAGCGAGTTCCTGTTAAAGGCAATGTACATGAAGGCAGCAGTTTAGACTCCCCAGCTTTATTTACGTGCTGCATAGCAACAATAATATTTTTTGCAGAGGCCACCAAATCCATCGCTCCACCCATTCCTTTTACCATTTTACCAGGTATTTTCCAGTTGGCAATGTCACCATTTTCTGATACTTCCATCGCGCCTAATATTGTCAGGTCAACTTTTCCCGCACGTATCATTCCAAAACTTAGTGCAGAGTCAAAAATTGAGCTTCCAGGTAACGTTGTAATGGTTTGCTTACCTGCGTTGATCAAATCAGGATCTTCCTCACCTTCAAACGGAAAAGGCCCCATACCCAATAAACCATTTTCCGACTGAAGAGTAACTGAAATACCATCAGGAATATAATTGGCCACTAATGTTGGAATTCCGATTCCTAGGTTTACATAGTAACCATCCTTTAATTCTTTTGCTATACGTTTAGCTATGCCGTTTTTATCTAACATTTCTTTATTTCTTAAATCTATTGATTAGAATTCCGTTAAAATACACTAGAAGTATCGACTCAACCATCTAAACTCTATCAAATGATTACTTTAAACTTAATTGGCTTAATTTGACAATGAAACATACTTTGATTAACCTCTGCTTCTAACAGTACGTTGCTCAATACGTTTTTCATAGTTTTTACCTTCGAAAATTCGATGCACGTAAATTCCAGGGGTATGAATCTGATCAGGATCAAGTTCACCTACTGGAACTAATTCCTCAACCTCTGCAATAGTAATTTTACCGCCCATGGCCATTAATGGATTAAAGTTTCTTGAAGTGGACCGGTAAATTAAATTGCCATGAGCATCTCCCTTCCACGCTTTAACAATAGCAAAATCCGCATCAAAAGCATATTCCATCAAATAATCTTTACCATTGAAATTGCGCACTTCTTTACCTTCAGCAACTTCTGTTCCTACACCGGCAGGGGTAAATATAGCCGGCATACCATAGCCTGCAGCCATACAACGGGTAGCCAATGTTCCTTGCGGGATTAGTTCTACTTCTAGCTCTCCGCTAAGCAACTGTCGTTCAAACTCTGCGTTCTCACCAACATAAGAAGATATCATCTTCTTAATTTGCTTATTTTGAAGCAACAGACCTAAGCCAAAATCGTCAACTCCGGCATTGTTAGAAATACAAGTAAGATTTTTCACATTTTTCTTAACTAAAGCAGCTATAGAGTTTTCCGGAATCCCACAAAGACCAAAACCTCCAACCATTAAAGTTAATCCATCAGTTATGTCTTTAACCGCTTCATCAGCGTTAGCAACAACTTTATTCATAAGAGTATTGATATATTAATTGGTTATTTAACTAATTGGCACTTAAGGAAAAACATAGTATTAGCCATCCCAAAAACGCATCATAAATTGGTGTTCTAAAATACCATTTTGCTTTAATTAATAATCACAATCAATCAGGATAATTTCCAGGGTTATCAATGGCCTAATTTAAAATTTGTCTAAATATTATTTGTATTTAATCTAAATATTGCCTTATATTTGCCAAGCTTTAAGAATAGATGGAAGAGGTAAAATTTTTAGAATCTGATAGTTGCAAACTTCCGGTGATACCAACTGATCCGGAAATGGCAAAAGGCTTCAATGTTTATTTGAGTGGATGTTGTGCCTTTAAGAAGTGTTGTAAAAAATACAAACGTGGCAAAGCTTGCAAAAGCTGTCCTAAACGATAATTAGAACTCTCCGAATTATTAAGCTCGGAGAGTTTTTTTATTTTAGTCCCTTAATTTTTGCCATAAATGCGCTTGCTCCTGTTGTAAACAGAATTATGCTTATTGAGCTGGCAGGCATTAAAATAGCTGCAATAACTGGCGAGAGCGTACCCTGAACGGCAAATGACAACCCAACGATATTATATAAAATAGATATAATAAAGCTGATCATCACAATGGATTTGGCAGATTTCGCGTAACGTATTAATGAACTAAGTTTTATCAACTCACCACCAGCCAAAATAGCGTCACATGCAGGTGAAAAATTATTGACCTCATCAGAAACCGCAATCCCTACATTACTTTGCTTAAGAGCTCCGGCATCATTCAAACCATCTCCGATCATCATCACATTTTTACCGTTCCTTTGTAAGTTCTTTATATAATTTAGCTTGCTTTCCGGAGTTTGATTGAACAGTAATTCATTTTTGGTCTCAAACAATTGCGTGAGTGCACCTTTCTCTGCATCATTATCTCCTGAAATTAAGGACATTTTATATTGACCGCGCAATTCTCCAATCAACGGCACCAATCCTTTACGATATTGATTAGAGATGCTAAACACTCCCAAAAACTGTTCATTAATTGAAACGTATGTTTTTCCTGTTTTCACCTCGGATAGCTGTGTTGCTCCTGCAAAATCAGCCGAACCCACACGAATGATATTACCTTTAATCTCGGCCTGAATACCTTTACCTGGTAATTCAACCAAACTTTCAACGGTAAGAGTGTTAAACTTAGGTAAAAAAGCACTAATGGCTTTACTGTGCGGATGAACTGACTGTAACACCACGGAGCGTATCAGTTGCTGCTGTCCCTCAGAGAGATCCACACCAACATAGTTTACCATCGATTGCCCGTTTTGGGTAATTGTTCCTGTTTTGTCAAAAACAATAGTATCAGCATCAGCAAGCATTTCTATAACGGTTGCGTTTTTTAGATAGAAATTATTTCGTCCAAATATTCGCAGCACATTCCCATTTGTAAAAGTTGACGACAATAATAATGCGCACGGACAAGCAATAATAAGCATGGCAGAAACTGCATTTAGAATTTTGGAAGGATCATTTATAGCCCAAAATATTGCTGTTAAAGCAGCCATGGTAAACAATGCAATAGTAAAATAACGGCTTATACTATGTATATAAGAGTTCTTTTTGTCTTCATATAATCTAAAAACATCTTTGTTCCATAATTCTGTTAAATAGCTATTTGAAACATTTCGGGTAATCTTCAGTTCTATTGCACTTCCTACTTGCTTTCCACCTGCATAAATATTTTCACCTATTGACTTTTGGACAGGATCTGATTCACCAGTAACAAAGCTGTAATCAATATTGGCTTTCCCCTTAATTAAAATAGAATCAGCCGGTATCAATTCATTGTTTCTAATAATAAGCGTATCTCCACAATTCAATTGCGTCACAGGAATATTCTCTTCTTCACCATCATCCTTCTTAAGGGTTACAGCGATAGGAAAATAGGATTTATAGTCCCTGTCAAATGATAATTTCTGATATGTTTTATTTTGTAAATACCTACCAATAAGCATAAAAAACACAATTCCTGTCATCGAGTCGAGATAACCGGCACCTGTTCCACTTAAAATCTCATAAACACTTCTAATGAACGTAATGAGAATGGCCAATACAATTGGAGCATCAATATTTAAAAAACGTTTTTTAATTCCGGCCCAGGCAGATAAATAAAACACATTAGCACTATAGAAAAATACCGGAAGTGATAATGCCAAGTTCAGATAATTAAATATTTTTTTAAGAGTATAATCAACCGTTCCGTCTGAAAAATATTCAGGAAAACTTAGCATCATTATATTGCCAAAACAAAACCCGGCTATGCCTAATTTGTAAACCAAACCTCTATCAACCAAATAATTCTTCTTGCTGGAAATATCATTTAAATTAAGGTAAGGTTCATAACCAACACTAGTCAAAAGTTCGGCTATCACCGGAAGTGATACCTCATTTTCATTAAAAACAATGGTAATTTCTTTTAGAGCAAAATCAACCCTTGAGTGAATAATACCCGCGTTGATACGATGAAGATTTTCGAGCAACCAAATACATGAACTGCAATGGATTTGAGGAAGAAAGAAAACAACATGGGTCTGTTTTCCATTTGTAAACCGAATCAGTTTTTCCTTAATCTCCTGATTATTCAGAATTGAGAACTTGCCTTTGGCTGTTTTTTTTATTTTTTGAGAGATACCGGCATTAGCCGCAATTTGGTAATAATCACAAAGGTGGTTTTCTGCTAAAATTTCATAAACCACTTTACATCCGTTACAACAAAACGTTTTTTCGTCGAAGACAACGGTTTCTTCATCACAGTCAAGACCGCAATGATAACATGTGGTTTTAGTATCGGTTAGCTGCATAGTGTCCGCAAGGTTAAGCCCTAAAATTTAATGGATAGGACAAAACTATTTCCGATAAGTTAAGAAAAACATGATAAAAATCATGCTAGCGTTAATTGTAAATATTAGCCCTACGAACTAATTCTTTAACATTGACAATTTTAATTTTTTTTCCGACAAATTCAATCAAACCATCTCCCTTAAGTTCTGAGAGTAAACGAATTGCGGTTTCAGTAGCGGTGCCGGTCATATTGGCAATTTCTTCTCTGCTTAATACTACTTTAATTGAACCTGTTATTTCATCTACACCAAAAGTTTCTTTCAACAATAAGATATTTTCGGCAATTCGTTCACGAACAGGTTTTTGAGCTATATCAGTAAGCTTATTTTCAGCATGTCTTAAATCAGCAGAAAGCAGTTTAACCAAATTCAATGACAATGATGGGCTCTTATCAAAGATTTCAAAGAAATCAGTTTTTGGAATAAAGCATACATCAGTTTTTTCTAAAGCTATAGCACTACAATCGTACATCTCATTACCTAGCAAGGCGCGGTAACCTAATACATCACTTTCTTTTGCAAAACGTACAATCTGTTCCTTACCTGTCTCACCATGCTTAGACAGTTTTACTTTCCCTTCATGAATACAATAAATACCATGAGGACGATCTCCTTCCACAAAAATCTCTTCACCTTTATTAAAAGTAATATGGCCTTTATGAGAGTCAATAACGTCTAATTCATTCTCCCTTAAACCACAAAAAACTGAGTCTTTCCGGTATTGGCAGGATTTGCAGCTAAAATAATCTGAATGTTTTTTCGACACCTAAAGAATATTAAAAGTACGTGGCTAACACTTATTATTACAAAAATAGTATTTAAAGTTTAATACCACTACGTTCTTAAGGTTAAATGACGCAGATTTAACATGCAACAGCTGTATACCTGAAATTGGTACGGGGAAACTTCGGATCTAATATATTTTCAAAATCAACTCCTAAGGAAAGATCAACCCAGTCAGCGTTCACCGAACGAATAATTTTCTCTTTTTGTGCTTTGGTAAGATGTTGTAATATCAATAAACGTTTTTGTAATAACACTTCATTTTCAAACTCCTCAAAATACACCAAACGTGAATAGTGTCCAGAAGCATCGAAATGCAAGGTCGGAATTGCTCTGAATTTATTGATGGTGTTTATTAAATCATCACTGGTTCCAACTATAATACTTGAGCGATTACGATCAGTCATAAAATAGATGTAACGTTTGCTACCAGCTGAATTAATTCTTGAAGTGTTATTGAAAAGTGCCATAATCGTTTTTCTTTTAAAATCTATTTTTATTTATTTCTTGATAATCCCGAAATTGTCACTAACTTTATTAGCAAATATATACTATTATTTTTAGTATTATAAAATTTTTGGCAAAATTCATGGGCACTATCTCACAAAACTTAAAATACCTGCGCAAAAAACAAGGACTTACGCAACAGCAATTAGCTGACAATCTAGAAGTTAAACGGGCTGTTATTGGTGCATACGAAGAAGATCGGGCAGAACCAAAAACAGAACTACTTCTTAAGATGGCTAATTTATTTAGCATTTCAGTTGATGAATTGATTTCGGAAAGAATAACCGATAAATGGTTTGCTAAAAAGGAAAAAGCTGCAGAAGAGGAGAAAAACAAAACAAGTGGCGGCCTCCGGGTTTTAAGTATTACTGTAGATAAGGATCAAAATGAAAACATTGAATTAATCCCGGCCAAAGCAAGTGCAGGCTATTTAAACGGTTATGCCGACCCCCAATATGTAGCAGAGCTACCAAAGTTCCATCTCCCGTTCTTAAAAGGAGGAACATTCAGGGCATTTGAATTAAAGGGAGACTCCATGCTTCCATTAGAACCAGGAACCATTGTAGTTGGAGAATACATAGAGAACTTTGGTGATATTAAATCAGGTGATACATATGTTGTACTAAGCAAAGATGAAGGCATTGTTTACAAACGCGTAACCAATAAAATCAAAGAAAACCAACGCTTGTACCTTGCATCAGACAACAAAGCCTATGAAACTTACAGCATCAATGCCAGCGATGTGCTTGAAATATGGAAAGCCAAAGCCTTCATAAGCACAGCCTTCCCTACCCCAGCAATTGAACCTTCACTCGAAAAACTAACCGAAATGGTAGAGCAATTACAAAAGACTGTTACCAAACTAAAGCCAAATGATTAACTTTTTAGCAACTTTTCGGTAATGCTGGACATAAAGTTTGATTCGTTCCCTATACTCTCAACCCCTAGGTTAAACCTTAGGGCTATTGACCATTCTGACAGCATTGCTTTGTTTGAATTAAGAAGCAATGACCAAGTATTAAAGTATTTAGACCGCGAGCCACCCAGTGATATCCAAGAAATAGAAACACTGATTCAAAAGATAGTTGATTCCTTTGCTGAAAATGAAGGGATCAACTGGGCTATTACTTTAAAAGGCAACAATCAATTGATCGGAACAATAGGATTTTGGCGAATAATCAAAGAACATCACCGAGCCGAAATTGGCTATTTACTTCACCCCAATTACTGGAATAATGGTTTGATGTTTGAAGCTTTGATGAAAGTAATCAGCTATGGTTTCAATAACATCAAATTCCATTCTATTGAAGCCAATGTCAATCCAAACAATTTGGCATCAATAAAATTGCTAAAAAAAACAGGGTTTAGGCAAGAAGCCTATTTTAAAGAGAACTATTACTACAATGGCAAATTTTTCGATTCGGCCATTTTCACATTGCTATCAACTAAAACGAATAATATATAATTAATCACCAGCTATTTTTTTTTCATTTTACATTAAACCTTTTTTATAAATAAAACTCAAAAGCAAAAGAACAATAGAAATGAAAAAATTAGCTTTAGCAATTGTCACTTTATTAATTGCAACAACCATGTTTGCTCAAGAAAGACAACCTCGCAGTGCAGAGGAAAGAGCTTCGATGCAAACCCAGCAGCTTACCAAAAAGCTAGCATTAACCGATGATCAGCAAAAAAAAGTTCATGAAATTAATTTAAGTTCCGCAAAGAAAGTAGATGAATTAAGGGAAGCCAATGCGGGCGACCGTGCAGCCATGATGGAAGGCATGAAGAAAATTAACGAAGAAAAAGAGACTGCATTAAAAGCGGTTTTAACTGAAAAGCAATGGGCCGATTATGAAGTTTTGAAAAAAGAACGCATGGAAAAGATGAAAAGCAGAACACAAAACCAGAAAGGCAATGAATCTCCTGCAAACAACGGTTCAAATTAGTGAAATAAAAAAAGGAGTTGAAACCTGGGAAGTGTCAACTCCTTTAATTTAACCTAAACCAAAAGAAAAAGAATAATGGAAGGAATATAAAATATAACTTATACTCTTTTTCCTAGGCGCTAAAGTAGAGCATTAATTTGAATTAGCAAAATATTTTTTCCAAAACTCACATAAGCAACTTGATTATGTGCATATTACAAGAAAGCATTTATCCCTTCCAACAATTATCCATAGAGTTTTAAAAATGATAATACATTTGTAGCTTGACTGCAAATTTCACTCTATGAAATTAAAAACAACCATAATTTTATACACCCTATTTCCTGTTTTACTCTCATCCTGTGTTGGAAAACATAACAAACCCAACCTGAAACCTGTCGATACGATCATAAATGTATCAAACTGGAATAGAACCATCCCTGGTAACTACAGTTCCCAAACTGCTATTCACTTAGACAGCATAACTTTAAATAATTTCATCAATAAATACCCATTACTTTCCTCCTATCAGACGGATATTACTAAATTTTATAAGAATAGAAATTTTGCCTTTGCTTGGTTTGATCGTAAAGGTTTAATTGAGCAGGCTAGTAATTTAAACAATCGGGTTCAACACTTAGATGAAGAAGGTTTAAACGGAAAAATACCTTATGACAGCAAGCTTGATTCACTTATACACTCCATAATAAACAATAAACCGGATGCTACTACGGAATTAATGCTTACCGGCGCCTATTTTGCTTTTTCAAAAATTGCATGGCAAGGTTCTGTAAACGACAAGGAGATGCAAGAGTTAGAGTGGTTCCTTCCGAGAAAAAAGATTGACTTTCAGAAACAACTGGAAGATATAATTAACCAACCTGCATCAAATGTTTTAAGCAAAACACCAGTTTTTCGTCAATATGATTTACTGAAGGATAATTTGAAGCTGTATCGCAAGCTGACAACAAATGAGAACTGGGAGTCACTAAAACTTGATCAAAAAACTTATAACCCAGGCGACTCATCATCCTTACTTTTAGCAATACGCCATCGTTTGTTTTTATTGGGAGACCTAAAAAAAGATAATAAAAATCCATTATTTGATGCTGAATTAATAATGGCAACAAAGCAATTTCAAACCAGACATGGTTTAACTGCCGATGGAGTAATTGGGAATTCATTTATCAATGAACTGAATATAAAACCAAGTGAACGCCTGAAACAACTAATGGTAAACATTGAACGAAGCCGGTGGGTTCCGGAAAAGGTTGAAGGAAAACATATAATTATTAACATCCCCGCCTTTAAGCTGTATATATTCAATTCAGATACTTTAGAATGGGGGTGTAATGTGGTAGTTGGAAAGGTGATGCATCAAACTGTAATTTTTAATGGAAACTTAAGATATATTGTTTTTAGCCCATATTGGAATGTCCCGCCAAGCATAACACGTAATGAAATATTACCTGAAATGAGTAAAAACAGTAATTACTTACGAGACCACAACATGGAAATTACCGGCTATATGGGACAACTTCCGGTGCTGAGGCAACTTCCTGGCCCAACAAATTCACTTGGACAGGTAAAATTCCTCTTTCCAAATACATATAATATTTATTTGCACGATACACCTTCAAAATCTTTATTCAAAGAAGATCAAAGGGCTTTTAGTCATGGATGCATTCGAGTAAGCGAACCAAAGAAACTTGCTGAACTTTTATTAAAGGACGATAATACATGGACCAGTGATAAGATTACAGAAGCGATGAATGCAAACCAGGAGCTCTATGTTACTTTAAAAAAGTCAGTGCCAGTGTACATTGGTTACTTCACGGCTTTTGTTGATCACAACGGCTTATTAAACTTCAGAAAAGACGTATACAAAAAAGATAACCGTTTGGAAGAAATGCTCTTTAGTAAAAATTAAAGATTGACTGAATGAATTTAAATTGGAATAGATTCTTCATAGAATCCACCAAATCCAATATAAGTAACACGTTTATTTTCACCGGTTAATGTTGCTTCATAAAATCTGACCCCCGCAGCTCCTATTGCATGCATAAATTCAGGATATGTGGTTTTACCTTGTTGATTATCTCTGATTGCCATTACAGTTAAATCAGCACTAAAACGCTCAAAAATTGACCTATTATCAACTTCACCCACATGCAATAAATTCTCCCCGTCTGCTAAACGATATAATATTGAACCGGTTGCTACATCAACTGTATAAGATTGGATTCCTAATTCAATCAGCTTTTGGACAAGATCAGGATAACTCTTTACAGATTGATAAACTTCCAATATTTTATCGTGTAAACTCATGTTTCTAATGGTTGTTGTGATTATTCCATGATAATCAATCCCCTGGACATGCTCTGAATGCATTTCCTTGCTCAGTACCGGTAGTGCTTATGAATTTGTATTGGGCCCTTAGCTGCCCTTCAACGGCAGTACCTTTTACGTTAAGTGTAATTACAGTTCCTTTTTTCACAGGAGCACTTAACGTAAAATTATCACCTGGATTGGGAACCGTAATTACTCCATCAGTTCCTCTATAAGTTATGGAGCTTATAGTACTGCCATTACCTTCCTTGGTAACTGTATAGGTAACTGTACCATCGTTGTTAGTTGTGTAGCTTTCGGTAGAAAAATCACAAGACACTGTATCGGCATCACTTTTACTGCATGTAAACAATGTAACGCTGATCAAAAGTATAATTACAATGATTGTATGGCGTGGCTTAATGTTATGCATTACTTTCAGATGATTAGTTTGATTTATCCCTATATCTCGCAAAACATATGCCTTTTTGTCTACAAAACCCTAACTTTCCTGCATAAAATATTTTAAAAACCTAAATATCAACTACATAACAATAAAATATTTCGACTCTTTATGGGCCTATAGCCACCAAAAGAGTCGAAATAATTATAGTATTAAGTATACTCTTAGTTGCTTTCAGACCTTAGAATGATTCTCCGGCATTGAGATAAAATCCTTTTGATTTTCGTCCCCAAGCGTAATTAAATATGAGGTTTGTTCTCGTTTTTTTATCTAATAATATTCTAAATCCAACTCCAAAAGCGGGCTGTATTGAGTCAAACAGTTTTACATCGCGGTCTTTATCGCTTGCTGTGGTAAAATCACCAAATACAGTTCCACTGAACAACTGGTTTTTACTTATTGGAAATCGATATTCAGTTTCAAGATACACTAAATTATTTCCTCTGAATACTCCCTGAGTATACCCTTTACCTCCTCTACTTCGTTGATCCCAGCCAATTGATGGTAAGTTAAGATATGGCACCTTTCCGCTGGTTACAAATTGACCATATACCCAAATACCCCACACATGTTGCAAATTAGTTTTACTTAATGGTTTAAAATATCTCATTTCAGCAAACAACACAGTACTGGTGTAATCATTTTTTCCTATAGCGGGATTTAATCTGAAATTTAGGTTACCGTACAATCCATGATTAGGATTAATTTGGTTATCTCGAGAGTCGTAAAGAAAATTTAAACTTACCCCATATACATAATACTTTTTCGGATCAAATCCATATTTGGTGCTATAATTATAATGTGCTGTATAACGTTGGTTGGCAGTATCTAAATTATTATCATCTATACTTGTATAGCCATCCAAATGTAATCCGGCCCCTACATAAAAGTTGTTCTTTACAAGCCAGGATGCTGTTTGGTGAAATTTAATGTAATTATAATCCATTGGCTGAGACAAAGAATCAAGACTAAAACCTTCATCATCTTTTGCAGGGGGAATAATATCAGTACCTAAGCCATAATTGGGTTGTGAAAAGATATAAAAACGCCAATCGCCACTTAGAAAAATTTTGTTACCGGAAAGCAGCACATTATTTTTCATATTGATTAACCATTGGTCTTTAGTAGTGTAGGTGGCGTTAAGGTTTATAGTTGAATATTTATCCTCTGGTTTCAGTCCTTTAAACGTATACTGCCCCGTAAAGCCAAACATAAAACCAGTAGCAGGCTGGGATCCAATAACCGGTATTAGAAGAAAGAAACTATCCTTTTTTTCTGCAATCTTAATAGAATCTTTTTTCTTTTTCTTGAAGAGCACGTCACCAATATCCTTAATTTGTGTACTTATTAAGGTATCAGTTTTTGACTGAGCTATACTAAATTCATAGCTAAATAATAGAACCAATACAAGATAGGCGTGCTTAAAATGTTTTGTATAGGCTAGTTGCATATGTAAAATTTAGATTTGAATTATCCTCCTGTAACCGCCAGGTCGAACATCTCTTTCAGCTTCATAGGCAATGATTTTTTCACAACGATGATTTAAAAGAATAGTTAATAATGAAGCTTCTAAAGTGAGTTCGGAATGCGATTCACTACTTTAATTTACACATAATAATCAATATAAAGCACTACTTTACAGACAATTAAAATCATAAAGCATCTTTTAACAAATAGTACCTTCAAATAATTTGTTCATGACAATTTTAAAAAAAATACTAATTTTTTTAGTATTTTTATAAAATGGATACGATGGACTATTTTAAAGGAAGGGGGGCTCAAATTAATACCCAAAACCCTTATTTGAAGCAAGAATATGTAACGGAACATATTGAAGGGCTGGATGAACCTTTGTTAGAAAATTCAGCCACACAGCTATTCAAAGAATCTGCTAAAAAAATTGTCAATAAAATTGAAAGTCCTGATTTACCACTTATGTTCTCAATTAATCCGTACCAAGGTTGTGAACATGGTTGTATATATTGTTATGCTCGCAATGCACATCAGTATTGGGGGTTTAGCGCCGGACTTGATTTTGAAAGAAAAATCATTGTTAAACATAATGCAGCTGAACTTCTGATCAAAAATTTTGAAGGAAAGAACTGGACCCCTACTCCAATTCTCCTTTCCGGAAACACAGATTGTTACCAACCTATTGAGAGAAAACTCAAAATTACCCGTTCATTGCTCAAGGTTTTTCTGAAATATAAAAACCCGGTAAGCATTATTACCAAAAACAACCTTATTCTAAGAGATATGGATCTTTTAACCGAACTCAATTCTTTTAACCTTGTTCATGTGAACATAAGTATAACATCACTGAATGAAAAATTAAGACAAGTACTAGAACCGAGAACCGTTACAGGTGAAGGCCGTATCCAAATCATAAAACAACTAACTGAAAGAAACATTCCTGTACGAGTAATGGTGGCTCCAATCATACCAGCATTAAACAGTGAAGAAATTCCATCAATAATTAAAAAAGCCGCAGAAGCAGGCGCATCAGATGCGGGTTATACTATAGTAAGACTAAATGGATCTATCGGAGATCTCTTTACTGATTGGATATATAAAAATTATCCCGACAGAGCTGAAAAGGTTTTAAACCTGATTAAGGAGTGTCATGGAGGGCAGTTAAACGATAGCCGTTATGGAACCAGAATGCGTGGAGAAGGAAATGTTGCCGAATCAATAAGAAACTTGTTTAAACTATCCGTTGCAAAGTACCTGGCTAATAGGCAAATGCGAGAATACAGCATACACTATTTCAACAATCAACACAACAAACAACTAAACTTATTTTAAATCGCGGAGCCATTTAAGACTTCTTACCATATCACTAAAACCTTACGTCAAAAAACATCAATTCCTATCATTTGAATTTAAATACTTGAAAAGAACATTGCTTGAATAAAATTGTTGTAGAAACTAGTAACTCAATACAATTCAATTGTTTCACATCAATTTTAAAATATAAAATAAATTTTAACTTTGCGCCGCTTAATTATTGCGCTCTCAATTGAATTGTTTGATCGGTACGGTACGGCGTCATGCATGTAAAATTTATTTCGGCTGAAGACACATTTTGTCTTCGCCAACGGGTATTAAAACCTGGAGTTGCAATTAATTCTTGTTATTTTCCAAAGGATAACGAGCCTGAGACTTTTCACCTGGCTGTTGTTGAAAATGATGAAATAATAAGTATAGGATCTTTTAATCGATCTAACCTCCCTTACTTTGGTAGTACAGCTCAATACCATTTAAAAGGAATGGCGACTTCTCTTGAGCATAGGGGCAAAAACGCAGGAAGTGTTTTAGTCAGATTCGCTATTGATTATTTAAAACAAAAAGATATTCACCTACTTTGGTGTAATGCCCGGGTTTCTGCTGTAGGATTTTATCAAAAATTAGGCTTTACCAGCATTGGAGATGCTTTTGAAGTTGAAGGAATAGGTATGCATCAAACCATGTATATCAATTTCAATTAAAATAAACCAGGAAATTATCTTATAAAAAAGCAAGCAATTCACCTATGAACTGCTTGCTTTTCTTTTTTAGTTACACCATAAAAAAGCCCCCTGCTTTCGCAGGAAGGCTCAAACACAAAAAAGTATTTTATTCTGCTAATTCAAGTTCAACTTTTTTAGCATGCTTTGTTTTTCCTTTAATTCTGGCTTTGGCGCTATATACAAGATAGTACATAATTGGTACTAGAATTAGCGTAAGGAAAGTTGCAAAGGCCAGACCAAAAATCATTGTCCATGATAAGGGTCCCCAGAATGCAACACTATCGCCACCAAAGAAAATATGAGGGTTCAAATCTGTAAACAAGGTAACAAAGTCAATATTTAAACCCACAGCCAGAGGAACTAAGCCCAACATAGTTGCAGATGCTGTTAAGATTACTGGCGTCATACGAGTTCTACCAGCTTCAATAATAGCTTCTTTCAACTCAAAACCTTGCTCAAGCAGTAAATCGGTAAACTCTACCAATAGGATACCGTTCCGAACAACAATTCCAGCTAATGCCACAATACCAATACCTGTCATTACAATAGAAATTTCCATCTTAAACAAGGCAAAGCCTAAAAGAACTCCGGTAATACTGAATAAAATTTCAGAAAGAATGATAATCGGTTTACCAACTGAATTAAATTGAGTTACTAAGATGAGGAATATCAGTCCTAAGGACACCAACATTGCTGTTCCTAAAAACGCACCGGTCTCAGCTTGTTCCTCCTGCTCTCCACCCATTTTTATTTGAACTGATGGAGGAACTTGGAAATCAAGCAAGGCTTTTTGAATATTACCAACAACTTCATTAGCATTGTAATTACCCAATACGTTGGAGGAAATGGTTACCAAACGTTTTTGATTTTTACGCTTAATACCGGCATAAGACGTTGAATAATGAATATCAGCTACTGCAGATAGGGGAATCTGACGAATTGCTCCACCCATGTTCATATCGCGGTAGGTTAACTTCATATTCATTAAGGAATTGATATTATTACGCTGATCTTCTTTTACACGCACCTGGATTTTGTAATCGTCCTTATCATCCCGGAATTTTGAGGCTTCATTACCAAATATGGCTGTACGCAATTCCATACCAATTTGCCCGGTACTGATACCTTCCCTACCTGCACGTTCACGATCAATATCAACTACTATTTCAGGTTTATCACTTTCAAAATCCGACTTTAACTCTTCAACCCCTCCAATTTGTAATGAATCTAAGTACCGTTTTAGTTTATTTGAAGTACCAACCAACTCATCAAAATTATCTCCGGCAATTTCAATACTGATTGGTTTACCGGTTGGAGGTCCGTTTTGTTCCTGATCAACAGAAATCTCAGCGCCTGGAATACCTTTTACAGCTTCGCGAATTTTTGCTAAGTAGTCTCTTGTTGATTCTCCGTTTCGTTTTGCAAAATCAACAAACGCAATACCTACTTTTCCTAAATGTGGTTGGGCATTGCCCCCTCCCATAGGATCTTCACTGGCACCAATTGAAACATTGGCAATAACTGATTCCACAATTGGATTGTTTTTCCCAATTACTTTAAAGATTCTACCTTCTACCACTTTAGTAATCGAATCAGTATATTTCTGGTCGGTACCAATTGGCATACGAATGTATGTGTAAATGAAGTTAGGGTCACTTTGTGGGAAGAAAACCACTTTGGGCTGACGAATTCCAAAGAAAACAAACGAAAAGATCAAAAGGCCAAATGTTCCTAACAACAACCATGTTGGACGGCTTTTACCAAGTGACCAGGTAATTAATTGCTTATACTTTTCCTGAACCGCTGGCCAGCGTCTTTCCTGAAAATTACGAATCACCCCGGTTAACACAAATCTATTCAGTGCATATAAGCCGAACAAGGCTATAATCAAGTTACCCATCCCGAATAACCCGCTCAAATAGAATAATAAGGCCAATCCAACCATTACAACGGCTGTAACCTTAAATCCTTTGGTAACTTTCTTCGATTCCTGATGATGATCATCGGTATGAGGCTTCATGAAATCAACCGCAAAAACAGGATTAATGATATAAGCAACCAATAATGACGCGAGTAAAGTCACAATTAATGTAATCGGTAAATAGAACATGAACTTACCAATTACCCCTTGCCAAAATGCCAATGGAATAAATGGCGCTAACGTAGTAAGAGTACCTGATAATACCGGGAGGAAAACCTCACCAGTTGCCATTTTTGCCGCTTTCTTTATCGGTACCTGCCCATTATCGAATATCCGGTGCGTATTTTCAATCACCACAATGGCATCATCCACCACAATTCCCAAAGCCAAAAGGAAAGAGAACAACACGATCATATTTAAGGTAAACCCTATCCAAGGCATTACCAAAAAAGCAATAAACATTGACAAGGGAACGGAAAGCGCTACGAAAATTGCATTGGTAGTACCCATGAAGAACATCAGGATAATTGTTACCAAAATAAACCCGATGATGATAGTATTAATCAAATCATGCAGGGTAATACGTGTTTCGTCTGATTGATCACCAGTAATTACCACCTTTAGACCAGATGGAAATGTATTGGCCTCCATATCTTTTACAATTTCACGAATTTTATCTGAAGCATTAATCAGGTTTTGTCCACTGCGCTTAACCACGTTTAAGGTAATTACATTCTTACCATCTAAACGGGCAAAACTTTCCTGTTCCGCAAACGAATCTTTAACATCAGCTATATCTTTCAGGAATACGGTAGCCCCTGAGGCCCCTCGAATAATAATATTGCCGATAGTTTGAGCATCCCTGAACTGGCCATTTACACTTAAGGTACGTTTCATACCATCCATGGCAATTTGACCACCTGTAAGGTTTACGTTCTCTGAACGTATGGCACTCTCAATATCATAAAAAGAGATATTGGCGGCCATCATTTTATACATATCAACATTGATCTGGAATTCACGATCAAGTGCACCAACAAGATCAACGCGGGTAATTTCTCCTAATGACTCAATGCGATCTTGCAGTTGTTCAGCATATTCCTTAATTGTTTCAAGATCATAATCACCTGAAATATTGACGTTCATAATTGGAATTTCCGAAACATCAATGCGAATAACCTGTGGTTGGCGAGTCAAATCGTCTGGTAAATCATCCTTTGCCCGATCAACCGCATCCTTTACTTTTTGAAGAGCTGCATCAACATCCACATCAGTATTAAACTCTACAATAATATTCGAAAAGTCTTGAACAGAATTGCTTGTTATCTTTTTAACTCCTGATATAGATTTCACCTGTTTCTCAATTTGTTTGGTCACCAGGTTCTCAATATTAGTTGGAGAAACACCCAAATAGACGGTTGAAATGTACATTTGAGGGAAAACCACCTCAGGAAATTGTTCTTTCGGCAATTTAAAATACGATAACAACCCGGCAAGTGTGATAATAACCGTAAGTACGTAAATACTTGTTTTATTATCTATGGCCCAACTTGAAGGCTTAAATTCTTTAAAAATGTCTTTCATCTTTTAGCTATTAAATGTTAGCTTTTTAGTAAGCACAAAACTTATTTCTTTAAAATTTGATAGCTTCACCATCATTTAAGCCTTGATAGCCAATTGTAATTAACTTATCTCCTTCTGATAAACCGTTAACAATTTCAGCTTTACCATTATAAATTTTACCTACTTTAACTGCTTTTTTGCGTGCTACTTCTTTTCCGTTTGCCTTATCAGCTACCAGTACAAATGTTTCATTATTTACATTTTGAACTGCATTAACTGGAATTGTTACCGCTTTGGCAGAATTATAATCTACAATTTTCATTACAGCCACCATGTTGGCACGGTAAGCAGGATCCGAAGGCAATTTTGCTTCAACCGTAAATGAACGGGTTAACGGATCAATTGAACGGCTAACGAAAGAAACATGTGCGTTTACTTCTTTATTTAAATCTGGCAATACTATTTTAACCTCATCACCTTGCTGTACATTTGCTGCATAACTTTCAGCAACAGTTGCACGAGCTTTAAGATTTCCGGCATTTACCACCCTGAATGAAGGCATACCTGGAGATGCAGCATCGCCTAATTTTGCAATAACGGCATCAACAGTACCGTTAATTGGGGATTTAATTTTAGTTAGATCGGCCTGATCATCCATAGAAGCTAATTGACGTTCAAGACCTTCCTTAGCACTCTTTGCTTGCAAATACTGAATTTCAGTTCCTATTTTTTGATCCCAAAGCGCTTTTTGACGATTGTAAACAGTATTGGCCAACGCCAAATTAGTTTTAACAACCTCTATTTGACTTAATAAAACGGCATTGTTAAGTTGAGCCAGCACCTGCCCTTTTTTTACACCCTGCCCCTCGGTAACATAAATATTTGTAATTGTACCGGGTGCTTGTGCTGAAACATTTACGTTTTCAACGGCTTCAATTCTTCCTTGAATATCTATATAGTGTTTAAAACTTCCAGATGTTACCCCAGCAATTTCAACAAACCGTACTTTTCTGGTTGTAGAGGTATCTGTTTTTGCCAATTCACCTTCAATTTCTTTGATTTGAGCGGCAATTTTAGCTTGTTCTTTCTTTAAATTTTCAAGCTGTGTTTTTTTATCAGTAGAGTTGGTGCTTCCGCAAGAGGCCATTAACCCAGCTAAAGCAATAATCGAAATTGATTTATACGTATTCATTTGAGTAGCTTTTACAGTTTAGTTGATTAATTAAAATTTCCCATAGCTTTTTGTAATTCAATCCATGATAGAATTGCACTATAAACAGCCGTGTAATAATTATTTTCGGCAGATTTAAGATCAGTTTCGGCTGTTGTAACCTCCAAGCTTGAACCCACACCCTGATTATACTTTATCTTTGTTACCCTTGCCACTTCTCTCGCCAGTTCAAGATTTCTGTTTTGGTTATCTACCTCATCTTTGTTATTTTCAAACCCTACCGCAGCATTTTTCAATGAAAGGTTCAACGTATTTTTAAGGTTCACCATATCGTTTTCCGTTTTGGTAAGGTTAAACTTTGCCATGTTTATACGCTGTTGGCGTTGGCCGCTGCTCCATAATGGAATTGAGAACCTGACACCTACCAGATTGGTTGGGAAAAACTTTTCAAATGTTTTGATAAACGAATTATTCTGTCCTGTTTGGCCAAAGCTTGCATAAGCGGCAACACTTGGCACATAAGCCAACTTATAGCGTTTTAAGTCATATTCTAACAAACGCTTTTGAGTTTGAAGCAAAGAGTACTCAATACGGTTTTCAACATTGACACCTTCGAGTGAAGGCATCATGGCATCAAGCTTCATATCTTCCAGTTTTTGATTAACAACTAAACTATCAGTTACCGGCATCCCCATCTGATACTTTAGCAAATAAGCATTCAGATCCGATAAGCGTTTAATTGTTTTCTTTTGAGTTTCAGCATTGTTTAGCAATACCTTTATACGTTCTACATCAATTTTTTCAGCAAACCCACTTTTATTCAAAGCTTCGGTTTGTTTGTAGGCTTCACGTAAACGCTCAATCGATATTTCAACAGTATTCAAATAAGCATTATTTACAATTACACTGTAATATGCTTTTGAAACTGCTTCTTTGGTGTCAATCTGCGTTCTTTTAACATTTTTGGTAGATAATTCTTTATACACCTTTGCAGCTTTAAGTCCCATTAAATAAGTTCCATCAAACAACAATTGTGAAATACTTAATGTAGCTGTAAATGTGTTTTTTGTACCAAATTGAGCAGGAACTCCACCAAATTCAGAAGGTTTGGTAATTGGACCGTTATTGCCTTCAACACCTTCCTTCTCTAAAACTCCATAAACAGCTGGACTAATAAAGTCAGGAATAATTGTGGTAGGAATATCCATAAAATGCTGAAAATTTGCTTCACCATTTACTTGGGGCAATCCAATTCCTAAAGTTTCTTTCACTTTAGCTGAAGCAGTTTGTTCATCCAATTTGGCATTTAAAATGGTATTCTGATGTTCATAGGCATAACTTAAACAATCCTCCAGTTTAAAAACATGCACCTGCGCTCGCTCTTGGGCAAGAGCCGAACCCGTTGTTAGTAAACCTGTCATGATAAGTGTTAGTAGAGGTTTCATAATAGTTTATTCTTCTTCGGTTACTTGTAAGTATTTATTGATTAGTTTATGTCCTTTTAGGGTTGCAACTCCGTGCATAAAATGATCGGTAAGTTGATTTTGTACTTCGTTAATATTGAAACGGGTAGCAGGAAAATACAATGGATTAAAAATGCTTGAAACCTGCAACACACGCATGTGTGCTAAAATTTCAAGGTTAATACCTTTTCGATAAAGTCCTTTTTCCACACCCTTCGTCAAATTCTGTAAAATGCAATTGTATACGTGATTGAACTTAAACTCTTCAAAAGAGTTCCATGCATTGGCATGGTACTTTTGCAAATCATAAAACATGCTCGGATTAATCGTTTTCAGCATTTTCTCAACCTGTTCTGTCATAAGAAAAATTTCATGAATCGGGTCATTGGCCTTTGAAGCACATTCATCCATTTCAATCACATGTCTATCCAAAACAAAACGAATCAATTGAGTTACCAGATCATCTTTATCATTGTAATACAGGTAAATAGTTTTTTTTGACATGGCAAGTTCACGTGCTATGTCATCCATGGTAATACTTTTCACTCCGTATGTTGAAAACAATTTGTACGAAGCTTCAAGTATGCGTAGTCGTTGGAGTTCTTCTTTTTCCATTTCAAAACAAAACTATGGAAACAAATTCAACTTCAAAAGTTTCCAGCGTTTCCGTCACGCACATTTTACAAAGCATGCACAATAAATGTTCAACCAACAGTCAATTCGTTTAAGCAAAAAGCATTGTTCTTTCGTGTATAATAGCATTTACTGTTAATTATTTGCGCTTT
Organism: Solitalea lacus; assembly: GCF_022014595.1. Taxonomy (NCBI): domain Bacteria; kingdom Pseudomonadati; phylum Bacteroidota; class Sphingobacteriia; order Sphingobacteriales; family Sphingobacteriaceae; genus Solitalea; species Solitalea lacus. The sequence continues at coordinate 2,229,614 of NZ_CP091740.1, read as the reverse complement.
TTTTGGCATCTTTGCATTTTCAAAAAAATCGTTCCTTATATGTTGGTAAATACACTTACGGCAATCTCTCCTGTTGATGGCCGATATAGAAATGCTACTCATGAACTGGCAGCTTACTTTTCTGAAGCAGCTTTAATTGAATACCGCGTTCGCGTAGAAATTGAATACTTTATTGCACTTTGCGAACTTCCTTTACCTCAACTAGCAGATTTTGACAAATCGAAATATGAGCAACTGCGTGAAATTTATACTGATTTCAGTGAGGATGATGCCGAGCAAATAAAAGAGATTGAAAAGACCACCAACCATGATGTTAAAGCGGTAGAATACTTTATTAAGGAGCAGTTTGATAATCTTAACCTGGAAAAATATAAAGAATTCATCCATTTTGGTCTGACATCTCAAGACATTAATAATACAGCTACTCCGTTAATGCTTAAGCATGCTGTTGAGCGTGTTTATCTTCCTGAATTTACTAAGCTACTTACCCGCTTAAAAGAGCTTCGTGATGAGTGGGCAGAAATCTCAATGATGGCGCGCACACATGGCCAGCCAGCTTCACCAACTAAACTAGGTAAGGAAATCGGAGTATTCATTGAGCGTTTTGAGGCGCAACTTAATTTGTTGAAACAAGTTCCTTTTTCTGCAAAATTTGGTGGAGCCACAGGTAATTTCAATGCACATAAAGCGGCTTATCCTAATACTGATTGGATTGCCTTCGGAAATAAATTCGTTAATGAACAATTGACATTGAATCGATCTCAATTAACAACACAAATTGAGCATTATGATAACTTTGCAGCTCATTGCGATAGCTTTAAACGCATCAACAACATTTTGATTGACCTTGATCGTGATTTCTGGACATATATTTCTATGAATTATTTCCGCCAGAAAATAAAAGCCGGTGAAGTTGGTTCATCAGCAATGCCTCACAAGGTTAATCCAATCGATTTTGAAAACTCTGAAGGTAACCTTGGAATTGCTAATGCTTTATTTGAGCATTTTGCAGCAAAATTACCTATCTCTCGTTTACAACGTGATTTAACTGATTCAACCGTATTACGTAATATTGGCGTACCAATTGCCCATACTATTATTGCATATAAAGCTACAATAAAAGGTTTAAACAAACTTTTATTGGATAAGGCCACTATCGATGCTGATTTAGATAACAATTGGGCCGTTGTTGCTGAAGCAATTCAAACTGTTTTACGCAGAGAAGGCTACCCTAAACCATACGAAGCTTTAAAAGAGCTTACTCGCACAAATGAGCAGATTACTCAGAAAAGTATCCATACGTTTATTGACAGCTTAAATGTAAGCGATTCGGTAAAAAATGAGTTAAAACAATTTAGTCCACATTCATACACCGGGTATTAATATCCTGGTAGTTTACAGAGATATAATGCAGAGTTAATCAGCTCTGCATTATTTTTTTCCACTGAATCTCACAACGGCATAATTTGAACTTATTACGCCTCTATTTCTAAAATCTAAAAATCATAAAACCTTTTTTGTCTATCTTTGTACTTATTCTAAATAAACAGACAAAAGGATGAGTTTAACAGCAACTGTAAACGTTTATACCGAAATAACGCCTAATCCGGCTACTATGAAGTTTATTACTAATAAACTTTTAATCAATGGTAGCAAAGACTTTGCAACTAAGGAAAGCGCCCAAGACTCTCCTTTTGCACGTGAATTATTCAAATTTTCATTTGTTGATGGTGTTTTCTTTGCAAGTAATTTTGTTACCGTGACTAAAGTTGCCGGTGCCGACTGGGATGATCTTGTTCCCATTTTAAAAGAATTTGTAAAAGGAGCTGTTGAATCGGAACTTAAAATTGTGGATAATCACAAGGAAGAAGTAATTTTTGAAGGAACCGATATTGAGAAAAAAATCCAACAAATTTTACATGATTATGTACGCCCGGCTGTGGAGCAAGACGGAGGCGCAATTCACTACAAATCATTTGATGAAGCAGGAGTTGTAACCGTAGTATTAAAAGGATCATGCAGCGGCTGTCCGTCTTCAACTATAACTTTAAAAGCAGGAATTGAAAACCTTCTAAAACGAATGGTACCTGAAGTAACTGAAGTAGTTGCTGAAGCAATGTAATTCCCCTAACCTTTCATATAAGTGAAAAGGCCTGAAATTAAGTTTAATTTCAGGCCTTTTCACTTATAGCTTTCTTTAGGCTATTTTAAAAACTATACTTCAATCCAACGCTAAAACCTAAACCACCAATATTTATATAATTTCTATTATCATCTAACGGTTTATTTTCATCAAAAGAAGCTTTGTTAGTAATACGGTTATTAGATGTAGTGGTTAACTCTTTTTGATAATTTGTTTGGCGCTCATATGTTTTCAAATCATTAATACCCCGCGATTGAATCACCGTTCCATTAGCAGCTAATCGAGTAACCCTTGTGTATTCAGTAGTCTCTTTGTTTTTACTACCTACCGGAATATTTCGATATTCAGTTTCAGCGTAGAAACCTAAATTTTCCATGAACTTGTAACTTACACCCAAGGCTCCTTGAAAACCGATAGTAGGTTTAGGATCGACCTTTTCAACTCTGGAAACTTCAGTAATAATTTGTTGGCCAAGTAACGGGGAATTAGGATCGGTTATAATACCAGGTCGTTTTCCCGATGATTCAATAGTTAATGTACCCCAAAGTGGTACTGTAAAACCAATGCGGGTATATGGTTTAAATTTACCCTCAATAGGTAAGGCAAAAACCAAGCTTGGCGCTAAAGTAACAGCCTGAACATAACCTCTTGATTTTCGAGATGCAATTACATTTCCACCGGCAAATACTTCATCTGAAGACATCAGATTTTTAACGCTTTTAAAATAGTTTACATCCACTTCAACACCTAAGGTTTTATTAAACATATAACCTCCAGCAATACCACCACGAACTCCTTCTCCATATGAACCGGTAAGGTTTTTCATGTAGGTTGTATCTCTGGCACCAGTAGCCGGATTTAATAGGTTACCTTGAGTTGCATAGGGCTGAAATTCGCTTACATTGGGAAACTCCCCCGGGGTAATGCTAAAAAAATAACTTGCTCCACCTCTAATATACCAACCGCGACCAGCCTTAGGTTCCACATCAACATTTTGTGCCAATGCCCCTGTACATAATATCGTCATCATAAGGGCTGATAGTAAAATTTTCTTCATAATGCTATTGAATAAATTGTATATAAATTACTAATAATAAATGAGTTGTTAGTAATTTGAACGGCGAAATTCAGGCATTAAGTATTTAATACAAAACAACAAACTACAATGCATGCATAACATATTGGCACTCAAAAGAAAAAAATTTATGAATGATAAATATTTCCCTAATAATTATATTATCCCCATCTGGATTTTTAATCATACAATTACCTCCCAAGTAATTAGCATTAAAAAAGCACCCTCATCAACCCCTAAAAAATTTTATCTTTGCGCTATGCAAACAGATGCTCGTTATAATTTAAGAGGTGTATCGGCTTCCAAAGAAGATGTTCATGCCGCTATTCAAAATATTGATAAGGGAATTTTCCCTAAAGCTTTCTGCAAAATAATTCCTGATGTTTTAGGTGGTGATGAGGCCTACTGCAACATTATGCATGCCGACGGCGCCGGAACCAAATCATCACTTGCCTATATTTACTGGAAAGAAACCGGAGATATTAGCGTTTGGAAAGGTATAGCTCAGGATGCCATCATCATGAATATTGATGACTTGTTATGTGTTGGTGCTGTTGATAATATTTTGCTTTCTTCAACCATTGGCCGAAATAAAAATTTGATTCCGGGAGAAGTAATTGCGGCCATTATTAACGGAACTGAAGAAATTTTGACTGAATTACGTGAACATGGCATCAGCATTTATTCAACTGGTGGAGAAACCGCTGATGTGGGCGATTTAGTAAGAACCATTATCGTTGACTCAACAGTTACCTGCCGAATGAAACGTGAAGATGTAATTTCAAATGATCGCATCAAGGCAGGCGATGTAATTGTAGGTTTAACATCTTATGGAAAAACCACTTATGAATCAGAATATAATGGTGGTATGGGCAGCAACGGTTTAACATCTGCACGTCATGATGTGTTTAACAAAACCATTGCCGATAAATTCCCGGAAAGTTATGACCCTGCCGTTCCTTACGAACTTGTTTTCTCTGGCAATAAAAATCTAACAGATAAGGTTGAGGTTGAAGGATTCGGTCAAATTAATGCAGGAAAGTTAGTTTTGTCTCCAACCCGCACTTATGCGCCTGTTATTAAAAAGATTTTAGAAAAGTACAGAAAACAAATTAATGGAATGGTGCATTGCAGCGGAGGCGCTCAAACTAAAGTATTGCACTTTATTGATGATTTACACGTTATCAAAGACAACTTATTCCCAGTACCTCCATTGTTTAAGTTAATACAAGAGCAATCAAATACCGATTGGAAGGAAATGTACAAAGTATTTAACATGGGGCATCGTATGGAATTATATGTTCCGGAAGAAATTGCCGCAGACATAATCAGTATTAGTAAATCATTTAATATTGATGCCCAAATTGTGGGACGCGTTGAAGAATATACGGGTAAAAAAGTGACTATAAAATCAGAATTCGGAGAGTTTATTTACAAATAAACACCTGATAATCACATAAAAAAAGAGATGTTTCAACAACGAAACATCTCTTTTTTTATATAAACCAATTACTTTAGAAAAGTTCTTTTAATCTAGCTACAAAGTAGTCCCAAGAATACTTTTCCTTCTCAATTTCTATATTATCAGCAAACTCCCTTTCAAGTGATTCAGCATAAAATCGATTAATGGCTAATGCTAATTCATTACTATTTTCAGGTTCAACAATAAATCCCGTTTTACCGTTAATTACCACTTCACTTAATGCCCCTACCCTTGTACTGATCATCGGACGATCGTAGAAATAAGCTATTTGAGAAATCCCACTCTGGGTGGCGGATATGTAAGGTTGAACCACTAAATCTGATGCACAAAAGAAATAACGAATATGCTCATTAGGCACATATTTAGATACTTGGATTATTTGATTTTCAACACCCAATTTGGCGATTTGATCTATGTAAGGCTGCTCATCCTCATAATATTCACCTACGATCAAAAGCTTTACATTTTGTTGCTTTAAAACAGCCGGAATAGCATCTAGCAGATAATGCAAACCTTTATACTTACGAATAAAACCAAAAAACAGCATTACATTTTCGTCAGCTAAATCAACATTATACAGATGCTTGATTTGATTACGAGCTTCAAATTTCTCCACCGCGACGCCAAAAGTGTTGTAAATTGGATGAGGTGAATTACGATATGGTTTTGTTTTATTGAACTTCTTCAAATCATTTTCAACACTATCACTCAATACCATAAATCCATCAACCTGAGCAAACAAAATTTTAGTCAGCAAGTTTTGACCAGGTTGCTTCTCATGCGGAAGAATATTATGGCAAATCAGCAATATTCTGGTCTTACAAAAGCGATTAATAAAGAATGCTATTTTTGCATAACAAGGTGCAAAAAAAGGCATCCAATACGAAAAAATGACCACATCCGGCTTCATTCTGGCAATTTTAATTCCAGTAGATATCCATGAAAAAGGATTCAGAATATCAATTAACCTTCTGTTCTTTTCTTGAGGAATACCAAAAACATCTTCACCCTCTTCAAACTGACTCTTTCCCGGAAACAGAAGGCCTGGATATTGTCTTTTGAAATTTACGATGCTTACATTGTTATCTTTTGATAAATGCTGAAAAAGGATAGCTTGACTTTGCGCAATTCCGCCACGAAATGGATAAGCAGGCCCAACGAGTATAATATTCATTAATTCGTTTTGAAAATTTAAGTGTTGAAAATTACTAAAACATGCAGCATTAAAACAAATGAAGCCTCTGCCTTGCCATCTGTTTACCTACCAAAACAAAAAAATTGAAAATAACAGAAGTGAATCTTTCGTTTCTGTCATTTTCAATTTTTCAATACAAGTTTCAGGTTATAACTAAATCTCCTTTTCTATCTGGTACGTATTACGTTCAGGTGCATTACGAGAAACCAGTTCAGCCAAAAAGCCGGTTAGAAACAATTGAAAACCTATTACAATGGCAATTAACGCGATGAAGAACAAAGGGTTATTAGTTACATCGCGGTAAGGGACATGACGTGCAATTGAAACCAGTTTTTCTACTAAAAGCCAAATTGTAACAAAAAATCCGATAAAAAAGCTTAACACCCCCATCGCACCGAAAAAGTGCATTGGACGTTTCGAAAATTTTCCAACAAAGAAGATAGAAAGCAAGTCCAAAAAACCATTAATAAAACGGCTCATTCCAAACTTCGTGGTTCCGTATTTACGAGCACGGTGCTCAACAACCTGTTCTCCTATTTTCTTAAAACCTGCCCATTTTGCAATTACAGGAACGTATCGATGCATTTCACCATACACTTCAATGCTTTTTACCACATCGTATCTGTAAGCCTTTAAACCGCAATTAAAATCATTTAATTCGATACCTGACATCTTACGCGTAGCCGCATTGAACAATTTGGTAGGAATGGTTTTGGTAATTGGATCATAGCGTTTTTTCTTCCAACCAGAAACCAAATCAAAACCTTCATTTACGATTCTGCTATAAAGAGCAGGAATTTCATCCGGACTGTCTTGAAGGTCAGCATCCATAGTAATTACAACACTCCCTTGAGCAGCCTCAAAACCAACATTCAATGCAGCTGATTTTCCATAGTTTCTACGGAATTTAATGCCGCGAACATTATCATTTTTTCTTTCTAGCTCTTCAATTACCTCCCAGGTACGGTCGGTGCTACCGTCATCAACAAAAATTACTTCGTAAGAAAAGTTGTTTTCCTTCATTACTCGTTCAATCCAATTGGTTAACTCCGGTAACGATTCATCTTCGTTGTATGAAGGTACTACTACTGAAATATCTTTCATTTATTCGATCTGCGATTTAAAGATTAAGATTGAAGCGCACTTTAACTCAATCCTATATCTTTTTAGTCAATTTTAAATATGTGATTTTGATTTAATTCTAAGAATTACGGTAATTCATTAAAACATAAATGTCCCGTCTTTTTCGGACGGGACAAAAATATAAAAGTTCCTGGCAATAATTACCTATTGGGCGTCAAACATCGGTTTAGCTTTTTTTAATACAGCTCCCATTATAAGAGAAATTATTGCATAAAATACCAAAGTGCCTCCTAACTGAACAACTGTAGATTTAAATGTAACTGACATATCTTTCTTTTCGATCTCTTTAAGAGCTTCGTCAATTTTATCCTGCGGAGTGCCAAACTTAGCCAACATGCCTTCAGTTTGATTGATTACAGCAGTTTTTAAGGTTTCAGATAGAGTTGGATCAATGAAATTGTGGAGTATATACACAAATATTTGACCGATAACGGCAGATACAGCCAAAATAATAAAGCAAGAGACAAACGCCTGACGAAAATCCCAGTAGCCTCCTACCGAATTTCTTATGTTTCTCATGGCAATAACCAGAAACACTATAAAAACAACTAATGAAAGACCACCCACTTTGAATGAAGCCAACAGTGTTGCATCTATAAGGTAAACGCCCAAAGTGATAAGAATGGCGATTAGGCCTAAATAAAGACCGTAACGTAAGGATTCACTTCTGATTTTTGAATTTTGAATTAATTGAATTTCTTGCTCCATAGTTTTTTTTAAATTTTGTTTATTAATTAATTTTTACGGGTAATTCCGATAAGTTATTATTATAAACAAGTATAGCAAAAAGTGCTGCAGTATCAAATGGCTTATTTTCAGCCTGCTTTAAGTATTCTTTCAAATCAGCAGCATCAGGATAAGTTTCATTGAAGAAACTCATCAAAACATAAAACAAATCTTTCAACGGTGCTGTTTCATCTAATTTGTTTGCTGTTTTGGCAATTTCTCCATAAGTGCTTTCTACCAGCATTTGATTGGCCACTACCTCTTCATAGATTTCCAATTCCTCCTGAAACTCTTCTTCCTCAATCAATAAAAATTCTTTAAGATAATCAGAAAGTTCAGGTTCAATGTTTTCAGTTTCACATTCGTGTAAGTAGAGGAAAAGATTAAGCAGCTCAGTTCCTCGGTCAATGGTTTCATCCTCAATTTTTACCCATTCAGGCGACTCCAAGTAATCCTCTCCCAAACGAGTTGCATCCGATTGGAAGAAGTTGATTAACAATAGATCGAAGAAAAACTCTTGCAAGGGCGCAAACTCTGGATTCTCATCAAATGCATCATCCATTGCTTTCATTTTCGATTTAAAGTTCTCTTCACTTGAGAAGATTTTTACCAAAGCCTCATAAAAACCTTTGACAGAACCATTTAATTCAAAATTTGCTGGCAATGAACCAGACTGACCGATTTTATATCCAGCCAAAGCCGCTCCAAGAGCCTCTTGTACTTTTTTATCCATTTTATTTAGAATATTGAATTACAATTGATGAATACCAAAAGGCCTCCATCATTTAAAAATCTATAAATTATAATTTCACAATTTGGCCATTATTGACAACTGCCATTGCTTTTCCTTTCAATTGTTTTCCAATTAAAGGGGTGTTTTTTGACTTAGAGAGAATAGATGATTCCTGTAAAACCCATTGATGATCAGGATCAAATACAGTAATACTAGCTTTTTTATTGAGTTCAATTGCAGGAACTTCTAATCCTAAAATTTCCCGAGGGCTAATTGCCAGTGCATCAACCATCTCTTCAATAGAAAGTATTTTCTCACATCCCATGTTAAACAAAGCATAAGCAGTTTCCAACCCACAAATGCCATAAGCAGCTGTCTCAAACTCCTGAGCCTTGTACTCTATTTCATGTGGTGTATGTTGTGAAACTACAGCATCAATTGTTCCATCTTTCAAACCAGCTTTAAGGGCCTTAATATCATTTTGAGTGCGCAAAGGAGGTTTTACCTTATAATTACTATCGAAATCCGTTAAAACAGTTTCATCCAATACCAAATGATGTGCAGCAACATCTGCCGTTACCTTTAATCCTTTTTTACGGGCTGCACGAATAAGTTCAACACTCCCGGCAGTTGAAACAGTGGTAAAATGGACCTTACCTCCTGTATATTCTGTCAGAAAAATATCTCTTGCCACCATTAACTCCTCAGCTAAATTTGGAATACCTTTCATTCCTAAATACGTAGCCGTAATTCCTTCATTCACCTTGGCTTTTTCGGCAATAGAAGCGTCTTCGGCATAAGAGATTACCAAACCATTAAATGCCGAAGCATATTGCAAAGAACGCATCATTAAGCCAGCATTCTGTACAGGTTTGTTTCCGTCAGAAAAGGCAACCGCCCCAGACTGTGTCATATCAAACAATTCAGCAATATCAACGCCTTCACGTTTAACGCTTAAACTTCCTATTGGATATACATCAACCACCTGTCCTTTAGCTCTATTTTTTACATATTCAATTTCAGCTTTTGAATGTAATGGCGGTTGGGTGTTTGGCATCAGGGCAACAGCCGTAAAACCTCCAGCAGCGGCGGCCTTACAACCACTATAAATATCTTCTTTGGTCTCAAGACCTGGATCACCAAAATTCACATGCATATCCATCCATCCTGGAGAGACAAACTGACCTGTAGCATCATAAACTTCTGCACCAGGAGCATTAATATTCGATTCAATTTGAACAATTTGCCCATCATTGATCAAAATATCCTTTACTTGTCCGTTAAAACTTGAATTTGGATCAACAATAGTGGCTGATTTTATAAGAAACTTCATTTAAGTTGTTATTTTTTTATTTGCTTTATTATGCCACATTAACCTGTAACTTCTCGAAATACCTGATCAGCAATACTTCCGATCCTAAAAAAAGAAGTGTTAGCAAAATACAGTATTTCCAAAGTTTTCTGCCTGAATTTTCAACTTGAAGGGCTTTTCCAACAACATCTGCAGGGGCATTTAATACAGCTATATTTTTAGCTTCAAGTACTTTCTCCAACTCGCTGCCTGTGTAATAACTAAGGTCCGATTCTGAACGATCGTAGTTAAATGCAAAGCAAGCCAATTGCTCATTTCCGTTTACAAAATTATAAATTCCATCTTTTTTCACCTGATCATCTACATAGAGATTTGATTTTGATTCATCATTTCTAATGTCAGGTATAAACTCCAGATCCTTGCTTTTAAGCTTGTATTCGTTTCGTTCAATAGCAGGAAGCTTGGCTGTTTCAAGCAAGGTACTTTTGCCAATGGTATAATAAAGTGGATAACGCTGACTACCAAGCATGGCAATTTTATACATCATGGGTACAAAAATTGCGTGTCTTGGCAAATTAGTAATACTATCGTTTAAGGGAATGGTTGCCAAATATACTTTACCCAAACCTACCTGAGTTACACTCAACAATGGTTTTCCCCCTTGCATACCTAACAGCACCTCCCTCCTGGTGTTACTTGAAGTCTGGGTGTTGAAATACCTATTGGCAAAAGGCAGGTCAATATTTTGGGGAATGGTTTCGAACAGTCCGGTAAAGACTGCTGATTGCAGATTAATTTTTTCGGTTTTATTGGCAACAACCTCGACCGTTGTAAATTTCTCTACGTTTAAAGAAGTTAAAAATGAGTTGTACGAGTTTACATCTCCTGAAAATGAAGGAAAGAGCAAAACTGATCCGCCTGATTGCACAAACTTGTTCAGTTGCTGTGCCAATCCTCCTGAGACAGAACTTAATTGATCAAGTACCACCAAACGCTGTTGCGGAATTACCTGGTAATCAATCTGACTTTCACTATTAGAAGTAATTTGGAAGTAATCATCAGTTTGATAAACTGTTTGAACATAATTTTTGGTTATGTTACCGTTTATTTCAAGAACATTAACTTTCTGATCAATTTGATAAGAGAAAAACAATTTATCATCAAATGTAACCGGAAAATCGGTAATCTGAACTTCTCCTTTTTGCCAACCGGTACCTTCAGGTTTAAAATTTAAGGTATCTGTTGCAGAAGATTTGGCCTTTACCGCCACACTTCCTATAGCTTTTTGAACTCCATTGATAAACAGTTTCAATGGTACACTTGATGCGTCTTCGTCTGTAAAATTTCGCAATTTCACTATCAATTGTTCAGTTTCACCGACTTTATGCAGCGGTGAAATAAACCAAACACTATCAACAGATATATTTACGGTTTTAGCTTCCTCAACCGGTATTGCTGTAATGTTAAGTGTTGTATCTAACAGCAGTTTGGATTCGTCTATACTGTTTCGTTGAAAATCGGAAATCAGGTATGAATGTTTAATTCCTCCCCCAGAAGCAGATAATAAATCCTTTTGACGGGCAATAACCTCATCCACCCTCCTCTTATTAGGACTGATTTTAACCTCATCAATAAATCGTAAAAACGCTTCTTTATCAATTAACCGTTGATGACGGCCTTCAAAATCATTGGTTAACAATTGAAAACGGTCATTTAAACCGGCAGAAGCAGCAATACTCCTTGCTTTTCGTTTGGCTTCGTCAAGCAAATTGCCTTCGGTATTACGGGCGTCCATACTGTTTGAATTATCAATATAAACGCTGTATACATGTTGTTTACCTGCATTTATTGTATTCCTTGTAGGTAAAATAGGTTGAGCAAAAGCTAGGACTAAAAATATAATGCCCAATATTCGGCAAGTCAGAATCAGCAGGTGCTTTAATCGCGAGCGTGAATCTGTTTGCTGCTTAATTTCCTTCAAAAAACGCACATTCGTAAACGGAACACGTTTAAACTTGCGGAAATTAAACAAATGAATAACAATTGGAATGGCTATAGCCGATAGTGCAAATAGGAATGACGGATAAAGAAAGTTCATCAAAAATCAAAAATAACAAATTACTTTAATTCTCAACTAACAAAAAGCCGTTACAATTATTTTACTTTTTCAGAAACCTTTTAAGCGAGTCGAGTAGAATTTCATCATACTCGTAAACATCTTCATATAGTTTCAAAGCGCCATTATCAAGCGGTACGCAAGTATAATAATCAATATAAAGAGGCCATTTATTATTTAATATCATCCAGCGGGTTTGCCGGCCGTTTGCAGATTGCATTTCCTGTTTTTCAAGAAACCGCTTCATTCTTAAGGTATCAATCGGAGGATAACCTGTTTCCATTCTTATATCGTCAAACATGCGTGCATTTTTCACTAAGTGCTGGGCCAGATTTAGTGGATCGGCAACACGAATACATCCATGACTTACTGCACGGTTTTGCTTCATAAATGCTGATTTATTAGGAGTATCATGCAGATAGATACTTGATTTATTAGAAAAGTTAAACTTAAACTTTCCTAAAGCATTTCCTTCTCCAGGGTCTTGTTTAAACCGATAAGGAATATTGTTAGGATTAACATTATCCCAATCAATTTCTGTTGGATCAACAGCTTGTCCTTGTTTGTTATAAACCCTGATACCACTTCTAACCAAATAGTATGGGTTAGCACGGATTTTGGCCAACAACTCCGTTTGGGCTATTGAATTCGGAATATTCCATTTAGGGTTTAACTGAATATTATTTATTAAACCATACATGATAGGAGTTTCATGATTCTTCGGTTTATCTTCAATTAATCCCGATTTCAGATAAATCTCCTTTTTAGCTGCATAATCATCAACACGCTTTTCTCCCACACAAACATCCATTGTTAAAACAGTTTTCCCACTATCAACCATCTTTAAAGAAAATGCAGGAATATTAACTTGAATATACTGGTTGGAGTCCGATGGAATCTGCCATCTGTATCGTTCCATGTTTACAAGTATCTTTTTTCTTAGATACAAATTTGTACATGAATCCAAAGCCTTTTGTAAAATAAGGTATTCAATTCTTTTAGGCTGAATATCTGTTAATATTTTACCCCAATCATGGCTTCTTAATAAACTTAGCAATATTGAGTCAGTGGGACGCTTTACTGGAATGTAATAACGGGTGTAAATTTTAGATGGGTTTACACAACCGTATTTCACCTTTGAGGAGTAGGAAACCAATGCATTAGCTGTATAAATCTGAAGCTTAGCAACCAAAGTATACAATTGAGGTAATGAATCAAACTTTCCTTGATAGAAACGTTTTTTTAACGAATCAATTTTTGAAGGATAAAATAGTTGTGAAGACAAGCCATGTTCATTTGCTTTATTAACAAAATGAAGGAGCGTATCAAGCTGATTATTATTAATCAATGCAATAAACCACGCTGTATCACTTTTTGCCTGTTCGTTAAAAAAGGTTGAGAGCAACTTATAATTTACAAGATTCTTCCTTTGATATCGTAGTTCTTTGCGCAATGTATCATTGAAAGCTGCTGTATCAAACTTTTTAAATTTCTTATCCTTAAATAACTCCGACAAATAGATTCCCGTTGCTGAAGGCTTAGGACCGCAGCCTGTAATTCCATTTACAAAAAGAAGCACGATAACTATCCTAAACGAATAGTTAAAGTATTTAACTAAAATTTTCAAATAATAAACAATTAAACAGAAAGACAGACGTACGAAACGTTTCAAATATAACTATTTAATATTCATCAACATGATTACGTTATATTTCCCGTCTGTCTTCAATTTTCCTTAACAATTCCCAATTTAACTGGTTTTGTATTTTTATTTTTTTTTAAAATTAGTCTTGCTTTTTTGTAGGGTATATCTTTTCTTTGTGCATCCACTTCCAAAAGTGTTAATGATAACTAAAAAACATATCGCGCTGCATCATCGTACCCATCATCATGGGCATCATCATCATTGTGCCTAATCGCAGCGAGTTTTAGTATCAATCCAAAATTTTAAATCACACTTTCTTTATAAAACTGCGGTTAGCTTGCAAAAGGCATTATTAAGGCTTTTTTGTATGCTACCCACTACGAAAATTATGAAAACTATAAAAATAGCAATTCAGAAATCAGGCCGACTAAACGAAAAGTCCGTTGATTTACTCAAGAAAAGCGGCTTAAGCTTTGAGAATTATAAGAGCTCATTGATATCGCCTGTTAACAATTTTCCACTTGAAATTTTGTTCCTGAGGGATGATGATATCCCGGAATATGTACAAGACGGTATAGCTGACTTAGGAATAGTAGGAGAAAATGTTATTGCTGAAAAACAAGTTGATGTAACTTATCTTCAAAAATTAGGTTTCGGTAAATGCAGCCTAAAACTGGCCATCGCTAACAACAGTGACATTCAGAATCTGAGTGACCTTAATGGCAAATCTATTGCCACCTCCTACCCGGTCATTCTGGATAAATTCCTTCAAGAAAACAACATTTCGGCAGAAATTAGAGAAATCAGTGGCTCTGTTGAAATTTCAACAAATTTAGGCTTAAGTGATGCTATTTTTGATATTGTTTCAACAGGTGGTACATTGAAAAGCAATGGGTTAAAGCCATTTGCTGAAGTAATGCGCTCGGAAGCCGTTTTGATTGGTAAAAATGGAATTGCCAAAAATCCAATTGTTAATGAGTTATTGCAACGCATACAAAGTGTACTACGTGCAGAGCAAACCAAATATGTGGTAATGAACGTGTCTAAAGAAAACCTCCCTGGAGTTTTAGAGCTTTTACCAGGTATTAAAAGCCCTACAGTTATGCCGTTAGCCACTGAAAACTGGGTTGCTGTTCATACTGTAATTCCGGAAAAAGATTTTTGGGATAAAATTAACCGCTTAAAATCTACAGGAGCTGAAGGCATTGTGGTTTTACCAATAGAGAAAATAATCTTGTAAATCAGATGTAGGATCTAAAACGTAAGACTACCTTACGTTTTCAATCTATTACCATGCTAAAAAAGTATAATTATAACGAATTAAGCAATCAGCAACTTCAGCAACTTATTACTCGTAATGCTGATACCACAAATGAAATTGGCAATTCAGTGGAAGCCATTATCAACCAGGTTAAAGTTGATGGAGATAAAGCTTTGTTTCAGTTTTCAGAGCAGTTTGATAAAGTAAAACTCAGTAAACTGTTTATAGAGTTTGATGAAATAGAAGAGCTTGCCGGGCAAATTGACGAAATCGAACAAAAAGCACTTGAAAAGGCCTTCTATAATATTCACAAGTTTCACCTTGAACAATTAAAAACGGAAAACAAAGTTGAAACAACTACAGGCGTAACCTGTTGGCGTGAACTGCGAGCAATTGAACGAGTGGGTCTTTATGTTCCGGGGGGCTCGGCAGTATTACCAAGTACCTTCTTAATGCTTGGTGTGCCGGCTAAAATTGCAGGTTGCAAAGAAATCATAGTTTGTTCTCCACCTCAAAAAAATGGTTCCGTTAATGGGTATATTGCTTATTGTGCTCTATTATTAGGTGTTAAGCGAATTTACTTAACCGGAGGAGCTCAGGCTATTGCGGCCATGGCTTATGGAACGGAAAGTATTCCGAAAGTTGACAAAATTTTCGGACCTGGGAACCAATATGTTACCAAGGCAAAAACCATAATCCAAAGTAACACTAATACGGCTATTGACATGCCGGCGGGGCCTTCAGAGGTATTGGTTATTGCCGACGACAGCGCTATTCCAGCCTATGTTGCAGCCGATCTGTTAGCGCAGGCTGAACATGGTACTGACAGTCAAGCAGTTTTGGTTTGCAATTCGGAAACTTTACTTGAAAAGGTAAACAAAGAACTTCAAAAACAACTTAATATCTTACCACGTAAGGAAATAGCCATAAAAGCTATTGAAAATTCTTACGCAGTTTTAACAACCGACTTGCAACAAGCCATGCTATTTAGCAATGCTTATGCACCTGAACACTTAATTTTAGAAGTTGATAATTACGAACAGTTGATTCCTGAAATTATTAATGCTGGTTCAGTATTTCTTGGGCATTTAACCCCGGAATCTGCAGGAGATTACGCTTCGGGAACCAATCATACTTTACCTACTTCAGGTTATGCTCGAAGTTACTCAGGAGTTTCGGTTGATAGCTTTGTCAAGAAAATAACGTTTCAACATATTTCAAAGGCCGGAATTAAAAACCTTGGCCCGACAGTAGAAGTTTTAGCAGAATTGGAAGGTCTTCAAGCTCATGCCAATGCAGTAACTGTTAGAATGAAGGAAGTATAAACATATTAACGCTCTTAAGGCTCACTTAAAAAAGATGACAACAATCGATATCAACTCGCTATTACGAGAAAACATAAAAAAGCTTACTCCCTACTCTTCAGCACGCGATGAGTTTAGTGGCGAAGCAAGTATTTATCTTGATGCGAACGAAAACAGCTTTGGATCTCCGCTACCAACTGCATATAACCGCTATCCTGATCCTCTGCAATGGAAATTGAAAGAGAAAATCAGCACTATTAAAGGCGTCCCCCCCCAAAACATTTTTATTGGGAATGGTTCTGATGAGGCTATTGATATTCTCTTCAGGGCATTTTGTAACCCTGGCGTTGATAATGTAATTATTGTACCGCCAACTTATGGTATGTACGAAGTTTCGGCAAACATCAACGATGTCGAGATAAGAAAAGTGAAACTGTGTGAAAACTTTCAGTTGGATTTGGAAGGAATTGCAGAAGCAATTGATCAAAATACTAAAATGATTTTCATATGCTCACCCAACAATCCAACCGGAAATTCAATAGACCGTCAGGATATTGAAACTGTGCTAAGTAACTTTCAAGGAATTGTGGTAATTGACGAAGCGTATATTAATTTCTCCCGTCAAAAAACATTTATTCAGGAATTAACCGAATACTCTAATCTTGTAGTACTACAAACCTTATCTAAAGCATGGGGATTAGCAGCCTTGAGAATAGGAATGGCATTCGCTTGCGAAGATATTATCGATGTATATAACAAAGTAAAGCCTCCTTACAACATTAGCCAGGCAACACAAGAATTAGCAATGGAGGCCTTAAATAATATTGAACAGGTTAATGTTTGGATAAAAGAAACTGTTCAGGAACGTACCAAACTTGCTAATCAGTTGGCCGAAATTTCCATTGTAGAAAAAGTATATCCATCAGATGCTAATTTCCTTTTAGCTAAAATAAAATATGCTGATTATCTATACGATTTTTTAGTTGACAAGGGAATTATTGTAAGAAATCGTTCTAAAGTTGTTTTATGTGAAGACAGTTTGCGAATAACCATTGGAACTCCTTCAGAAAACGAAACATTAATAAAAACGATTAAAGAATTTGTGATATAGCAAGTTTAAACCTATTCAGCCTTAAACAATAAATGAAAAAAGTATTATTCATAGATAGAGACGGAACTTTAGTTTTAGAACCTGAGGACGAACAAGTTGATAGCTTTGAAAAGCTCGAATTTTACCCGAAAGTATTTGAATATATGGGAAAAATTGCCCGTGAGCTTGATTTTGAATTAGTAATTGTTACTAATCAGGACGGACTTGGCACAGCCTCGCTTCCGGAAGAAATATTCTGGCCTATTCAAAATTTCATTATCAAAGCGTTTGAAAATGAGGGTGTAAAGTTTAACGGAGTTTATATTGACAGAACATTCCCCAAAGACAATGCGCTAACCAGGAAACCAAATACTGGCTTGCTAACAGAGTTTTTTGATCAGGAAAAATATGATTTAGCTAATTCATTTGTGTTAGGCGATAGAATTACTGATGTTCTGCTTGCAAAAAACTTAGGCGCAAAGGCTATTTGGTTAAATGAAGACAGAGGTCTTGGGCATGGAGAAATTTATGAAAAAGCCGAGGAACTGAAAGAGTTCATTGCATTAGAAACTACAGATTGGGCCAAAATCTATTCTTTTTTAAAACTAGGTCAACGAACTGTTAAGCATGAACGAAAAACCAAAGAAACAGATATTGAAATTGAACTCAATATTGACGGAACCGGCAAAGCAGACATTTCTACCGGATTGCATTTTTTTGATCACATGCTGGAACAAATCGCTCGTCATGGTGCTATTGACTTAAAAATTAAAACCATTGGCGATTTGCATATTGATGAGCATCATACTATTGAAGATACTGGAATAGCCTTAGGTGAAGCATTTGCAAAAGTGTTAACTGACAAACGCGGCTTGGAACGCTATGGTTTTTGTTTACCGATGGACGATTGTTTGGCTCAGGTGGCCATTGATTTTGGCGGGCGTAATTGGATTGTTTGGGAGGCAGATTTTAAACGCGAAAAAGTTGGTGAAATGCCTACAGAAATGTTCTTCCATTTCTTTAAATCGTTTTCTGATGCTTCACACAGCAATTTAAACATCAGAGCGGAAGGCTTAAACGAACATCATAAAATTGAAGCTATATTCAAAGCCTTTGCCAAAGCAATAAAAATGGCCGTTAAGCGTGATGTTGAAAAACTGGTTCTTCCAAGTACAAAAGGAGTATTATAATGATAGGTGTAATAAACTACGGTGCCGGAAATATCTTTTCGCTAAAAAGTGCTCTAAACCGATTGAATATCAAGCACAAAATAATAAATAAAGTATCAGATTTTGATGGCTGCGAGCGTTATATAATACCAGGTGTAGGACATGCAACTCCAGCCATGAAACAGTTAACGGCCACCGGTTTGGTTCCATTAATTAAACAAACTTCAAAACCTGTTTTGGGAATTTGTTTGGGAATGCAATTACTTTCATCGTTTTCAGAAGAAGGTAACACCGATTTGCTTGACCTTATTCCAATTAAAACCTTGCGATTTACTGCTGAAGATTTAAAAATCCCACACATGGGATGGAATAAAGTCCATGCATTAAATAACAACACCCTGTTTAAAGGAATTGAACCTGATAGTTATTTCTATTTTGTTCATTCTTATTATTTGGAGCATACAGAACAATATAGCTTAGCTACAACCAATTACGGTTTAACTTACGCTTCTTCCATTCAAAAAAATAATTATTTTGGGGTTCAGTTTCACCCTGAAAAATCGGGGAAGACGGGAGAGCAATTATTAAAGAATTTCTCAGAATTATAATAAACCCAGAGATACTCAACACACTAAAACTTTTAAAATGTACGTAATTCCTGCTATTGATATTTTGGACAAAAAAGTTGTTCGTTTACGTGAGGGTAAATACAACGAAAAGACTGTTTATGATGTAAGCCTAGAAGAAATGCTTGATAAATATATTTCTGCCGGCACTCAATTCGTCCATATTATTGATTTAAATGGAGCAAAAGGAGACTTTACAAATCAGCAATATGTACTAAACGCTATCAAAAAATATAACATTAAAGTGCAATATGGTGGTGGTGTAAGAAGTATTGATAAAGTAAAAGAGTTACTTACCATTGGTTTTCACCGTGTAATTGTAGGAACACAGGCTATTACAGATCCAACTTTTTTAGAAAACTTAAGTAAAGAAGTTTGCGATCAGTATCAATGCTCAGATCAGGTGGTTGTAGCGATTGACGTGTTGGATGAAGTAATAAAATATTCGGGGTGGATGGAATCCTCACCTGTTAAGCTGATGGACTACATTGACAGATGTACGAATCTTGGTTTCTTCCGCTTCCTTTGCACTGATATTGCCAAAGATGGAAAACTGACTGGCAGTGGGGTTGATCTTTACAAAAAACTTCTTGATCATAAACCATTTATCAAACTGATCGCTTCCGGGGGTGTAAGTTCAATTGCTGATTTAAATGCACTAAAAGAAATTAAATGTGAATCGGCTGTGGTTGGCAAAGCTATTTATGAAGGCAAAATAAGCGTGGATGAAATCAAGCAATGGAATTTGCAATCATTAGTAGCCCTGTAAACACTAAAAATTTTAAAAAGTACTAAACTTGAATACAGATACAATCCTTACTAATTCGCAAAACAGTTCCATTAACAAACAACAAGGCGGACTTGCCAAACGCATTATCCCTTGTCTTGATGTTAAAGATGGACGTACTGTTAAAGGGGTAAATTTTGTAGAGCTAAAAGATGCCGGAGATCCTGTGGAGCTGGCCATTCAATATGCTGAGCAAGGAGCTGACGAATTGGTTTTCTTAGACATTACCGCCACACATGAAAAACGTAAAACATTGGTGGAGCTGGTAAAAAATATCGCCCAAAACATCAATATTCCTTTCACTATTGGCGGAGGCATTAATGAAATAAATGATGCGGACGTTTTGTTAAATGCAGGAGCAGATAAGGTTTCGATTAATTCTGCAGCAGTTCGTAACCCTGATTTAATAAATGCATTTGCAGATAATTTCGGCAGCCAGTTTATAGTAGTAGCTGTTGATACTAAGCGATTGCCAGAAGGACATATTGTTCATTTGAACGGCGGAAGGCTTCCCACAGAGCTTATTACCAACAATTGGATAAAAGAAGCACAAGACCGCGGAGCCGGTGAAATTTTACTCACCAGCATGGATCATGATGGCACCAAGAACGGCTTTGACTGTGAGCTGCTTGGTGAAATTAACCAATGGTTGAAAATCCCTTTAATAGCTTCTGGCGGAGCCGGAAATATGGCTCATTTTGCTGAAGTATTTTTAAAAACCAATGTTGATGCTGCCTTGGCCGCTTCCGTTTTTCATTACGGTGAAATCTTAATTCCTGATTTAAAAGCAGAATTAAGAAAACAGGGCATAACAGTTAGATAGTGCTCTCTGGTATCATCCAATAGAAGAAAGAAACAAACGAATTAAATTTAGTATGTAAACTCCCTTAAGGGAGTTGGAGGGATATATGATCGACTTTTCAAAAGATATAAACGGATTGGTTCCGGCAGTTATTCAGGATAACCAAACATTGGAAGTGTTAATGCTTGGCTACATGAACGCCGAAGCTTATGAAAAAACTAAGGCCGAAAACAAAGTAACTTTTTTCTCCCGTTCAAAAAACCGGCTTTGGACTAAAGGTGAAGAGAGCGGAAACTTTCTAAACGTAGTAAGCATTTTTGAGGATTGTGACAACGACACCATTTTAATTAAAGCCAACCCTGTTGGACCTACCTGTCATACCGGTTCTCGCAGCTGCTTTTTCACTGAATACAATCAAAACTTCATTTTTGAGTTAGAAAATATAGTAAATGATCGTTTTGAAAATCCAATAGAAGGTTCATATGTCAATAAACTTCGTCAGAAAGGGCTTAATAAGATTGCCCAAAAAGTTGGTGAAGAAGGCGTTGAAACCGTAATAGCGGCATTAAACGAAACCCCTGAAGATTTTATCAACGAAGCTTCTGACCTTGTGTTTCATTTAATAGTTTTATTACGCGAAAAAGGCTTCTCGTTGAAAGACATTGCCCAAAATCTGGAAAAAAGACATAAATAGGCTATAGTACTACTAATTCATGCTTGACATAAAACTAAAAACTGCTCTTGCTGGTCATAGAAACCCAATTTTTACTGTTGAAAACTCTCAAAAAGAGCATATATTTTTTACAGGCGGAAACGATTTAGGGGTTGTTGAATGGAGTTTAAAAAAAATGGAGTTTGTAAAGGTATTGATGCCGGTTCAGAGTTCCATATATGCACTTCATGCGCCATTATTCGGCCGTAATAGTTTATTGGTTGGAGAGCGTAGTGGTAAAGTTTCCGTTTTTGATTTTGAGTCCCAAAGAGTCTGTTCTATTCTTGCTCTGCATCGGAAACCTGTGTTCGATATAAAGTCGTCAAAACGCTTAAATCAGATTTATACAGTTTCTGAGGAAGGAATATTGGGAATTTGGTCAGCAGAAAACTTTGAAAAAATTTACGCTGTTAAAGTATCTGAACAAACAATTAGAGCAATAGCTATCAGTCCGGATGAAAAACACATGGCCCTTGCAGGAAAAGATAATATCATACGTATTTACAACATGGATGGTTTTAACCTGATCAAGGAACTTAATAGCCATACCATGCCAGTTTTTGCCTTGCAATATTCACCTGATGGAACCAGCCTTATTTCGGGAGCAAGAGATGCACAGTTGAAAATTTGGAATGTTGCCGATTATGAGCTTAAACTAAATATTCCTGCACATATGTATGCAATCAATCATATTGCATTTCATCCTTCACAACCTTATTTTGCTACAGCCAGCATGGATAAAAGCATAAAAATTTGGGGCGCTGATGATTTTAAGCTTTACAAAAAAATTGACCTGACCAAAAACATAAGCCACAGTAAATCAGTAAACAAACTTTCCTGGAATACCTACCATGATTATCTGATATCAGTAAGTGATGATAAAATGGCTATGGTATGGGAAGTTAGTTTTTAAACTGACCGGAAATGTTTACAAATTGTGGTTGAATTTCTTAAATTTAGATAATTCAACCGCAGTTTTATGTGCCGTATGCTTGCCAAAGTGAGTATTTTCCCAACTTCTATTCAGGAGGAAATGCTTCTATCACCCTACTCCATGCAATATCTTTCCAAACATGGACGTTTGCCTGAGGACCCTGAAACTCACGGGGAGCATAATGATGGATGCGGAATTGCTTTTGTAAAGAACAATCAACTGGAAATTCACCGACGAGACAAAGACCATTCATGGGATTATACCTTTAGACTGATTGTAGAGAACGCAAAGTCTAATTTGTTCATTGCCCATAATCGTAAAGCATATAAAGATCTCACTATTAATGAAAAACGCTCTCACCCCTTCCTTTATCAAACATTTGCATTTTGTCATAATGGAGGTGTTTATTCGTTTATGGATGAAGCTTTGGATCATGGCATTACCGATACAGAAATCTTTTTTAAAGAATTATTAGATAAGGCCGAAAACAAATCATCTCAAGGCATATTTAATTCGCTTAATAATATTGCCAATACAACTGACTACAGTTCTTTAACAGGTTTTCTAATGAACAATCAAGAGCTGTTTGCCTGGAGAATTTACAATACAAAGAACAAAGAAAGGGCTCAGCGATTTGAAGATTATTATACACTATGGCTGAAAAACAACAAAGGCTCAGTGGTAATTGCCTCTGAGCCTTTGGATAATGGAAATTGGGAGAAACTACCAAACTTTTCTTTTATACATCTAAAACCTACTCCTGATCGTATCGATCAGTTTCGGAAGCATATTACTATAACCAGGTAACTAATAAATTAAAGTAATCTCTTTATAATCCTTAATTTATGAGAATATTGCTGGGTTTCATTATTAAAAATCCCCTGATGATCAATTGAATCAATTCTTACTTTACCTGAAGCATGAATAATTTGATGATTATTGAGTAAAACACCTACGTGTGTAATTCGTCCTTCAGCATTATCAAAAAAAGCCAAATCTCCCAGTTTACCTTCTTCAATAAAACTTACCAACTCACCTTGTTCGGCTTGCTGATAAGCGTCTCTTTTAAGTTTTACACCCATTATTTTAAAGCAAACCTGTGTCAAACCTGAACAGTCAATCCCCAATATTGACCGCCCACCCCATAAATAAGGAGCATTTAAAAACATTTTGAACAAACTCTCCATGTTTTTGTACGGATATAATTGAGGGACGTATGCTTTCCCTTTGAAGTAATACTTTTCATCACCCAGGAAAATGGTATCTCCTCGGAATAACGGCAGTGAGGAGCCTGGCGATAAATAATGTGAATGTCCTAAGGCATTTGTAAGAAAGTTAAAAGGTGCAGAACAAACAAACTCCTCATGCTGATTAAGTTCGTCCAATTCATTTTTCTCCAAGCCTAAGTATTGTTTATTCCCAATCCAACCTATGTAATCATCATAAAGCACCTTCACTTTTGTCCAGTTTTCCTTTTGTTCCAAAACTTCAAAGGTTTCTCCAAACAATAGCTGTGTTACCATCTCACTCCTATCACTTGGTTCAGCTCTAACAGGAATTACACTTAAATTACAAATCCCAAAAGGTGTGCTTAATTCAGGGCGCATTTGCAACAAATCGCCTTGTAAGTTTGTTGCGTTAGTCATAGTTTCTTTGACTTAAAACATAAAAATAAGAAAAGGGAAACAACATTGTCATTTCCCTTTTCAATATTTTTACTAAAACGAATTTATTTCGCTAAAAGTTATTCGGCGTGTAGCCATTCCTTTTTAGCTGTAAGTTCCTCTTTTGTTTCACGAACATCCTCATCATCAACACAACAATCAACAGGACACACTGCAGCACACTGAGGTTCATCGTGAAAACCTACACACTCAGTACATTTATCAGGAACGATGTAGTAAACTTCATCTGAAATAGGTGCTTGCAAAGCATCCGCATCCAATGTAGTACCGTCACCGAAATCAATTAATCCTTTTAATTCGGTACCCTCAGAAAATTTCCATGAAGCACCGGCGTCATAAATAGCATTGTTTGGGCATTCCGGCTCGCAGGCACCACAATTAATACATTCTTCAGTAATCTTAATTGCCATATCGTTAAACTTAGACGGGTTTTCTTAATTTTGCTGCAAATATAACAATTCAACAGCGATTTAGTTTCGAAAAATATCAATTAATATGCCTCAACTTACTATTAATAAAACTATAAACATTTTTTCACAATTGGGTTCTTATTTAAGTAATCCCAATGATGAACTGGAGCTTCTTATAAACAAAGCAAAGGTTTATAACAATTGGTTTACTCCTGAATTTACACGTGAAGCAATTACTTCTATTGGTCAATCACTTACAACTAAAAAGTTAGAGACCTGGCTTAATAACTATACAGCATTGTGGGATATTAAACCAGCAAAAACAGTGGGATTAATTTTGGCGGGCAATATTCCATTGGTTGGTTTTCATGACATACTGTGTGTCATCATTTCTGGCCATAAAGCACAAATTAAATTGTCATCACAAGACAACAAGCTAATTCCTCACATTCTGAACAAGCTTATTGAGATAGAACCTGCTTTTGTACAAAGCTTTGAATTTGTAGATAAACTTAGTTCATTCGATGCTGTCATAGCCACAGGCAGCAATAACAGCTCTCGTTATTTTGAGTATTATTTTGGTAAATACCCCAACATTATTCGTAAAAACAGAAACTCAGTTGCTGTAATAACCGGAAAAGAAACTCAGGAGGATTTTCATTTACTTGGAAAAGACATTTTTACCTATTTTGGCTTAGGCTGCCGCAATGTTTCCAAACTTTTTGTACCGAAAGACTATAATTTTGAAGCTTTTTTCAATGGAATAGAATCCTACAAGCCGATCATCAATCATAACAAGTATGCAAATAACTTTGATTACAATTTAACACTTCTGATGATGAACCGGATACCTTACTTTGAAAATCACTTTGTTATGCTAAGTGAAAACACTGCGTACGCATCCCCTATTTCGGCTTTACATTATGAAGTTTATGAAGATGAAAACTCACTTTCAGAACGTTTAAACAATGATGCGGAGCAAATTCAATGCATTGTGAGCAAGGATGGCGAATTTAAATACAGCCTCCCATTCGGCAATGCGCAGCAACCGGAACTTTGGGATTATGCCGATGGGATAGACACAATGAATTTTTTATTGAATTTATAACACCGGGCAGTTTAAGTTAATTGTAATTAGTAATTATTGTTATTTTTGAACCAAAACCTTTAAACAAATAATACTTTGTATATTTTAAAAGTTAAAGGCGTTGCCAAAATCCCTGACTATATCCAACTCAGAGATGATAAGTTTACACTATTAGCTTATTTTAGAGTTGACAGACCGGAAAAATCACTTGAAAAAATCGGCTTGGGCAATAAACAGGATTATATTTTAGATTTAGTTAAAGACTTACCCTTCGGAAAAATAATAAAACTGGAAATCTGATGATTCAAAACGTAATAAAGCTTGAAAATGTAGATATATACCAGCAGAAACATCTGGTACTTTCAAATGTTACTTTAAACATTGATAAAGGCGAATTTGTGTACCTAATTGGTTCAACCGGAAGTGGAAAAAGTAGCTTACTTAAGGTATTATATGCTGATTTAAATATGCATCAGGGACAAGGTATGGTTGCCGGATTCAATTTAAAAACATTAAAGGATAATGAAGTTCCTTTTTTACGTCGTAAACTGGGTATTGTTTTCCAAGATTTTCAGCTTTTAACCGACAGAACCGTTGAACAAAACCTTCGGTTTGTCTTAAAAGCCACTGGCTGGAATAATGACAAATCGATGCAAGATCGCATATTAGAGTCCCTAGATAATGTAGGCATGCGCTCTAAATTAAAAAAAT
The DNA here is from genome assembly GCF_022014595.1 of Solitalea lacus. Taxonomy (NCBI): domain Bacteria; kingdom Pseudomonadati; phylum Bacteroidota; class Sphingobacteriia; order Sphingobacteriales; family Sphingobacteriaceae; genus Solitalea; species Solitalea lacus. The sequence continues at coordinate 2,203,465 of NZ_CP091740.1, read as the reverse complement.
ATCCTCATGAGCTTTCTGGTGGTGAGCAACAACGTATTGTAATTGCCCGCGCCTTACTAAATCACCCTGAAGTCATTTTGGCAGATGAGCCTACGGGTAACCTCGATCCGGATATTTCAGCCGAAATTTTATTACTACTAAAAAAAATTAGCGAAGCAGGTACTGCTGTTCTTATGGCAACGCATGATCATTATACAATTCACAAATTCCCACAACGTATTATCAAATGCGAAAGCGGAAAAGTAATTGATAATGCTGTACTTACTCTGTAAGTGCCTTATTTGAGTGGTTTAGCGGTGCACAATAAAAACTGACAGCCTGTCGGTCTTTATTGTGTTGGCAATATTTTTGACAAATCAGCAATTAGTTTAATGCAACTTATCAATCAACTTAAAGCTATGTTGAAGAATAAGAAAAAAGATATGGAAAATAGAGAAAATCAGGCGCACGAAGAGTTTATTGACAATACTGCAGATGCAGCAGAAATTCAGGAAAGTATGGCAGTTGCTGAAGAAGTGGCATCTCCTGAAAAAGTATTAAAAGAAGAGTTGGATCTGGCAAATGAAAAATATCTTCGTTTATATGCTGAATTTGACAATTTCCGTCGTCGTACTTCAAAAGAACGTGTAGAATTAATTCAAACGGCAGGAAAAGACGTTATCAAATCATTATTGCCTGTTCTTGATGATTTTGACCGCGCAATAAAATCTTTTGACGGCCGTGAAGATGATGCCGCATTAGAAGGCATTAAGCTTATTGCCAACAAATTTAGAAATACGTTAACGCAACAAGGCTTGAAGGAAATGGAGGCTATAGGCCAGCCATTTGATGCTGAATTGCATGAAGCAATCACCAATATTCCTGCTCCTAATGAAGAAATGAAGGGAAAGGTAATGGATGTGGTTGAAAAAGGATATTATTTGAACGACAAGGTAGTTCGTTACGCAAAAGTAGTTGTAGGAGCTTAAAGCATGTCAACCAAAAGAGATTATTACGATATATTAGGAGTTTCCAGAACTGCTAGCGCTGATGAGATAAAAAAAGCTTATCGCAAGCTGGCAATCAAATATCACCCAGACAAAAACCCGGGAGATAAAGAAGCTGAAGAACATTTTAAAGAAGCGGCCGAAGCTTACGAAATATTAAGCAATCAGGAAAAACGCCAACGTTATGATCAATTTGGACACCGTGCAAGTGCTGCCGGAGGACAAGGTGGATATGGTGGTGGCAGCATGAATATGGAGGATATCTTCAGCCAGTTTGGAGATATATTCGGTGGTGCGCATCCTTTTGAAAGCTTTTTCGGCGGTGGCGGTGGTCGCTCTGGTGGCCGTCGTGTACCAAGGGGCTCTAATCTTCGGATAAAAGTTAAACTTACTTTAGAAGAAATTGCCAACGGGGTTGAGAAAACCATTAAGGTGCAAAAGCAGATAAACTGCAGCACTTGTAATGGCAGCGGTGCCAAAGGAGGTTCTTCTTTCAAATCATGTTCTACCTGTGGTGGCAGCGGAAGTGTCAGAAAGGTAACCAATACCATTTTGGGCCAAATGGCAACCACCAGCACCTGTCCTACTTGTCATGGTGAAGGACAAATTATTACCGACCGTTGTACTTCTTGTCACGGCGAAGGGGTTGTTCGTGGTGAAGAAACGCTAAAAATCAATATTCCGGCTGGAGTAAGTGATGGCATGCAACTTTCTTTAAGTGGAAAAGGAAATGCAGCTCCACGTGGCGGAGTTCCTGGTGATTTGATCATTCTGATTGAGGAAGTTGAACATGAAACCCTGAAACGTGATGGAAACAATATTGTTTACGATTTATACTTAAGCTTTATTGATGCTGCTTTAGGTACTTCTACTGAAATACCTACCATAGATGGCCGTGCTCGCATCAAAATTGATCCGGGAACACAAGCAGGCAAAATATTACGCCTAAAAGGAAAAGGTATTAAGGAAGTAAACAGCTATACCCGTGGTGATCAATTAGTGCATGTAAATATTTGGACACCAAAGAATCTTTCAGCTGAGGAAAAAGCAATGCTTGAAAAACTGAAAGAATCACCAAACTTTAAGCCTAATCCGGGCAAAAACGAGAAAAGCTTCTTCGAGAAAATGAAAGAGTTTTTTGAATAGCCGCAATACTTTACGCAATAAAAACAATCCCCCATTTATTTTCAAAATGGGGGATTATTTTTTTATTGCATTAGTTAGTGACCATATTTCTTTTATTTATAAGCCGGTTACCTAAGTCAACAAAGTATTTCTCGTAATGATATGTAACACGCGACAGTACAATTGTAATAATTAAAACGAGGGCATAGAGTTGCCAAAAGGTTGGATTAACATTGGCC